>CAYPLF010000036.1:0-24150 GCA_964411555.1 uncultured Bacteroidales bacterium | reverse complement strand
GTGAGCGGGTGTATGCGGACAATACGGCGTTGTGGAAGCGGGTGGGTTCGTTGGTTGAGATTCCGTATTCGTATCCTAATTTGACGGTGTATGAGAATCTTGAAATCATACGGCGGCTGCGGTTTATTTCGGATAAGGGGGCAACGGATCGTGTGATTGAGAAACTTCAGTTGGGCGCTTATGCGAACAGGATGGCGAAGGATTTGTCGCTTGGGAATGCCCAACGGCTTGGGTTGGCTAAGGCGCTTATTCATCAGCCGGATATTTTGCTGTTGGATGAGCCTACCAATGGGTTGGATCCTGCCGGTATTCATGAAATCAGGGAGTTGTTGAGTGATTTGGCTACCAATCATGGGGTCACCATTTTTATTTCGAGTCATATACTGGGCGAAATTTCTCGGTTTGCTACGCGCATTGGCATCATTCATGAAGGTGTCTTGTTGCAAGAGGTGGATGCCGAGCAATTGGAAACGCTTTGCAGGAAGCGTCTGTTGCTGAACTCGACGGATGTGCCTGCAGCACGGGCCCTATTGCTTGAACAGGGTTATTCGGTGGGAGAAGGCAAGAATGGTGTACTTGAATTGACCGATGAGCGGGCTATACAAAAACCCGATGCGATAGCCACCCTCTTGGTGAATGGGGGGTGTCCGCCAACGTTGTTGCAAGTGGATGAAGAAGGCTTGGAATCGTATTTCCTTAGAACCATTGGAATGGAAGGAGGCGTGAAATGAACAGTCTGGGTACAGCGTTTGTAACAGAGTGCATCAAACTCCGGAGGTCACGGATCGTTTGGATTTCGGTGTTGATTTTTTGCATCATTCCCCTGATGTTGGGTTTGATGATGTTTGTTGCCAAGCATCCGGAACTGGCTGCCAAATTGGGTATAGTCGGAACGAAAGCAACCATGATTGGGCGAAGTGACTGGGCTGGGTATTTTGAGTTGCTGCTACTCACCATGACGTCAGTGGGGTATATTGGTTTCGGTTTTGTGAGCAGCTGGGTGTTTGGTCGTGAGCACACCGACCGTACCCTTAAGGACATTCTTGCCTTGCCAATCTCCCGTTCTTCCCTGGTTGTTGCGAAGTTTATGGTGGTGATTCTCTGGTGTGCTGTACTGGCGATTATTTTGTATGCGGTGGCTCTTGTGGTGGGGCAATTCATCGATATGTCCGGTTGGTCACCGCACCTCCTTTCTACATACACCGCTAAATTCTTTATGGCATCGTTTCTCACCTTGTTTCTGTGCACACCGGTTGCTTTTTTTGCCAGCTATGGTAGGGGTGTGATTGCTGCCTTGGGTTTTGTTATCCTGACGATGGTGATGGCTCAGTTTATTGGTTTGGTTGGACTTGGCGCTTATTTCCCCTGGGCCATTCCCGGTGTCTATACGGTTCCGGCTGGTACTGAAGGCATGCAATTGGGCTTTGTCAGTTATGTGATTCTTGTCCTCACAAGTGTTGTGGGCTTTGTTGGTACGTTGGCCTGGTGGCGTTTTGCTGATCATAAGTAGGTATTGTCTGGGGTATGGAATTGATAATTAAACCATAAAAAATGAAAAGACAGTTCATCGTACAGATTATGGGATTATTGCTTCTCTCTACTGTAAGCAATGCGCAGCAAGTGATCATTGAGCAACTCGATTTTGAAAACAGCAATACGACTCTATTTGAAATCAGTAAGTTGGAATTACGAGATTCCATAACAATTTTGCATTGTGACTTTTATGGTTCTACAAGACCTGATGCCTGGGTTTCAATCTCTTCAAAAAGTTATTTAAAAGGTACATCTGGACATATTTATAGGGTATTGAGATCTGAAGGCTATACGCTGGATGAAAAGGCCACCATGCCTCAATCAGGAAATATTTCTTTTAAGCTGTATGCAGAACCGTTACAGAAAGAGGAAAAATCATTCGATTTTATTGAAGGAGAGGATGAAGGGGATTTCAAAATTACGGGTATTAAAACGGTTAAAACTCAGCCACCTTCACTACCCATTCGCTGTGTGTTAAAAGGAGAAGTCATCGACCGTCCACAAAGTAGCCGATTGATCTTGACAAAAGAAGGTGGTGACAAGCGTGTTTCTGCAACGTATATTCCCATTCGAGAGGGTAAATTTGAATACGTACTTTATTGTGATTATGTGGAATCGTATGAACTGACTTTCTATGATGAGTATATGAATGGTAGTTGGAGTCCCATTAAATTCTTTACTGATTCAAATACGGTTGAGTTTAAACTATATTCCAAAGACAACTATCCGTTGACTGTTGTTAAAGGAGGAAAACAGAATAAGGAACTCATGAACTATTTGTCTTATGAGAATGATTATTTTAAGAGTATCCGTACAGAATATGATAGTTTGCTTGCTGCCGATAAGTATTACTCGCAACGTTTTAAAGAACTTCGTGAACAGAGAAAGAAAACGACAGACAAAACCAAGAATGATAGTTTGTTCACCTTGATTCGTAACATGCAGGAGTCCGGTGAGGATTTAACACCTGAAGCGATTGATTTGGAAAAGAGAGGTGAAGCGTTATCCTTGGCATTTAGAAAATGGGAACAGAATTATCTGAAAGAGAATCAATCGGTTATGTCGTATGGCATGTTGGTGGAAAAGATGAGGAAAGCCGGTAATAATGATAAAGAAGATGTTCCGGAGTATATTGAATTGTTTCATACTGTTTACTCAAAAAAATACCCATCACATCCATATACTACTAAAATGGAGAACTTGATTGTCGGTTTTTCTACCGTCAAAGTTGGAGGTTCGTATATTGATGTTACCGCACCTGATTTTAAAGGTAATGCCGTAAAGCTGTCAGATCAAATCAAGGGAAAAGTTGCCTTGATTGATTTATGGGCATCGTGGTGTGGCCCATGTAGAAGACATGCCATAAGTATGATACCGGTATACGAGGCGTATAAAAACAAAGGATTCACCGTTGTTGGAATTGCCAGGGAAGGTGAATTGTCTGCAGGAATCAATGCTGCAAAAAAGGATGGCTATCCTTGGCTGAACCTGATCGAATTGGAAGATGCCGGTAAAATATGGGAAAAATATGGATTGGGAAATTCAGGCGGCAGCACCTTTTTAATTGACAAAGACGGTAAAATAGTAGCCATTAATCCAACGGCTGAAGAAGTTAAAGCAAAACTTGATGAATTACTGAGATAGAGCTGTTACTGATACTCTATGTAGAAAAAAGTATAACCTTGATTACCATTCGTAGTTCAGAGAGACTCACTGTGGCTTCCATCTAATATTTTTTAAAAAAATATAAGGAATATTGTCAGATTGAGTTTTGTTTATTTACTTTGCAAAACAAAGTACTTTTGAATATGGAAGAAAAATATGTGAAAGATTTGGAGACGATTCGAGCGGTGATGAATCGGTCGGCACGGTTTATTTCATTGAGTGGGTGGTCGGGGATAGTTACCGGTCTGATTGCGTTGGTGGGTGCATTCCTGGGTTACCGGGTGGTGTTTCAAGACGCGGATTATTTGGTGTATGAGGCGGTTGAGCTTTCGGGTAGCATGCTGCGTGATTTGTTGCTCATTGTCACGGGAACGTTGGTGGTGTCGGTTTTCAGCGCGGTGTTCTTTACAAGAAAACGGGCCATTAAGCAACACGTTCCTGCCTGGGATATGCAAACAAAACGCCTGCTGGTCAATTTGCTGATTCCGCTGGTGGCTGGTGGGTTGTTTGCCTTGATGCTGCTGTTGAAGGGATTTTTGGGCATGCTTCCTTCGGTTACCTTGTTGTTTTATGGGTTGGCACTGGTGAATGCCAGCAAGTATTCCTTGTCGGACATCCGGAGTTTGGGTATCATTGAAATAGTGCTTGGATTGTTAGCGTTTCTGTTTATCGGATACGGTTTGCTGATCTGGGCGGTTGGCTTCGGCTTGGTTCAGATGGGGTATGGGTTTTGGATGCAAAAGAGGGATGCGCAGTGAAAGAAGTGCTGAAAGATTTGGACAAGGCCTTTGAAAACAGGGTGCGCTTGGGCATCATGTCGGCATTGGTGGTCAACGAGGGGATGGACTTCAACGCGTTGAAGGAGTTGCTGGATGTCACCGACGGCAACCTGGCCAGCCACTTGAAATCGTTGGAAAAAAGTGCCTACATCAGCTATCAAAAAGAATTTCTGGGCCGGAAACCCAACACCGTTTACATCGCCACGCCGGACGGGATTGAAGCGTTTAAGAAACACATACGAGCTATTGAACAATTACTGATAAACAAATAGAAAACAACAGATATGGAAACGCAAGTGAATGAATTGAAGACAAGTGTTCAAAAAAAGGATGTTCTTTTTCTGATAGTTACGTGTTTGGTAACGGGCTTCCTGATGAAGATTCCCCGATTATTTGGTGGAGAATCGTCAATCGAGATGCTTGACGTCAATTTCTACCAAAAAAATGCGGGGCTCATTGTTATTTTGGGCATGTCGGCTTATATATTTCTGACGAGCAAGCAATTGCGTATCAAACACCTGATTGTTTCCTTGATTGTTTTTGCCGCGTCTGCCTTATACATCAATCTGTTGCCACCTTTCAACATGAGCACTTTATCTCCCATTCACAGCTATTCAATCACGCTGGCTTGTCTTCATTTGCCCTTGTTTTTGTGGTGTCTGTATGGGTTAATATTTATGGGTTTTGATGCTAAGGATCTTTCGAAGCGCATGGATTACCTCAAGTACAACGGTGATATCGCCATCCTTTCGGCACTTATCTTGATTGCCGGAGTTATTCTGACTGGTATGACGATAGGGATTTTCTTTGCCATCGAAATGGATATTACTAAGTTTTATGTTGATTACATCGTCGTTTTGGGCTTGGTTTCGGCACCCATTGTTTCCACCTGTATCATTCAGCATTATCCGGCTTTGACGCGCAAAATTGCGCCCATTATCGCCGGTATTTTCAGCCCTCTGGTGTTGATCACATTGGTAGCTTTCTTGATCAGCGTTGTCGTAACGGGCAAGGATCCTTACAACGACAGGGATTTCCTGCTTGTCTTCAACCTGATGTTGCTTGGCGTCATGGTGTTGATCGTATTTACGGTGTCTGAAACGTCCCATGTGAAGCGTCAAGGGTATGGCGTATGGATGCTGCTAACCCTGTCTGTTGTTTCAATGGTGGTAGACGGCATAGCATTGTCTGCCATCCTGTACCGCTTGGGTGAATTCGGTTTCACTCCAAACAGAACAGCCGTGTTAGGTTCCAATCTCCTGATTTTTGGGAACCTTGTCTTGATTACGGTCAATTTGTTCAAGGTGGCGTTCAAACGCAGTGACTTTGATGTGGTAGGGCGTACCGTTTCCCGCTATCTTCCTATTTATGCGGTCTGGACGTTCTTGGTTGCCTTTTTCTTTCCACTTGTTTTTGGGATGAAGTGATTCGTGAGTTAAATAATTCAAGCAAATTCATAGTTTTTGGTTTAGGGGTAGGAGGTGTTGGCATAATGTTTTACTTTTGCGTCATTTAATACACACTGACATGAAGTATCTCGGAATGCTTGTTGCCCTTTTGATGACGTTTTCAAGCATGATGGCTCAGGAGATGAGTCTGGGAAAGGCGATAAATGCCCTCAATCTAAAAAGTAAAGATTTCACACCTCTCATGGGGCCTGTGAAAAATGACAGCCCTGGCGTCTATACATCTCTCATTAAAGTACAAGGGGCGAAGGACTCATATTTTGAAAAGGGAAAAGCCACTCTGTTTGGTGATAAATCAGATGCGCTTGGATTCAGGTCAAATTTTGGCGATTTCAACAGTATGGCTGAACTGAACGCTTACGTGCAGAAAATTGGAAAACAGGTCAAGTCGGATTATCCCCTCATTCGTTTTGCACAGAGTAACGTTGATGAAAAAGTAGACACTTGGAATTATTGGATCTTATGGGAGGCAAAAGACCGTTTTAACCGGTTGGCTTGTTATTTGGAAGCGAATAAGAAAGGTGACACGTATAACCTGTCGTTTGTGTACCCGTTGGTTCAGAAAGGAACCATGTACAAGGAGTATTCCTACATACAAAATGAAGCGGATACATCCAGTTATTCAAGCATCATTGTTGAACTGTTGGGCGAGGCTACACAGGATTTCAGCGGTATAAAGGGTGAAAAAATCGACTCCTTGGAATCTACATACAAAGCAGATCGTCTGTCAATTGCCTTTGCAAATTCCTACATAGTTGATAAGGGTCCGGAGCATGCCAAATTTCACTTGCCTGTGAACAAGGATTTGGATTTGAATGCCATGAAACAGGAGGCCGGCAATGCCTTTACTTGGTTAACAGGAGCGTTGGGTAAAAATTATGCCTATACCATATCATCCGACGGCCTGGACGTTACGTTTGTACACAAACAGTTTCCGGCTGTTCCATTGTGCGTGATTGACGTGATCAATAACAAGAAATCATTTTCAGTAGAAGTTGTATTTTATTCCAACCGTCTTTCGTCTTTCCTTTTCGTTGAATAACGATTTCTTTGTTTATACCCCGAACGAAAACAAATAAATGGTACGGGATAATTAGTTTGTCGTTCAATACTTGTTGAACGAAACCACGTCGTTGAAGGGTTTGCGCTTTTTGTCGCGGGTGGATTGCGTGGAGTAGCCGAGCAAGACCACCAGGACAGGACGTTTGGAAGCAGGCATACCGAGCAGGGAAGAGAGCTTCTTCTCGTTGAACCAACCCACGATGCAGGAACCAAGACCCTGTTCAGCAGCAGCCAAGGTAAGATGCGCGGCCGCAATGCCCAAATCCATGTGCGGGTAATGCTTCCGCTTGATGGCTCCCCCTATGCTAGAGGTAAAATTAGGGTTCTCCTCCACGATGACAATCTGCACAGGCGCCTGGGCAGCAAATGGATTCAAACCCTTGTCGAAAATCGCAACAGCCGTTTTTTCCTTCAAGTCAGGATCGGTCACCACGATGAATTTCCACGGTTGCGCGTTACAGGCAGAAGGAGCGAGGCGTGCAGCCTGCAGGATGTAGTCCAACTTTTCCGGTTCAACCGCCTTGTTCGAATCAAACGAGCGGTCGCTTTGCCGTTTTTTTACCAATTCCAGAAAATGCATGGTTTCACGGTTTAGGTTGATGTACAGCAGATAAAGTTATACCCGGATCCAGCAGAAAAAAGACGTCAATCCAGCTTCAATACAGCCAGGAAGGCCTTTTGAGGCACTTCCACGTTGCCAATCTGTTTCATACGCTTTTTGCCCTTCTTTTGCTTTTCCAGCAACTTGCGCTTACGGGAAATGTCACCCCCGTAGCACTTGGCCGTTACGTCCTTGCGGACAGCCTTCACCGTTTCACGGGCAATGATTTTTGCGCCGATGGCCGCCTGGATGGCAATGTCGAACTGCTGGCGTGGGATGAGTTCCTTCAGCTTCTCGCACATGCGACGTCCCAGCGTTTCCGCGTTGCTCACGTGCGTGAGGCAGGAGAGAGCGTCCACCGATTCCCCGTTCAACAGGATGTCCAACTTGATAAGTTTGGATTCCCGGAAACCATTGGGATGGTAGTCGAAGGAAGCATAGCCCTTCGAAATGCTTTTCAGCTTGTCGTAAAAGTCAATCACGATTTCGCCCAGTGGCATGTCAAACAAGATTTCCACCCGGTTGCCACTGATGTATTCCTGTTTCACCAACTCACCCCGTTTGCCCAGACACAAGGTCATGATGTTGCCCAGGTATTCAGTGGTGGTAATCACCGAAGCACGGATGTAGGGTTCCTCAATTTTTTCGATGGACATGAAGTCGGGCAATCCGGAAGGATTGTGTACGTCCAGTACTTCCCCTTTTTTGGTGGTGACCAGGTATTGTACGTTGGGTACCGTGGTGATGACGTCCATGTCGAATTCCCGGTCCAAGCGTTCCTGAATGATTTCCATGTGGAGCAAGCCCAGGAAACCGCACCGGAAGCCGAAACCTAGAGCCAATGACGATTCAGGCTGGAAGGTTAGGGAAGCGTCGTTGAGCTGCAGTTTTTCCAGCGAAGAACGCAGGTCCTCAAAATCTTCCGCATCGATGGGATAAACCCCGGCGAACACCATGGGTTTCACTTCCTCGAAGCCTTCGATGGCCTTTTTACAGGGATTTTTCACGTGGGTGATGGTGTCGCCTACCTTAACCTCCTTAGAGGTCTTGATGCCGGAGATGATATAGCCTACATCGCCGCAACTTAATTGATTGCGGGGAGACATGTCAAATTTCAATACGCCAATTTCATCAGCATTGTATTCTTTCTTGGTGGCAAAGAACTTGACAAAGTCATTCTTACGGATGGTACCGTTCAGTATTTTGAAATAAGCTATGATGCCCCGGAATGAATTGAACACGGAATCAAAAATCAGTGCCTGAAGCGGCGCTTCCGGGTCGCCGGAAGGAGCGGGAATGCGGTTGATGATGGCGTCCAGAATCTGCTCGATGCCTTCGCCTGTTTTACCGCTGGCACGGATGATTTCCTCCCGTTTTACGCCCAGCAGTTCGATGATCTGGTCTTCCACCTCTTCGGGCATGGCGCTGGGTAAGTCAATCTTATTGAGCACCGGAATGATTTCCAGGTCGTTGTCAATGGCCATATAGAGGTTGGAGATGGTCTGCGCCTGGATGCCTTGTGAAGCGTCTACGATGAGCAATGCCCCTTCACAGGCGGCTATGGAGCGGGATACCTCGTAGGAAAAGTCCACGTGCCCCGGGGTGTCTATTAAGTTGAGCAGAAATGTCGACCCCTTGTAGGTGTATTCCATCTGGATGGCGTGGCTTTTGATGGTGATGCCGCGTTCCTTTTCCAGATCCATATTGTCCAGCATCTGGTTTTCAGTGATGGACAGGGTGTGGGTATATTCCAACAAACGGTCTGCCAGCGTGCTCTTGCCGTGGTCGATGTGTGCGATGATGCAAAAGTTGCGTAGGTGCTTCATGAAGAGATGTGGACTGTGTAGTGTTAAGACCTGCAAATTTACACTATTTCAAGGGAAGAACGCTTATGTTCACCAAAAAAATGGTGTACATTTGTGAGTAGAAACATGCAACCATGACCTTATCTGAAGTAGTAAATTTGTATGAGCGTATCATCGGGCAGATTGTACATACCAACCTAAGGGAGGCTTTTGTCAACCTGAGCTACCTGATTCAGCAAAACGGTTTTGGATTGGCGTTCGACCAACTCAACGAACTGGAAAGCAACTACCGCTATTTGTTGAAATTCAGGTTGGAAGGCGTGCCCGATCCTGGAAGGGAAAAGGTCTATGCCGATTTGAAGCGCAGAACCTTGGATTTGGCCGATGAGTCGTTTCACCTGTGGATGAGCAAGCATTCCCCCCAGTTGTACTTTGATGCTATAAGAGCCTCCCGGATTGTAGAAACACCTGATTTGAATGTACTAAGGGAAGATTTTAAGAAACGGGTGGAAGAATTGGTGTTGGCCGAAATTATAGAAGATGAAGCAACAAGAAACGAAAAAATAGACCAACTGAGCCGTCAGCGGGAACGGTTAGGGTCGGAGGTGTTCAACCGGCTGTTGGTTTCGGGAAACTGGTCGGAGCAGGATTTGCCCGATTACAAGCAACTGTTTGCGGACATGGATGTGTTGGACCATGAAAAAGCCCTGTTTGTTTCCGCCTTGTTGCTGGCCCTGCTTCACCTGTTTGACGAAGAAAAGATTTTATTGCTCATTGACCTGTGCCAATACCAGGAACCTGAGGTATCTCAACGCGCCCTGGTGGCAGTTGCCATTGTGCTGTACCTGTATGACGAGCGCCTGGACCTGTATCCGGCTATTGGCTTGAAATGGGCAGCCTTGATGGAAATCGAAGGCATGCAAACGGCTGTGGAACGTGTGTGTTTCCAAATCATCCGCTCGAAAGATACGGACAAGGTGACCAAGAAGATGCAGGAAGAAATTCTGCCTGAGATGACCCGCTTTGGTTCGGCTATCCAGGAAAAGCTGAAACAGGATGAAGGCGACGATGCCAACGAGGATTTTAACCCTGAATGGAAAAATATGATGGAAAATCCAGGGTTCTCAGCCAAGATGCAGGAGTTTTCCGATATGCAGATGGAGGGTATCGATGTATATATGAGCACGTTTTCCGGACAGAAGTTTTATCCGTTCTTTCAACAGCTTTCTAATTGGTTTTTGCCCTTCTATTCTTCCCATTCTTCGTTGAAAGATTTGTTTAACGGACAAAACCAGGGTGCGGCCATTATCGACATGGTGTTGCGTTCGGGTTTCCTGTGTTCCTCCGACAAGTATTCTTTTTGTTTCAACGTGTTGCAACTGCCCCCGAATTACCGCAGCTCGATGGCGAACAACCTGGGGGCTGAAACCGAAAACTACGAGGAATTCAAAAAAACGGAGGCGGCCATGAATCCCCGATACAAGCAGGAACAGGTTTCAAACCGTTATATTCACGATTTGTACCGTTTCTTCAACCTGCATATCCGAAAACGCGATTTCAAGAATTTATTCTCGTTTCCTCTCAACCTGTTCGGTACCACGTGTTTGGGAGCCTATTTGTCACGGGAAGACTTCCTGCGGAAAATAGGTGAGTTGTTCTTTAAACTGAAGAATTTTAAAAACGCCCTGGCCGTACTGGACCAACTGATAGTGAAACACCCTTCCGATGCCGAATTGCTGCAGAAAAAAGGTTTTTGTCTGCAACAACTCGACCGACGGAAAGAAGCCCTGGAAGCCTATCAACAAGCTGACCTGGTACTCCCCGATAGTCTGTGGACGCTAAAACGCATTGCTGCCTGTTACCGATTGGAAAAGAACCCATTAAAGGCGCTTGAGTATTACCAAAAAGCCATAAAACTGGCACCCGACGACCTGTTATTGACCTTCAACATGGGGCATGCTCTGGTTGAATCGGGTGACTATGCCAAGGCCTTGCAGCATTATTTCAAGGCTGAGATCCTTTCAGAAGAATCGTTGAAAACCTGGCGACCCATAGCCTGGTGTTCCCTGATGTGCGGAAAGTACGATCAGGCTCAAACCTATTACCAAAAGATACTACAACATACGCCTTCCATCGAAGATTACCTGAATGCAGGCCATCTGGAGTGGTGCAAGGGATTTCCATTCAAGGCCATCGAACTGTACAAGAAAGGCATACGGGCTACCCACATTCCGCTTCCCGAGTTTCTGGACTTGTTCCAAAAAGATGTGAAGGTGTTGTTCGACCACGGCATCAAACCGGACGATGTGCCTTTTGTGAAAGATGAGTTGCTGTATGAACTGGAGGAATAGTCTGATCGTGCTGAAAATATATACAATCATTATAACCAACTATTTATTTAATTATGAGTACTACCATTGAAACACTGCCTTACGGACAATTACCCGATGGGCGTTCTGCCAAACTGTTCCGTTTTACCAATGAAATCGGTGCCGTAGCCGAAGTAACCAACTATGGAGGTCGACTGGTGCGCATACTGGTTCCCGATCAAAACAACAAGATGACCTCGGTCATAAAGGGGTACGATGCCGTTGAGGGTTTCCTGAAAGATGGAAACTACTTGAATGCTACTTGCGGACGCTACGCCAACCGCATCGCCCGTGGCCGTTTTGTGGCTGACGGCAACACGTATACCTTAGGCACCAACAATGGTCCCAACAGCCTGCACGGTGGCCTGGAAGGCTTCCACGTCCAGTTGTGGGATGCTGCCATCGAGGGTGAATCGTTGTTGCTCAGTTATCGTTCCAAGGATATGGAAGAAGGTTTTCCCGGCAACGCTACAGTGGAAGTACGTTTTACCTGGTCGGAGACCTGCGAACTCAGCATGCAGGTGACGGCTACCTGTGACAAGGTAACGCCCATCAACATCACCAACCATGCGTACTTCAACCTGAACGGGGAAGGCGATATCCTGGGTCATAAGATGCACATCAATGCCAACCGCTTCATCCCCATTTTCGACGATGCCATCCCTACTGGTGAGATTCGTTTTGTGAAAGGTACGGCCTTCGATTTTTCCAAAGCCAAGCCCATTGGTAAGGATATTGAAAGCGGCGAAGAACAACTGGTGAATGGAAACGGTTACGACCACTGCTTTGTCATCAACAAAGAAGCTTTCGGCGATTTGGCGCTGGCGGCCGAGGTGACATCTCCCGTTACCGGCATTTGCCTGCGCGTGTTCACCACCATGCCTGGCGTGCAGTTCTACAGTGGCAATTACCTGAACAGCGAATACCTTGGCTTGGAAGGCAAGCCCTACAGCGTTCGCCAGGCCTTCTGCCTGGAACCCGAATACTTTCCGGACAGTCCCAACCAGAGCGGATTCCCCGATTGCATGTTGAAGCCGGGTGACGTGTGGGAAGAAACCATGATTTTCCAGTTTTGCTAACTTGGTGAAGGCCTTATGAGCCTTTATGTCATGAAACAGGAAACGATTGTATTTACGTTGAGGGAGGGGGATGAGTTCATTCCCCTCATTCAATTATTGAAGGTAACCCAGGTAGCCGATTCCGGTGGCGAATCGCAGTCATTGGTGTTGGAAGGGAAGGTTACCTTGAACGGTGAGTTGGAAACGCGCAAACGTGCCAAGATCCGATCGGGCGATGTGGTTGGTGTGAACGGAATCACCATTACGGTTGCGTAACACAACAAAAGAGGCTGCTTGATTCAAGCAGCCTCTTTTTATAGTGAGGAGTAGATTGTTGCTGTAAAACGGGTTGGGTTTTAGGGTTGGAGGTTAGAACCTGCCACCGCCCATGCCGCCCATGCCGCCCATGCCACCACGCATGCCACCACGCATGCCGCCGCCGAAGCCGCCACGGCCACCACCAGCACCACCAAATTGTGAGATGCGGTAGGTAAAGCTAAGCATGAAGTAGGAAGTCAACGTGTTGGAACGACTGAACGACCTGGAGTTTTCCGATACGCTTTCGCTGATGTTCTGACGCTGTTGCAAAATGTCATACAAGTTCAGTGAAAGTGTTCCAAGGTTGTTGAAGATGGGTTTGCTAATAACCGCATTCCAAATCAATTCGTTTTTCGTCAAAGAACCGTAACCACTTCTGCCTGTATAACCCAAGTCGTTTGTGATGACCCAACTGTAAGGCAGGTACAAGCTAAGGTTTCCACTGGGAGTAAAGTCAAACGTTTCCGTTACTTTGTTGCCGTTCAATGAGTTTTGTGAACCGGAGTATCTGATGTTGACATTTGCTCCAATTTCCAACCAGTCTGTGGTGAACGTGAGGCTGATTCGTTCATTGGCACCCCAACGGTTGGTTACACCCTTTTCGGCCAGGCGAAGTACGGTGCTGTCAGCATCCGCGAAAGGATTCTCTGTTCCACTTTGGTCGGAATAATTGAACGATTGAGCAAAGTTTCCTGACGTATTCGAGTTGAACTGCAAACGGTTCTTGAAAACCGGGGCATTGAACGTAAAGCTGGCATTTGTACTGAAAGGAATGTCTTCGGTTACATTCACCGTTTGTCTCCAGGTCTTTCTGGTTTCATCCGTGATGGAGTTGCTGACCAAAGCATTCTGCGTAAAGCTACCGCTAACTGAAGCCGTGATATTGGACATCTTTTCCGCATTGTTGTGTGAGAACGAGAATGACATTTGTTGCGAGAATTCAGGTGTCAAATCGGGATTACCAACGGTTTCACTCATCAAGTTGCTGTTGTTCTTACCGGGTTGCATTTGTTCGGGAGATGGTTGACGTGTGCTTCCGCTGTAACTCATTTCCACATAAGACCTGTTCCTTCCACCGGTCATGGCGTTTGTTTGACCGGTTGTGGGTATCAGGTTGTAACGCAAGCGGGCATTCGGCGAGAAATTGATGCCGGTTTCATTGACCACACGGTCAGTACCTTTGAAATAGTTCGCATTGGTATAGGTCTGGTAGGGATCGGCAGCGATACCAAAGCTGTAGTTGTATCGGCTGTTTGTTTCCCTGTATTGATACGTCAACTGAATCCGTTCATTGGAACGCGAACTGGTTGAAATGTTACTGTACGTCGAATCTAACCTGTTATATACACCGAATGGGTCCTTATTGAATTTCATGCTCTCCGATTCCGAACCATTGGTACGCAACTGTATGCTTAATTGCAGGGAGTTGTTCGTGTTGAAGAGGGGTTCCACAAAAGACACATTGACGTTTGCGTTGTAACTGTTTGATTTTCCTTGCGTTAACTGGTCTACCAAGGTAACGAGGGTGTCGCCATTGGGCCTGTAGGTCTCTTTTCTGTTATTTTGGTAACCATCATTATCACTGTTGCTGAAGGAGCCCGATGTGGAAATCGTCAACGAACGACCTCTCTTGACAGCTGACCTGCGGCTAAATGTCAAGGAAAGACCACCACCATTTGAAACGGAGTTTTGTTCATTGCTGGTCTTATTCTTACTGATGTGTGTTTTTGTTACCACATCCATCGAGTCTGTAACTACATCGTAGTAATCGCTGAGTCCCCCACTGGTGCTTTTTGACCAGTTGACGTTCACATTTGGTTGGAAGATAAGAGTGGTAACGGAGTCAGGTGTCCATTCCATTTCAGCCCTCATGTTGGCCGAGTTGTTGGTCCTGTCACTGTTGTTGTCACCGACAGTCTCGGTGGTTCCTGCCGTCGCATAGCTGTAGCGGTCAGAAAAAGAGGTTGATGTGGAGGTGGAATGATTGTACGATGCGTCTCCTCCCACAACTGCCCTGGTTCCAATTTCTGTGTTGAGATTGAGACCGAGGTTCTCGGTTGATTGACGGCCACCGCCCATGCCTGACATGCCGCCGCCACTCATGCCTCCACGGCCTGAACGGGCAACATTGGCGTTGTTGGCACCGCCGGTAACTGCGAGCTGTATTCCGCCCAACCATACATTGACAAAAGCATTGGTGTTGTAAAGCAGTTCCTTGCTCTTTATATCCATACCGCCACCGACAGTTGCATTTCCGAATACACCTTTGTTTTTACCCTCTTTAATGGTTAAGTTGATGATGCGTTCGGTGTTGTCGTCCTCAAAACCGGTCAATCTGGCCTGGTCTGATTTCAAATCAAGTACTTGTACCTTGTCAACAATATCGGCAGGCATGTTTCGGGTTGTCATCAACATATCTTCGTCGAAGAACTTCTTGCCATCCACACGGATACGCCTGATTTCTTCGCCGTTGACCGTGATTTTACCGTCGTTGTCAACTTCGACACCCGGCAGTTTCTTCAACAGGTCTTCAACCACGGCATTGTCAGCCAGTTTGAAGGCAGCGGGGTTGTACTCGATGGTGTCACCTTTAACCACCATCTGAGCGGCAATCCCTTCAACCGTAACCATATCAAGTTCAGTTGATTTTACTTCCATCATGATGTTCTTCATAATCACGTTTTTTCCGGCAACCTCCAACGGTGCGAAAGTTTCTACGTGAGCCACATCCCTGACTCGTACAAGGTAACTGCCATCTTTAACCTTAGAAATCTGGAACTGACCGCGACTATCGGTCTGTGTTCCCATGACAACAGTCGAGTCGGCCTTTTTCAGAATAGCCACACCGGCTCCTTCGATAGCGCCTTCGTTGTCTTTGTCCAATACCTTACCTGTAACCGTTTGCTGGGCGCTGACAGCGATGCTGACAGCAGACACACAGAAGAGTAATGCCAATTTGCGATACATATACGTTCTATTAATCATGAATGAATGAATTCTGAACCGATACTAAAACCTTCTTTAGTTTGTTTTGTGCTTTGATGAGCTTTTCTATGAATGGTTTAACGTATGTCGGTAAATATTTTACTCAAAGCCTCAAAGACTGTGCAAAGATAGGATAGAAGAGTCAAGGAGAAAAAGTCAATACGGAGAAATGGCATAATTTTGGGGTGAACGGGCTAAACCTATAAACAAATGACGTAACTTTGTGTTCAAGTGTATGGAAAAAAAGTTTGACACCTATATATAATAGGTGGATTCACACATAATACCTCTAAAACTATGGTTGATTTTTCTCTCAACGATAAAATAGCACTGATAACGGGTGGCTCTTACGGCATAGGAATGGCCATAGCCAAAGCTTTTTCCGAGGCTGGTGCCACCATTGTTTTCAATGATATCAGGCCTGCTTTGGTGGAGAACGGACTGGCCGAATACAAACGTTGTGGCATTGAGGCTCATGGCTATGTATGCGACGTGACCAGCGAAGAACAGGTAAACACCATGATTGCCCGCATCAATAAAGAAGTGGGCATTATCGATATACTGGTCAACAACGCTGGCATCATCAAACGCATTCCTGCCGTAGACATGACTGCAGCCGAATACAGACAAGTGATCGACATTGACTTGATAGGTCCGTTCATTGTTTCCAAGGCGGTGGCTCCCGGGATGATAGCCAAAAAAGCAGGTAAAATCATCAACATTTGCTCCATGATGAGCGAGCTGGGTCGTGAAACTGTATCGGCATATGCAGCCGCCAAGGGCGGATTGAAGATGCTGACCAAGAACCTGGCTTCAGAATGGGGTGGCTTCAACATCCAGGTGAACGGTTTGGGCCCGGGCTACATTTCCACCCCTCAAACGGCACCGTTGCGCACGCCGGGGCATCCCTTCAATGAATACATCATTTCCAAGACACCGGCCGGCAGGTGGGGTGTTCCCGAAGATTTGAAAGGCCCTGCCATTTTCCTGGCTTCTCAGGCATCCGACTTTGTGAATGGACATATTTTGTATGTGGATGGTGGGCTGTTGGCCTACATCGGTAAACAACCCAATTGATACGACCATGATGAAACGTTTGGCAGTTGCTTTTGTGGTGCTCTTGGTATTGGTTTCTTGTAACAAACAAGCTGAGATCACCATTATGAACCTGTCGGAAATAGACAGGCAGGATGAATTGGTGGAAGTGTGCCTGTGTCAATTGAAAAAAATGGATCCGTCTAAAGTGGTTGTACTGGATTCCACCGGTAAGCAACTGCCGATTCAGCTTATCTATAAAGGTGAGCCGGAACCGCAGTCTATCGTGTTTCCTGTATCGGTAAAGGCGGGCAGAAAAGTGGTACTCACCGTGAAGGAAGGTTCTCCGGAAAAGTTGGTCGGAATAAACCCTATTGGTGACGATTTTGAAACAAATTGCATGGAGCGACTTTCCGGAGCCGGTATCCTTGCTCCGTACAGTGAAGACTCCATTTGGACGTTGGGCGACTACGACCGCTTTAAACTATTGGATAAAGGTGCTCTTCGTTCGTCGTTTGTACTGTATTACGATTCGGTCTGCTACGGTTCGCATGTGTTGACGGCAGAAATTCAAGTGACACTGGACAAGGGTTCGTACCTGGATGAACTTTCCGTCCGCTTTTCCGGCGATACGGCTCAACTTAGACTGGCCACCGGTACCACCCTTCAAACTCTTTCTTATACCCAACAAGGTAACCCCGAACGAGGATTTGTCGGTTTGGCTTTCAACAAACCATCATCGGGTAGGGAATATGTCGGTCTTGTTTTTCTGAACCGGTTGGCCGAAATGAAAGTAGTTGATAATCAGCTATCTTGCATCTCGCTTTACATGCAGGGGGAAACGTTCCGCTATTTTTCCGGAACTGTCCGTGAACAGGTGGGAATTGCATCTGATCAGGCATGGTTTGCCTATCTGTCTAATCAGTATATGATTAAATCCAACCCGCTGGATATCAGGATTGACCGTTAGTATATGTTGTAAAACATAGTTTTTATGGGTAATCCACTAATTTTTAGCCTTAATTTTACGCTTACGATTTTAATGTATCACCATAACTACTAACCTATGAAAAACATGCGCTTATCGTCTGTAAAGGCCGTTGCACTGGCGGCTCTGGTTGTTTCCGTACTTTTTTCCGCTTGTACATCGTCCGTCACCAAATCCGGACTGAAGCGGTCTGATTTTCAAGTCACAATTGACGGAAAAAAGAATGACCTGTATGTGTTGACCAATAAAAACGGCATGGAAGTGTGTATGACCAACTATGGTGCCCGCATCGTTTCCATCATGGTTCCTGACAAAAACGGCGAATTCGGAGACGTTGTGTTGGGTTTTGATTCCATAGGCGGTTATTTGAACAACAAGACTGACTTCGGTGCGTTCATCGGTCGTTACGGCAACCGCATCAATCTAGGCAAGTTTACCATTGATGGAGTTGAATGTCAATTGGATACCAACAACTTCGGCCACAGTCTGCACGGTGGTTCCAAAGGCTTCCAATACAGAATGTTCGACATCAAGCAAATCAACAAACAAAGCCTTGAAGTTTCCTATGTTTCTCAAGATGGCGAAATGGGTTTCCCGGGTGCATTGACCTGCAAGGCTACGTATACGTTGACCGATGACAACGCCATCGAAATTGCTTACGAAGCCACTACTGACAAACCCACTATCATCAACCTGACCAACCATTCTTATTTTAACCTGTCCGGTAATCCCGAAAATCCTATTACCGGCAATATGATGTGCATTGCAGCTGATAACTATACACCCGTTGATGCCACTTTTATGACTACGGGTGAAATTGCCCCGGTTATGGATACTCCCATGGATTTCATGAAATTGACCAGCATTGGTGCCCGCATCGACGATTTCACCTTTGAACAATTGAAGAACGGCAATGGTTACGACCACAACTATGTGTTGAACGAAAACAGGGCTGACAGCATTCCTGCCTGTTTCGTAATAGATACGATTTCCGGCCGCACATTGGAAGTCTATACCGATGAACCGGGTGTACAAATCTATACCGGCAACTTCCTGGATGGTTCGGTAACGGGCAAAAAAGGCATTGTTTATAATAAACGCACGGGTTTGTGCCTGGAAACCCAACATTATCCCGACAGCCCCAACAAACCGGAATGGCCTTCTGTTGAGTTGCGTCCAGGTGAAACGTATTACAGCCATTGTGTGTACAAGTTTGGTGTATTCAAAGGTGATTGCTCCAGCTTGATTGGCACCTGTAACAAGTGCATTGCCACCGCTGTAAACAAATAAAACAAACCTGTTTTGGAAATGGAAAAAAGAATGGAGCTATGAATATGAACTCCATTCTTTTTTCTTTCATTTGATTGATAAAGAATAGTTATGTTGGATATCGAGTTTGTCCGTAGTCGGTTTATTAAGCATTTTGATGGTTCACAAGGTTCGGTGTATGCCTCCCCGGGACGCATCAACCTGATTGGAGAGCACACCGACTACAATGGAAGTTTTGTGTTTCCTGGTGCCATAGACAAGGGCATGGTTGCTGAAATCAAGCCAAATGGGACTAAAAAGGTGAGGGCCTATTCCATAGATTTGAAGGATTATGTGGAATTCGGACTGAACGAGGAGGATGCTCCCCGCGCCAGTTGGGCCCGTTACATTTTTGGGGTGTGCCGCGAAATGATTAAACGAGGTGCCAAACTGGAAGGCTTCAACACGGCGTTCGCCGGCGATGTACCTTTGGGTGCAGGCATGTCTTCTTCCGCTGCTCTGGAAAGCACCTACGCTTTTGCTTTGAATGACTTGTTTGCCTGCGGTCTGGACAAGTTTGAACTTGCGCTGATCGGTCAAGCCACGGAACACAATTATTGCGGTGTGAAATGCGGCATCATGGACCAGTTTGCATCCGTTTTTGGAAAGGCCGGCCATTTGATGTTGCTGGATTGCCGTTCGTTGGAACATACCTATTATCCATTCGCCCCCAAAGGGTACAAACTTGTGTTGCTCGATACGAAGGTCAAGCACGAATTGGCTTCATCGGCTTACAACAAACGCCGTCATTCTTGCGAAACCGCTGTAGCTGCCATACGGAATTACCACTCAGAGGTGGAATTTTTGCGTGATGCTACCATGGACATGCTTCTTACAGTTAAATCTGTTATAAACGAGGAGGACTTCATGAGAGCGCAATACGTCATCGAAGAAACCGCGCGCGTGATGGATACCTGTGATGCCTTGACCAAGGGCGATTACGAACGGGTAGGGGCCAACATGTTCCTCACCCACGATGGTATGAGCCGCTTGTACGAGGTGAGTTGTGAAGAGCTGGATTTCCTCAATGACTGTGCCCGTGAACTGGGTGTGACCGGTTCACGTGTCATGGGAGGTGGTTTTGGCGGTTGCACCATCAATTTGGTCAAGGAAACGATGTACGATATGTTTATCGAAACAGCCAAACAGCGGTTCAAGGCTAAATTTGGACATTTGCCTCTGGTGTACGATGTCGTAATCGGTGACGGGTCGAGAAAGTTGGCCTGACGGTTTGTGCCACGTTTGCTTATAAACGCATTTTTCTGAAAATCAATACCAAAATTACTTAAATCAATACCATGAACGTAAGTTTTTCCACCTTAGACTTCATCATCTTTACAGTGTACGCTGTATTGATCGTCGGATTGGGTCTTTGGCTTTCCCGTACCCCGAAGGGTAAGGAAAAAGATGCCAAGGATTACTTTCTAGCCGGTGGCACGTTGACCTGGTGGGCCATCGGTGCCTCCCTGATTGCCGCCAATATTTCTGCCGAACAATTTATCGGCATGTCGGGTTCCGGTTACCGGATTGGGTTGGCCATTGCTGCCTACGAATGGATGGCCGCAGTCACCCTGATTCTGGTTGCCAAATTCCTCTTGCCGGTCATGCTGGAAAAGAAAATATTCACCACCCCTCAGTTGGCCAAAGAACGGTTCGGTACGGGTGTGAGTTTCTTCTTTTCCTTCTTCTGGTTGCTGGTGTACGTGTTTGTCAACCTGACTTCCGTAGCTTGGTTGGGTGCGTTGGCCATGAACATGATTTTGGGCGTGCCCGTCATGTGGGGCATCATCAGTTTGTTCGTGTTTGCCGGCATCTACTCCATTTACGGTGGGTTGAAAGCGGTGGCATGGACCGATGTGTTGCAAGTAGTTTTCATGGTCGGTGGTGGTTTGATTACCGCCGGTGTTGCCATCAGTGCGGTGGGCGAAGGCAGCCTGATGGGCGGACTGGAACGCTTGTACGAATTCTGTACATCCAAAGGAACTTCACACTTCCACATGATTATCGAGGAAGGTACGATGGCTGTGAAAGATAATGGTGAAGTATTCAATGTGTTCAAGGATTTGCCGGGCATTACTGTCATTGTGGGTGCCTTATGGCTGAGCAACCTGGGTTATTGGGGCTTCAACCAATACATCATCCAGAAGGGTTTGGCCGCCAAGAACTTGAAAGAAGCCAAGCGAGGTTTGTTGTTTGCCGGATACTTGAAGATTCTGATTCCCCTCATCGTGGTGCTTCCCGGTATTGCCGCCTATGTGTTGTATGCCAATCCGGAGTTGAAGATGGCTGCCGAGGCATTTATGGGCAAGGCGCAAACGATAGGTGAGATATCCAAAGCTGACAATGCCTATCCCTGGCTGTTGGCCAACTTTGCCCCGAACGGTATTCGTGGTTTGGCTTTTGCTGCTTTGGTCGCCGCCATCGTATCTTCGCTGGCTTCCATGTTGAACAGTACGTCCACCATCTTTACGATGGACATTTACCATACCATCATCAACCCGAAAGCCAGCCAAAAAACACTGGTGAAGGTTGGGCGTATTTCGGCCTTGGTTGCCTTGGTCGTTGCCGCTGTTGCCGCCAAACCGCTGTTGGGTGGTCTTGACCAGGCTTTCCAATACATCCAGGAATACACCGGTTTCATCTATCCGGGTGTTGTCGTGGTGTTTGGTATGGGCTTGTTGTGGAAAAAGGCCACCAACCGTGCCGCTTTGTGGACAGCCATTTTCACCATTCCCATCGGTATTGCCATGAAGATTGCGTTCCCTGAAATGCCCTTCCTTCTCAGGATGGGATATGTCAGTATGCTCTTGATGGCCATTGCCGTGACGCTGTCGTTGACCGACAAGAAGCACATAGTTCAGGCTGAAGGATTGATTGGTACGAATAAAAAGAGCCTTAACGCTACCGGTATTGGATTTGTCGTTGTGGCAGCTGTTTGCTTTGTGTTGGGCTTGTTGTTTGGTAAAACATATGCCAACATTGGTTTTGAATCCATTTATTTCCTGGGTGCCATGTTGGCCTTCTTGTCCATCATCTTGTTGACCAATGCCAACAGTACCAAACAAGACGACAAGGCGTATTCGTTCCAACCGGAATTGTTTACGACCGACAAGGGCTTCTTTTTCGGTGCCATGGGGATTTGTGTCGTCGTCATCGCGTTGTACGCCTTCTTTTGGTAAACTGTACCGTATCGTATTGAAAAACCGGGGTCATTGTTGGCTCCGGTTTTTTTATATATAATGGATGTTAATTATGTTGTACAACATACACCTATGCAGTATGCGATGCGTTATAAGTGTTATTTTTACACGAATTATTCTCCATATGTGCAATTTTTACAAGAACAACGATAAATTCCTGGTGGCCGTCGATTGCATTATCTTCGGTTTCCACAAAGGGGAATTGACGTTGCTGCTCATCAAGCGCAATTTCAATCCGTGTTTGGGTGAATGGTCGTTGATGGGTGGGTTCCTGAACCAGTCGGAAAGCATTGACCAGGCAGCTGAGCGGGTTTTGTTTGAACTGACCGGTCTGGATTCCATCTTTATGGATCAGATTGGTGTTTTTGGAAAATTAGACCGTGATCCGGCCGATCGGGTGTTGTCGGTGGCTTATTATGCCCTGATCAACAGGGACAATTTTGACAGCCGCCTGCTTTCCAAGCACAACGCGACTTGGTTCAGCATCGATAAGATGCCCCCGTTGATTTTCGACCACGAGGACATGGTGCACGAAGCACTTCGGCAATTGCGGCGCAAGGCTTCCGTCGAGCCCATCGGTTTCAACCTGTTGCCGGAAAAGTTCACCTTACCCCAGCTTCAGGCGTTGTATGAAGCTATTTACGGACAAGAGTTGGATAAGCGGAATTTCAGGAAGAAACTTCAAAGCATCCATTTTTTGGAACGCTCGGAAGAAAAGGACAAGAACTCGTCGCGCAGGGGGGCTTTCCTGTATACGTTCAACATGGCGTCGTATGAACGCCTGAAGGAAGAAGGGTTTACGTTTGCGCTCTAAAAACAATGAGTGCACCAATTTTATGCTATATATTAAAGTAATAATATGGATATCAATCAATTAAAAAAAGCGGTATTTGAGGCCAACCTCGAACTGGTGCATCACGGCCTGGTCATTTTCACCTGGGGCAACGTCAGCGCCATCGACCGCGAAAAAGGCATCGTGATTATCAAACCTTCGGGTGTTTCGTACGAAACCATGACGGTTGACGATATGGTGGTTATGGATTTGGATGGAAAGGTGCTGGAAGGTACCCTCAAACCCTCTTCCGATACGGCCACCCATTTGGTCCTCTATAAGGCATTTCCCGAAATAGGAGGGGTGGTCCATACCCATTCCACGTATGCGACTGCTTGGGCCCAGGCCGGTAAAGACATCCCCAGCATAGGGACCACGCACGCTGACTATTTCAGCCAGGACATTCCTTGCACGCGCGATATGACGGAAGCCGAAGTGATGGGAGCCTACGAACAGGAAACCGGCAACGTCATTGTGGAACGCTTCGCCGGCATCGACCCCAATCATGTTCCTGCCGTGTTGGTGAAGAACCACGGTCCGTTCTCCTGGGGAAAGGATGCCCACGATGCCGTGCACAACGCTGTGGTCATGGAACAGGTGGCCAAGATGGCTCACATCGCTTTTCAAGTCAACCCAAAGCTTACCATGAACAAGCACCTGATCAAGAAGCACTTCTTCCGCAAACACGGCCCGGGTGCCTATTACGGTCAATCGAAATAAATGAATCGATACATATTTACCATTTAATTTAAACAACTATGAATTACAAAGATTTGGAAGTTTGGTTTGTCACCGGAGCCCAATTGCTCTACGGAGGCGACGCTGTTGTGAAAGTAGATGCCCATTCCACTGAAATGGTCAAGGCATTGAACGAATCCGGCAATCTGCCCATCAAGGTTGTGTACAAAGGTACCGCCAATTCTTCGTCTGAAATTTCTGAAATCATGCGCAATGCCAACGGTGACACCAAGTGCGTGGGTATCATCACTTGGATGCACACCTTTTCGCCGGCCAAAATGTGGATCCACGGTTTGATGGACTACAAGAAACCATTGTTGCACCTGCATACCCAGTACAACGAAACCATTCCTTGGAATGAAATCGACATGGACTTCATGAACCTCAACCAGAGTGCCCATGGAGACC
>CAYPLF010000035.1:0-26419 GCA_964411555.1 uncultured Bacteroidales bacterium | reverse complement strand
TTTGTCATTAGTAACTTCTTACAGGTGAATACTTGAATTCAAATCGTGGAGAAGTTTTCTACTCCCCATCTATCAGACCACTGATGTTCGTTTCTAAGTTTAGCTCGTTGCCATTGTAAACCACTCTTTGTGTCTGAGTCGGGTTCTGTCAAGGCCGACCTTCAGGTCGCTTGTCACAGCCTTGACGGGTTCCGGATCAGGCGCTACCTTTGTTTGGAATGGAAACGAATCACGCAGCATACTCATACCAGGTAAAGGGTGTTTTTCTGTCAAGGCTTTGATGCTGTCGTCGGTTGTTGTAATAGTTGATGTACTTCTTCAACCCCTTTCGTAGCATGTTTCCGTTATCTGCCGGGCAAATATAAACATATTCTTGTTTGATCGTATGCCAAAATCGTTCTATCCAGATGTTATCAAGAGCTCTGCCTTTTCCGTCCATGCTGATTGTGATTTCTTGCTTTTCAAGGTATTCAACCCATAATGGACACGTGAATTGAGATCCTTGGTCAGAGTTTACGATATCCGGCTTGCCATGATCAGATATCGCTTTACGAAGCACTTTCAGGCTGTTTTCAGCATCCAAAGAGTTGGAAATATCCCAGCCAACAATATACCGGCTATACACGTCTATGATGGCCGTCAAATACAGGAATCCCTTTTTCATTGGGATATACGTGATATCAATGCACCAAACATGGTTCGAATGAGTGACTTCCAAACCACGCAGTTTATAGGAATGGATGTACTTTGCCAAACCACGCTTGCTCAGGTTCCGTTTCGGATAAAGAGCCATGATGCCCATTTTTCGGAGCAACCTTCTCACGCGTTTGGGTCCAATCAAAAAGCCCAAACCAACCAAATAATCAACCATCCCCAAAACGCCTTTTGTTGGACGCTCAATAAACTCTTCATCCATCAGGCGCATCAGTTCAAGATTTGCTTGGCTTTCTTCTACAGGCTTGTAATACAGCATGCTGCGATTCAATCCAAGCAGTTCACACTGGCGTCGTTGGCTCAAATTATATCGAGGGGATACTATTTTTTTGAGGACTTCAGTATCCCCAATTGTTCTGAGGCCCTCTTGCAAAAATCGACTTCAACCTCCAAACGGCCTATTTTCTCGTACAAAGCTTTTTCCCGGCTGGCTGCTTCTTCGTCGGGAGCCTTGGTTGAAAAGATCTCTGCTCCACGGGTTAGGAACTCTCGTTTCCAGTTGGAGATCATTTGTGGGTGGACATCAAATCGCTTGGCCAGTTCGCTCAGCGTTTCTGCTTCCTTGATTGCCTCGATTGCCACCTGGGCTTTGAAGGCTGCACTGTGTTTCTTCCTTGTTGTCATAATTGGTCAAATTTAATCGTTTTTATTAAGCTTAACCAGTGGTATGATTTTTAGGGAGTATTATACACAAAAAAACGATTCTGCTTTTGAAAACTCATATTTAGAATGCTCAAACGCAAATATACAATTGATAGATTCTGCAGAATGTTCTGCTTATGGGTCAATGATTTATGCATTTAATTCAAAAACCTCAAAAGACACTCTTGTTATTTGGTCGATAGAGTATGAACATCTTTCGGTTTTACATCTATATTACTTAAGTAATGGCATAGTTCTTAAAATTGGAGAATTGACACCCTTGTTAGACTGTAAAGAATGTGACACTATGTCTTATCCAATTTCAGGAATTAAAATAGTTGACAATAAATCCACTATTAAGCTGGAATTTAAAAAGCCCGTAAAATTTATGGATCAAATATCTAGCAATGATAGGGGTAAAAATCAATTCTTTGTTTTTAATAAAAGGACATTGTAGTTAAAAATGCACTTGCTCTAACATCACCACAGCCGCTTGCCTGCAGTATTTTACTGCTATTGAGAATGGTGCAGATGCCTTGATAACAAGAAATTTGAGGGATTTTCGTAAGGCTAATATACCCGTCTTGACCGCAGGTCAGTAGTTACAAACCTGCTCGCGCCAGTAGGAATCAATACGTCAACTCGATTTTGTAGAGGGATTTGCCGGCGGTGACGAAGAGGGTTTTACCGGATGCGCCTCCTATACAGAGGTTGCGGACTTCTTCCCCGTTGGGAGCAGGAATCTGACCGATTTCAGCGCCCTGTTTGTCAAAGACACGGATGCCACCCCTGTTGAAAGCCACGAACAAATGACCACGGCCGTCTGAGACCAGACCGTCGGCCAGGCCGTTGCCGCTGACTTTCACGAACAGTTTCTTGTCGCGGGACAGGTCGTCAACCAATCCTTTGTCATTCAGGGTATAGGCGTAAATATTATTTGTCTTGCTTTCGCAAACGTACAGCACCTTTTCATCACCGAAGAAAGCTACCCCATTGGGCCAGTTCAGCGTGCTGTCCAACAAGATGGGTTCCTTTTGACCGGCGGGCACCGCGAATAAACCCTGGAAGGACAATTCCCGTGAACGCGTGTTGTGGCCGAAATCCGGGTCGGAAAAATAGATCATACCTTTCGAAGTAATTTCCACGTCGTTGGGGCTGTTGAATTTCTTACCCTTGTAGGTGGAAATATACGGAGTGAGCTTTCCGTCCGCCGTCATGGAAGAAATAACCCTGAAACCCTGATGACAGACCAGAAAACTGTTCTTTCCCGTGCAAATGATGCCGTTCGAATTACCGGACGGAGACGCCAACGAATCAAGACCATCCTTTTCACTCCATTTGTACAGCACATTCCCGTCAATATCACTGAACACCACGTAACCATCCGGATTCCAGGCAGGACCTTCTGTAAATTTCATTCCTGAAGCCAGTTTGACCAGTTGTAACTGATCGGTGATGGCGGCTTGTGTATACTGCACTAAAAGCAGCAAGGCAGCTGCAACAATGAAATAAACAGGCATTTTTTTCATAATAGCACGATTAATTGCGCCAAAGGTAGCAAATTAGCCTAAATTCGTCAGCGATTGCATGGGTGTTTTTCGTAACTTTGGTGCCAAGACGTAAACTGATTGACCGTGCCATGAGAAAAATACTCCTACTTTTGGTTTGTTTGTTGTCTTTTACCCTGTATTCACAGGAAGCATCCTTCTTGCCTCCTGACTATGAATCCATTAAGAAGGAAATCAATGATAAGTTATCCCCATTATATTATCCGGTACTGTTCGAACGGTTTCAATCGTTGGACACCACACTGACAGCAGAAGAATACAGACATTTGTACTATGGATATGTATTTCAAAAAGCCTACAATCCCTATGACATACCCAAGGAAAACCAAAAAATATCCAATCTGTTGGAAAAGGAATCCCTGACAGAAAAAGAGTATGACAAAATCATCAAACTGACCACCAAATCATTGGCCACGTTCCCCTTCAACCTGGACCAACTCATCAACCGGTCATTTGCCTTCCACATGAAAGGAGAAGAAGCTACTTCCATTAAACTGAGGAAACAATTACTGGATATCCGAAACGCCATTAAGATGTCAGGAGATGGGATGAAACGGGAATCGGCATATCATGTAATCACCGTAGGTAACGAGTACGAATTCTTACGCTCTTACCAGTTGGTTGTGCAATCGCAAGAGTTCGCGAACATGTGCGACTACATCAAGCTGGCAAAAAACCCGTATGACATTGAAGGCCTATACTTCAATGTAGAGCAGCCCTACAAACGATTGATAGTACAGAACAAAAAATAACAACTTAAACATCCAGATAACCATGAAAAAGTACCTTCTTATGGCGGTTGCCCTCCTACTGTGTGGCAGTACCGTTTTTGCACAGAAAAAAAACACCGTGACGCGCGAAGTGTTGGGAGAACAAAACGGCAACGAGGTTTGCCTGTTCACGCTGACCAACAAAGCCGGTAACACAGTAAAGGTTACCAACTACGGAGCACGCATTGTCAGCATCAACGTACCCGACAAGACGGGTGCCAAAGACAACGTCATCACACCAGGTACAGAAACACTGCAAGGCATTACACGGCAACAATTTGACGGAGCCACCATTGGCCGCTTCGCCAACCGCATCGCCAACGCCAAATTCAAACTGGACGACAAAGAATACACCCTTGCTGCCAACAACGGCCCGAACACCTTGCACGGAGGTCGCGTGGGTTGGCATGCCAAATACTGGAAAGCGGAAATCCTGACGAAAAGCAAAAACCCGGCTGTGAAATTCAGCTTGGTCAGCCCCGACATGGAAGAAGGATTTCCCGGAACAGTCAACGTTTCGGTGGTTTATTCCTGGTCCAAAAAGAACGAACTCATCATTGATTACTCGGCGACCACCGACAAGAAAACCGTGATCAACCTGACCAACCACGCTTATTTCAACCTGCACGGTGTGGGCAAGGGACCCATCTTCGACCACATACTGACTTTGAATGCATCAAATTATACCCCGGTGAACAACACGCAGATTCCAACCGGCGAAATCAAACCGGTGAAAGGTACTCCGTTCGATTTTACCACACCGCAAATCATTGGTTACAAGGTTGGTGAAACGTTTGAAAACGCAACCTTCGGCGGTTATGACCACAACTATGCACTCGACAAAAAGAGCAAAGTGGCTGCAACCGTTTACGACCCCGTCAGCGGACGTGTCATGGAAGTACTCACCGATGAACCCGGTATGCAATTCTATTCCGGAAACGGTACATCGTGGAAACGCTCACAGACAACACCACCTGTAGCTGGTGCTCAAGCCGGTGCTCCTGGCGGTTTCGGTCGTGGTAGTCAAGGCTTTGCTTTGGAAACACAGCACTACCCAGACAGCCCCAACCAAGCCAACTTCCCTTCAACCGTGTTGAATGGAGGAGATACCTATACCTCAAGGACCATTTATCGTTTCTCGGTCAAAAAGAAGTAATGAAAATTGTACTTTGTTAAACCTATTCTTGTTTTCTACTGTTATTCTATTTAGCTGATATAAATCAAGTACACCTATGAAAAAAAGACTGATCATTCTGTTCGTGGTACTGGCCGGTTTTTCCGGCCTGTCAGCCCAATTGAAGGATAACGTGTTGAAGGTTCAGGGAGAGGCTGTGGTGTTTGAAACACCGGAGAACATGAGCATCAACATTCCTCTTACTGTAAATGATAAGAATTATGCCAAATGCGCCAAGTTGTTGAATGATAAATACGATAGACTGGTTAAAGAATTTGGCAAAATCAACATAGACAAAAGCCTCATTCAGACAAGTAATTACAGCATCAACGAAAACTATGTTTTTGACAACAACGAGCAAAAGTTTGATGGGTATGTGGGTTCGATCAACCTGATCATTGAGAAGGTTTTCAATACCACTGTGCTGAACTCCATCATCAATCTATTGAATTCGGGAGATTTCAAACTCTCTTTTACCGTCAGCTTCGACTTATCGCCCCAACAAAGGGATAAGCTGAGTAAAATGACCATAGAGAATGCCATAGCTGATGCAGAAAACAAGGCCAACCTCATTGTCAAACAAGTGGGATTGCGCTTAGGGGAAATCAAGGAAATCAACTTCAACCATCCGTCATCAACCATCAGTCCAACGTTGAGTGAAAGCGTTATCCTGTCACGGGCAAATGCCGATAAAGCCTCAGGAATCCAGTTAACCCCTCAATTGCAGCAAATACGGGAAACCATCGACATCATTTGGCAGCTTGAGAAAGCGCAATGACCGTTATAAATAACATGTATAAAGAAGGAAATTTACAGTATGGGAAAATTGATTGTCACCAGTTTTTCAGATTTTGAACAACACATCGGAAAAGAGTTGGGTGTATCCGATTACTTGAAAATCACCCAGGAGCAAATTAACTTGTTTGCAGATGCCACATTGGATCATCAATGGATTCATGTGGATACCGAACGCGCCAAAAAAGAGAGCCAGTTTGGTTCAACCATTGCACACGGCTACCTTACGCTATCGGTATTACCCTACTTGTGGGAACAAATCATCGACGTGCAAAACATCAAGATGCTGGTCAATTATGGCATCGAGAAACTCAAATTCAACCAGGCTGTACTTGTTGAAAGCGAAGTGAGAATTCGTACAACCCTGAAGTCGTTGGTCAACCTGAGAGGCATAGCCAAAGCCGAGATTGATTGCGTCATGGAAATCAAGGACAACAAGAAACCGGCGTTTGAGGGCACCTTAGTGTTCTTGTACCATTTTGCCTGAAAACTTGTCATTGATAGATAACAAAAGAGGCGACCATGTATATTGGTCGCCTCTTTTGTTTGTAGTATAAAGAATGTTATTTCTTTTCTTTCTTTTCTTTCGCCTTTTTCGGCTCTTTAATCTTCACTTTTTCAACTTCCAGCATCTTCATGGCGTAGCGTCTGCCCAGTTCGCGGTAACCGGCTGCATCGAAGTGCAGTCTTTCCCTGGTGGTACATCCGGCAGAAGAAACCACATACGAATTAGGAAGTGTCTGCGGCAACGTTGCAATGATTTCATTCATGCTGGCACAAGAACCCTTTTGATCGGCGTGAACCATTTCACCGGCCAACAGGGGCACTTTCTTCGGATCCAGGTTCAAGTCTTTAATGAGCAAGTCGTAAACGGCTTTCACCTTGGCCGGCCATTCCTTATCGTTCACATTGGATTCGCCCTGGTGCAACAAGATGCCTTTAATCACACCTACCTTTTGGGCTTCCTTGCCCATGGCCACTGTGCGGGCATACACATCACCACCGTATTGGGTTACCATGTTCTTCAACCAATCGGCTGTCGAACCAATGTAAGCTTGAGCTGTCGCGGGGTTGTACAATTCAATCTTGCAACCGGCTACAGCCACCATCACAACACCTACCCGTACCTTTTTGGGCAAGTATTGAACCATGGTACGGCCGAAATAATCGGCAGGGGTCAAACCCGTACCGTTACGACACAAAGGAGGAACAGCAGGATACCATTCACCCATTTTGCGTTCAGGGGTTTTAAAATCCACACAAGCCAGCATTTGGAAGCGTGGGTCTACAGTCTTGTCCTGTTCTTCCGGACGGGCGTTGCCTTCCATGTTGGATTGACCGATACACAGGTAAATGTGGAAGTTCTTATCCTGTGCAAAAACGGTCGAGCTGAGCATCAACAGTCCGGCCAATACCATTACCAATTTCGTTTTCATACTTTGATTTTTATAGAATTCGTTCCATGCACAAATCGCCCCCCTTTCGGAGGACGATTGTACATATGTGGTTTATTATTTAAAGGTAACCCAGTCAACTTCAGCTGCACCTTGACCTTTTTGAGTCACAATCAAATTGTGTTTTCCGGTCAGGCCTTTCTTAACTTTTGCTGAAACCGTTTGCCATTGGGCACTCTTCGGTACTACAATCGTAGCTAAAACAGGTCCATTGGCTTTGTCCAAACGAACTTCCAGGGTGGCACCCTTAGTTGATTGAACCTTGGCTTCCACTTTTTTAGGTTTCTTGTCAAACTGAACTGAATTGTATTGGAACCAGGCACCATCAGCTTCGAAAACGGCTTTCCAACCATCAAATTTAACAGTGGTATCCAAGTAAGCAATGGAGGCACCGGTTTTGCTGATGAGTGAATAACGGTCAATTTGCAGGTTTCTGGTAGACTGAGCCAAACCAATACCTCTCAGGGTAGGAATCACCTTGCGGATCTTGCCGTCGGGTTCAAAGAACAAGCTATCCGCACGGATGGAGCGGTTCTTGTCGAAATTGGGTGAATAGTCGTTGTGGTGGTAGAACAAATACCATTGACCTTCGTATTGAACGAGTGAATGGTGGTTGGTCCAGCAACCCGTGGGGGATTCGTCCATGATGATACCACCGTAGGTAAAGGGTCCCATGGGGTTGTCTGCTACCACATATTCCAACGCTTCTGTCTTGTTGATTACGTGTGGGAAGGTGAGGTAATACTTTCCGTTGTATGCCAAAGGAAATGGACCTTCAATCAAACCACCTGTTCTGGGCAAGCCCTGAACACGGACCGGAGCCGATTCCACTTCAATCATGTTGTCCTTAAGCGGAGCTACGGTTAAACCGCCTTGTTGCAAATAAATATAGCCCTTGCCATCTTTGGGATCAATCAAGATACCGGGGTCGATACCACCAATCATGTCGATGGGTTGATCCAGGAACGTATAAGGACCTTCGGGTTTGTCTGCAACGCCCACACCAATGGCGCTTCCGCCACGTGCACCTCCAGTACGTACTCTGTTGGCAGGAAAATAGAAATAATATTTGCCGTTCTTTTCGATGGCATCGGGAGCCCACATGGTATAATCCTTGGCAATCCAGTCTTTATCATTTTGACTGATGATGACACCATGATCTTCCCAGTCCATCAGATTTTTTGAAGAAAACACATGGTAATCTTCCATTACAAACCAGTCTTTACGGGCAACCGTATTGGGAGGTGCGGGAATGTCGTGAGAGGGATACACATAAATTTTACCGTTGAAAACCCTGGCTGTGGGGTCGGCAGTAAACTGACCGGTAATAAGGGGATTGTCTGCCTTCGCCAGACCGATGCTTAAAGCAATCGCTGCTACGGCCAAACCAACTAAGCGTCTGTTTCTCATAGAATTAGTATTTAAATGAATGATGTTTATCTAACAATTGAGTTTTCGATTCGAAAATAGTCAAAATCAACATAACCGCCCAAGGTTTTCCAGGCATAATTGAACAAGGCAAAACGATAGCCCATAAAATGCGGCATATCATAATTCATTTTCAACTGTGTACCAATTTTGGTCCATTGTTTTCCATCAAGGCTATAGAAGAAATCGGCCACGTCTTTCTTGTTCACAAAGTCGCATTGAATCTTGACGTACAGGTTCTTCTGTTTCAACGGAATTTTCTCCACTTCTACCGGTGTGCGTCCCTGGCCATTGATCATGATGATGTAGTTACCGTCTTCAGCGCAGCGTACACCTACCTGGCCATATCTGCGTTGAAGTAAACCCAAACCGGCCACATCGCCTACCTTCATGTTGGTCACATCGAAACTGGCATAACCCGTACATTCGGGACCAATGGTGCGTTGGGTCAGGGTATTCCTGGCATTGACAAAGGAGGTATCGATACGACCTGTCGTCAGTCGCAAATAGCCTTTACGGGCATCAACCGACCAGAAACCATCCAAGGGGTTGTGATTCCATTGCCATACCAAAGGTAATTTGGGTTCACCCGATTTACGGGTAAATTCATCGGAGTTCACAATACCCGGTATCAAGCCTTTGCTGGCGGGCAAGTCCAAGGTTGTCGGCGCCTTGCCGTCAATACCGATTACAGGCCAGCCATCTTCCCATTTCATGGGCACCAACCAAGGAATACGGCCAACTGAACCGTAATCCTGGAACAAATAGGCAAAGAAGCGACCATCAGGGGTTTCAATAAAACCACCTTGAGCAACACCTTGATCCTGCAATGCAACACGACCTTCCCATGGACCCATGATGGAGGTGGCTCTGTGTACAAGCACTGTGCGGCACTTCCCTGTTGGCCAGGAAATATTGAACAAGTAATAATAGCCTTTGTACTTATACAGGTGTGAACCTTCCGCATTCAACCCACCGTTCCCTCCGGGTTTGCTGGCATTTTCAATCAAGACCTTTTCAGTTCCCGGAACGAAATCACTCAAATCCGGTTTGATTTCAATGATATTGAGCCGTCCGCCGCCCCAAATCATATAGATTTTTTCATCGTCATCAAAGAACAAGGTCATGTCGTGCAACGAGCGCGGCAACACGTGTGTCTTCCAGTCTCCTTTTTCCGGGTCTTTTGTGGTACAGATGTACGACCGGTTCGATGTGCTGGAAAAAACCGAAAGATAGTATGTACCCTTGTGGTAACGGAGGCTACTGGCCCAGGTGCCTTTTCCATAGGCAGTTCTGCCATTGCTTAGATTCATATCGTCGTTATCAACCAGGAATGGAAGCGCGTAGCTGACGATTTCCCAATTCGCAAGATCTTTCGATTTCATGATGGGCACACCGGGAATCATGTGCATGGTGGTGCTGCTCATGTAGTACGTATCGCCTACACGTATCATGGATGGGTCGGGCACATCCGCAAAAATAACGGGATTGGTCAATTTATTCTGGGCAGATATGTATCCAAAAGAAAGCACGGCAATTAATACCGTCAGTAGTATATTTTTCATGTGTATTATCAGTATATAGTATGACCGATTGATATGTTAAAAGTTTAATAGTCACGAGAATTTTACGTGATAAATTATTTCTTGATTACTTTCAAGTTGGTCGATTTTTTTCCATCAGACAACAAAAGCATGTACACACCTGATTTCCAGGTTGACGTTGAAATGACTTCACTGGTATTTGAAGTGATTGATTTCTGAAAGATTACTCGTCCACTCATGTCAGTCACAACCACTGTCTTGTAGATACCGCTGTGGTTGATAATCAATTGATCCGTAAAGGGATTGGGTGTCGCCGTTACGGTTGCATCATTCACATCCACCAAATTGGTTCTACTGTTGTTTTTAATTGTAACGGAGCAATTTTCAAGTTGAATTCCATTATACGATGTCAATGCATTACCGGCATACGTAACCGCTACAGTGTCACCCATATTGATGGGGGTCGATAGAGTCAAGACAATTTTTGTTTTCAGTGACTGCGTTTTTGCTGATGCTATCTTGTAGGTTTTGTTCATCGTGGAAGACAGAGAAAAGCATGAATCAAGTCCAGCTGCTTCGGCCATATCCACATTGAAGACCATAGTCAACACGGCACCCGTACTTATGACGTTGGCCGATATCAATTGTGGAGGCACAACGGTATTTTTCGCAGTAACGGTATTGGTATATGATTTAAATGGGGCCAAATAGCGTCCGTCAAGCCGTCTCAACGTAGTGTAATTATATCTTACCAAAATCGATTCTGTCCCTTTTGTAAGCGGGTTCCCAAGTTCCAACCGCACCACTTTTTTATCGGTTGCAAGTTTTGCTGACGTTAGAGATGTCCTTGTACCGTTTATCGTAACTGCGAAATCAGAAGCCACAACGGAAGAATCAAGCAGGTCTTCGGGGAAGCTCACCTCTATGTATCGACCATTCGCACTGGAAGAAGCTGTAAAACCAGTTATGTATGAGATATTGGATGGCAACTGGTAACCAAACGGTTCTAGTACCGCTCCATCGTAAGAAGTATACGACGATGTCAAGTTGCCCAAATAAGCCACGGGGATGTAGTCATTTTTCTTTATAGTGCTGTTCAGAGTTAGGACAACTGTTTTTGAATCATCTGTTTTAAGAGCCGCCGACGTAACGCTACTGTTTTGGCTGTTAAAAACCTTAAAATAGGTATACTTTGAAGCCGGGTTTGACATGACCTTGTCGAAACGCAGATGAATCTGGTTGGGTTCAACAATAGTAACCTCCTGTAATGTTGGAGGTATGTTCGATACATTCCCTGTACTCAAATCAAAGGTCATTCCTTTGTTAGCCTTGATGCAACTTACGTCAAATTTCTTCCATTCATCACCCATCTTCACTTGCACTTCGTAGGTTCCGTAATACCCGTTGAAAGAAAATTCGCCATTCTCATCAAATGTTCCTCTTACGTCGGTGCTCCATTGTTTCTTAATCAGATTGTAAATGGTATCGGCAGCTAAACGGTACGTTCTATCATCTCGATAAGGATTGATGACACCTTTTGCCCAGGCTCCTGTCATACCCCAAAAAATAAATCCTTCCATGGCCGGGTAGGAAAAACACAAACGCAACATTTTTCCCATTTCATCGGCATACTGCTTTTCAAGTGCAGGGGTCATGACAGTGCCATCACCAAAATTCATGTCAAACTCGGTCACTTTGATGGGTAGACCGAACTGGGCCAGTTTGTCCAAATTGGTCTTGAAACCTTCCAAATTCACCGTGGAACCAATATGCGACTGCGTTCCAATACCGGAAATGGGACCGCCATTATCAAGGATACGTTGTGTAAGCGAGACAAAATTATCTGTTTGGTTTCCGTATTCAATGATGTTGTAATCGTTGAAGTATAATTTGGCCGATGGATTGGCAGCGTGTGCCCATTTGTAGCAATTCCAGTTGAGGGAATCGCCTATTGTTTGTTGCAGAAAAGTCACATGTGTAGCCTCGTTCATCACATCGAACTCTTCGACAACTCCCTTATATTTTCCAATATCTCTGGTTACCCTTTCTTTGCATGCCTCGTTCATTTTTTGGGGATCATTTTTCAGGTCCAAAACCCATTGTGGATTTGCATGTGAGTCCGTTGCGGATCCTCCCCACAAGAGGGTATGTCCCTTGGTGCCCCAACCTAAATATCGAAACCACTCAATGGTTCTGTCAAACGTTCCATATGTGAGATTATACTGATTTGCCTGAATGCCACTCCATTTGAACGAGTTGGTATTCACACCGAAATTACAGTACCTGAGCATGATGGCTTTTTGCCAATCGTCACCGCTATTACCATATAAATCAACGGCATAACCCCAGGAAAACTCATGTTTTTTCATGACCACCCGCACACTGTCGGTCAAGCTTGCACCTTCAGGTGTCTTCACCCTTACGGTAAAGTTTCCTTTTCGAAGTGTGTCAATCCTGGCCTGGGCGGTGTTGTACCATTGCGTTTGAGCCGTCAACGACCACGTGGCCACTGAAAGCACCAGCAATAGCCAGATTTTGTTATTTTTCATGATAAGAAATGTGTATTGGTTTTAAATATAAGGAAGTAGCAAAAGGCTATGCACGTCTTAACTTAGGGCTATTACAACGTGCTTCTATATCGTTTAATGTCTATCTGTTTAGAAACAGCAGCGTGCAGGGGATAATTTATTCTCCTGCACGACACGCTGTTCAATTGTTTTTTTAGTTACTCAGTTTCATGACGAATCCGGTGAAACTTCTCAACCTTGCCTATTTGGCAGTACCTTCAATGGTTTTAATACGACCTTGTGCATCATATTCCAGTTCGACCACCTTGAGGCTTCTCAACCAGGTACGTCCACCTGAAGGCACACTGTCGTGATGGAACAAGTACCACTTACCCTTGAATTCAGCAATAGCGTGGTGGGTGGTCCAACCAACAACCGGAGTCAAGATGATACCTTGGTACGTAAACGGACCATAAGGATTATCACCGATGGCATAACACAGGTGGTGTGTATCGCCGGTTGAATAGGAGAAATAGTACTTTCCGTTGTAGGTATGCATCCAGGAAGCTTCAAAGAAACGGATGTCGTTTTGTCCGGCTTTCATGACGGAACCATCGGGATTCAAAATCACCACCGGTTTAGGTTCTTCGGCAAATTCCAACATGTTGTCGGCCAGACGGACCACCCTTGAAGGCAGTGCGGGTTCATCGCCTTCCGGTAGGTGGGCAGATTCCAGCGCCTTGTTCTCGGCATAACGCTGCAATTGTCCTCCCCACAAACCGCCCCAATACATATAGTGATGGCCATCCTTATCCAGGAAGACACAGGGGTCTATGCTGTAACTGCCCTTGATGGGGTCAGACTGCGGAATGAACGGACCTTCGGGTTTGTCGGCCACGGCCACGCCGATGCGGAAAATGTCATTTTTGTCTTTCAGCGAGAAGTACAGGTAGTACTTGCCGTTTTTGAATGCCACATCCGAATCCCACAATTGTCGGCCAGACCAAGGAATATCACTGACTTTCAGGATGACACCGTGGTCGGTCAACGGTTCGTTTTCAATGTCTGATGTTGAGAAGGCATGGTAATCGTTCATGTCGAAGTGATCACCGTTGTCGTTTTCCGGAATACCGGATTCCCTGTCATGGGAAGGATAAATGAACAACTTCCCCTCAAAGATGTGCACGGCCGGATCGGCCATGTAGTCGTTTTCTACAAGATATCTGGGCTCTTTCATTTTTTTACTTTTGTATTTTTAGCCATTTTAATCATTTCGTCTACCACGGCCTTGCGGTTCAACTGACGGTCGAACAACAAGGGATAATCGGTTCTACCACGGATGGGAAAACCGTTCAACCAGGAGCCGGCATCACTCAAACCCCAAACGGTAACGCGGTCAACCACATCGTTGTACTTGAGGTACAGGGCAAACATATCCAAGATACGCTTGTTCCATTGCTTCATGATAGAATCAGGAGGTGCGACCGTTTTATAGGGATCCATTTTCTCAGAATAACTGAAATTGGTGGAGATGTTGGCACCTTCATACGGACTGGGCAAAATAGAAATATCCCATTCGGTAATCATTACCTTGACACCTGCATCGCGCAACTTTTGAATCATCAATTCGGTAGCCTCAACCGTAGGATTGATCATTTTCATGTGTCCTTGTGAACCAACCGCATCGATTCGGCAACCGGCGGCCTTCAATTCTTTTACCAGCTGCACGGCAGCGTCACACTTGGCGGGTGTTTCCATGTTGTAATCGTTGTAATACAACTCAGCATCCGGATCGGCCTCGTGGGCATATTGGAAAGCGTACTTAATGAAATCCTTGCCCAAAATGCGGTAAAACTGGCTGTTCCGGTACGTACCGTTATCTTCCAACGCTTCATTCACCACATCCCAACCTTTGATACGGCCTTTGTAACGACCCACCACCGTCATGATGTGGTTGCGCATGCGTGCTTTCAACACTTCTGGAGTAACCGTTTTTCCTTCGGCATCGGTAAAAAACCAACGGCCAATTTGTGAATGCCAAATCAGGGTATGGCCGGTAACCACTTGTTTGTTCTTTTCGCCAAAGGCGACAAACTTATCAGCTTCTGTAAAATTGAATTCGCCTTCTCTAGGCTCGGTAGGTTCGGGCTTCATGCAGTTTTCAGCTACAATCGTACTGAACTCGGTGGCAATCAACTCGGATTCTTTCGGGTTGGTCCCATCTACTTGCTGTTGGTTAACAGCTACCCCCATGAGGAAAAGGCCCTTGGTGGCTTCGGCCAGTGTTTCGCGGGCAGCCGCCGACCCAAAGGCCGTGGCTGCCAACGCTACACATGCGGTTATTTTTTTGAAATTCATTGATAGGTATAAATACGGATTAAACTTTTCGCAAAGGCGAATTATTGGTTCTTACGGCGTTCTTCCAGCTCACCTTGCATGGTCACATTCATCTTCTTGGTGATGGGGTAGAACAACAAGATCATGGCACAAATGAAGAATACAGCTCCGGGTATGACGCTGGCTGACAAACGGATACCCAACAGAGCTTCGGTTGTTTGAGCTTGATCGGCCACGTATCCGAAGGCATCCATGACACCACCGCAAACGAGACCACCCAGACCGAGACCGGCCTTCAGGGCAAATACGATACCGGCAAAGCACAAACCGGTAGCACGACGGTTGTTCTTCCATTCCGAGAAGTCAGCCACGTCACCCATCATAGCCCACAACAGGGGAATGGTAACGGAATACGCTGCATTCTTCAACAGGTTGATAATAAAGATGAGTCCGATTTGTGAAGGATCGACAAAGAAGAACATTGCGGTGAACACAGCGGTCATGGCCAGGCAGACAACAAAGATGTTCCGCTTGCCAAAGATGCCCGACAACCATTGCGACAACAGCAACACACCAGCCAGGGTAACCAATTGGCCGGCCATGTTGAACATACTGAAACCAACCGAGAATACATTGCTTCCGTCAGCTTTGGAGATCAAACCGAACATGTCGAGGAATTTCTGCCAGCCGTTCAGGTCACCATCAACGACCAAGCCGAAACCAAGCAGGAATTGCTGCAAAGCTTCCGGATCCACAAAATACTTGAAGTAGTAGTTCATGGCACTGCCGAACAAGGCCAGGGTAATAAAGAGGAACAAGGTGAGGGTAAACATGGCTTTCCAGGGAATGCAAGCCAGCAAGTCTTTGGCGTCTTGTTTGAAATCGCTCTTCTGATCCTTGGGCGGTTGGATGCGTTCCTTGGAGGAGAAGAACGTAATGACCATCAAAACGCCAGCCACAACAGCAAAAAGCAATATGGTCAAGAACCAACCCCTCGGGTCATTGTCTTCTCCATTTCCCAACTTGGTTACGATAGGAAGTGTCAACCCTTGAACCACAAACGTGGCAATGGTTGCTGTCACAAAGCGGACGGAAGCAATGCTGGTCCGTTCTTTGATATCACCGCTCATTACACCGCCTAATGAAGCATAAGGCGTATTGTTGAACGAATAAATGGCCATAAAGAGGGTATACGTGATACCGGCATAAATAACCTTGGCACGTTCTGCCAGATCGGGTGTTGTAAAGGCCAATACGAAGAATACGGCAAACGGAATGGCTGTCCACAGCACCCAAGGTCTGTACTTGCCCCATTTTGTCTGGGTCCTGTCGGCCAACGCACCGACAACAGGATCGACAAACGCATCAAAAAAACGGGCAACCAACAAGATGGTTCCGGCTGCTGTAGCCTTGATGCCAAATACGTCCGTGTAAAAGAACATTTGGAACATCATCATCATCTGGAACGCCAAATTGGCGCCACCATCTCCCATACTGTACCCGATCTTCTCAAGAAGGGGCACTTTCTGGCTTGAAATAGAGTTTTTCATAGAATTAAATAAATGATTATCAATTGTTATTTATTTTTAGGGGATCGGTTTTCATCAGGTATTCCAGGTTATAGATGGGGCGTTCCAATTCGTACGGAATGGGGCGCTTGCTGAATGTCTGGTAATACAATACGCAGCCATCTTTGTACACCTGGGCATCGCGCATCTGGCGTTTCAATTTGCTTTGGACCTCCGCAAAACGTTCTGCATCCACATAGGGTTGAACCTTGTCCCACACTTGTTGGAAACGGCGCACATCCTGCAAGCCGCTGTCGTATTTGTAGCACAGTTCTTCCCACAAGGTACGGCCGCTTTTCATGCGGTAATCCCAAGACACATGGTGGAACCATAAAATCAGGTTCTCAGGGCAAGACTGCAGGTTATCAAATTGGGAACGTAAGGGTTCATTATACTGGGATACAGCATTGGTACCCTTGCTGGACCGGTCGAAACCGATACCCAGTGAGTCAGCCTTGTGGTAATATGGGGGTGTCCAGTCCGCCCGGAGCCCACGGGGAGCGTACCACGGTCCCGGACCGTAATGATGGTCGCCGGCAAACTGGTGGTGCAAACCGAGTGGCATACTGTAATTGACCACGGCCTCGCGGCTGTCCATCATCATCTTGATCACAGGATCCACAAAATTGTCCTTATAGGTGGTAGCGTTGATGGCTATATGGCTTGCGCTTCCAGCTTGATCCATCCTGAACGTACGCGACAGCCATTCCCTGGCTATCGTTTCGCTTTTCAGGGTGTTGTCCCAAGCCAGACGGCCGAAGGCATACCAGTTCGCTTGCGCAAAAATATGACCGCACCAGTTGGCATCCAGACCTATGTTCGAAACACCGGAGATGGCTGAATAGGCATAGTTGTGGAGGCTTCCGTCCGTGCATTTGGCCACGGTGCTGCCGGCACCTCTTTGATAGGTGTCGCTTTGCAGGAGCTCTTCCCACATGGTTCCCAAATAAGCCAGCTGGAAGGAATGTCCCAAGTATTCCTGGGTAATTTGCAATTCAGGCATGACAGGCGTTTTTTCCATTGAACCGAACAAGGGGCTGAACGGTTCTCTCGGCTGAAAATCGACAGGACCGTTTTTCACCTGAATGATCACGTTTTCACGGAATTGACCGTCGAGCGGCATGAATTCCTGATAAGCCTGTTTGGCTCTGTCCTTATCATTCGGCTGGTAAACGAAGGCACGCCACATGACCACACCCTTGAAAGGCTTCAAGGCATCGGCCAGCATATTGGCACCATCAGCGTGCGTCCTTCCAAAATCCTGGGGACCGGGTTGGCCCTCGCTGTTGGCTTTCACCAGAAAACCACCAAAATCAGGCACCAGCGAATAAATTTCCTTCACTTTGGCCGTCCACCAGGCAACGACATCTTTATCCAGCGGATCGGAGGTTTTCAACTTACCCAACAGGACGGGGGAAGAAAAATTGATGCTTAAATAGGCCTTCATACCATATGGGCGCAACTCGTCGGCAATGGCAGCGACGCGATGAAGCACCTCTGCACTCAGCATATCGGCTGAAGCGTTCACGTTGTTCAATACGGCACCGTTGATGCCGATGGACGCATTGGCACGGGCATACTCACGCCACAAGGCCTTATCCTTATCGGTGACGGCCAAGTCATTCTTACCCCTCCAGAAAATGGACAATCCGGCATAGCCCCTTTCAATGGTACCGTTCAGGTTGTCCCAATGGTTGAGCAAGCGTAATTGGTAAGAGGGGTTTGATACCGTTTCCTTGATGGGTTCGTTGGCTTGCTTGCACCTCAAATATTCGAAGGCGCCATACAACAATCCATTTGCAGTCAATGCCTCAACACCGGTTGCCGTGATGCGGTAACCATCCCCTTTCAGCGCTTTGTCACGGGTCAGTTTTAGTTTAAAATTGGCACCTGCAGTTCCCTGCATGCCTTCTGCGATCAGATTGAGGGCTGTTTCGGAGACAGAGGTCACGTTGGAACTGGTGAAAGTGTCCGGAAGGGGTTGAGTGGTATTGAACCAAAGATCATGACCATTGACTGCAAATGACGCTCCAATTGCCAGAGAGGACGTGATAAACAGAGCGACTAATCGACGCGAAAAAAGGCTATAGAGTACGTGCGTGTTTTTCATTCTTGTTATTATAGGTAAATAATCAGCAGGCGAATATACGACATTCTGACTTTTTCAGACACATTTGCCGCAAGCTTTTCACTTTTTTATGACAAAAATAGTGCCCTCCATCGTGGAAAAAAGTTTCCCCTCGATGAAACGGTAATCGGTAAAGCTTGCCTGAAACCAAACAAAGATCTGGACGAGTGCGCTTATTTTTCAAGAATCACAGCCGTACCGCTGGCCGTCACCATCAACATGCTGCCGTTTGAACCAACTGTTTCATAATCCAGGTCAATGCCGACAACAGCATCGGCACCCATATTGCCTGCCAATATACGCATTTCTTCCAATGCACTGTTTTTGGCTTTGCGCAATACTTCTTCATAGGCACTGGTCCTACCTCCTACGATATCTGTGATTCCTGCAAATAGGTCGCGGAGGATGTTGGCTCCTACTATGGCTTCACCGGTTACAATGCCCAAATACGTCTTTACGGGTCTTCCTTCAATGGAAGGAGTGGTGGTTAAAATCATACTGTTTGTTTTAATGACAACTATTGGGCATAAATGTACATAATTGCACCAAACCTGCAGATAAATTAAGGTATTTTTTATTTTTCAACAGGATGGTGTATCTTTGGTGTCGATACAAAAACACTCTTTTACCATTGACCATGAAAAAAAACCGTTTCTACGCAATCGTACTGTTTCTGACGGCTACATTGCCCGTCTTTGCCCTGTCTGAGTTGGAAACAACCATGACCAACAAGGCCATCGACCTGATCAACAAAATGACAGTGGACGAAAAAATTGCCCAGCTCATGAATGATGCACCGGGTATCGAACGCTTCAATATTCCTTCCTACAACTGGTGGAACGAAGCCTTGCACGGTGTAGCCCGCTCCGGCCGTTCCACCGTTTTCCCGCAAGCCATCGGATTGGCAGCCACGTTTGACACCAGTTTGGTCCACAAGGTGGCCGATGCTGTTTCTACCGAAGGTAGGGCAAAATTTGAGGTAGCCCAGCGCATTGGAAACAGGGGACGTTTTGCCGGTTTGACCTATTGGACCCCCAACATCAACATATTCAGGGATCCGCGCTGGGGACGTGGACAAGAAACCTACGGAGAAGACCCCTTCCTGACAGGTTGCATTGGAGTGGCCTACGTGAAAGGCTTGCAGGGTGAAGACCCCTTCTACCTGAAATCGGCCGCCTGTGCCAAGCACTTTGCGGTCCATTCGGGACCGGAAGCGCTCAGGCATGTATTTGATGCCGTGCCATCCCAGAAAGACCTGTACGAAACGTACTTGCCGGCTTTTGAACGCTTGGTCAAAGTAGGGAAAGTGGAATCGGTCATGGGTGCTTACAACAAATTGTACGGAATCAGCGCCTCGGCAAGCACGTTGCTGTTGACCGACATCTTACGGAAAAAATGGGGATTCAACGGCCACGTCGTATCCGACTGTGACGCCGTGAAAGATATATTCACCGAACAGAAAATGGCCAAAGATGATGCGGAAGCTTCAGCCATGGCGTTGAAAAGCGGACTTGACCTGAACTGCGGCGATGCCTACCGTGGATTAAAACAAGCCTTGGAACGCAAACTGATTACCGAAAAGGATTTGGACAAAGCATTGCTTCCCTTATTCATGACCCGCCTGAAGCTGGGCATCCTTACGCCCAACGATTATTCTCCCTACAAAGGCATTCCCGAATCGGTCATTGCCTGTGACAAACACGCCGAACTGTCCAGGGATGCAGCCCGCAAAGGCATCGTGCTACTAAAGAACGACAATCAATTGCTACCGCTGAGCAAATCTGTCCGGGAAATCTATGTGACCGGCCCATTTGCGCTGGATGCGTATTCGTTGATTGGAAACTACTACGGTTTTTCCGGAAAGATGAGCACCTTCATGGAAGGGCTTGTTGCCAAGGTGAGCAACGGTACCAGCATCAATTTCAAGATTGGCTCGCTTGCCACTGCTGCCAACGTGAATCCCAATGAATGGGCGGTCGAGCAAGCCAGGAAAGCCCCGATTTGCTTTGTATTCTTAGGCCTATACGGACCCATTGAAGGGGAAGAAGGCGATGCCATCGCTTCTCCCACAAAAGGTGACAAAGTGAGTCTTTCATTACCCGAGCCTCAACTATCGTTGATTCGAAAGATTGGTAAAGACCGGAAAAACAAGGTCATCACAGTCATCACCGGTGGTAGTCCCATCGATCTCACAGAAATCTCCGAATTGTCGGATGCCATTTTCATGGCTTGGTATCCGGGGCAGGAAGGTGGAAACGCACTGGCAGACCTCGTTTTCGGTGATGCCAGTCCATCCGGCCGCTTACCCGTAACGTTCCCGATTTCAGCCGATGCCCTTCCCGCCTTTGAGGATTATTCCATGCAGGGCCGTACCTACAAATACATGAAAGACAATATTGCCTTTCCGTTCGGTTACGGGTTGACCTATAGTACCGTGAAATACAGCAATATGGTGGTTGAACAACCGGACAGGAAAAAAACGTCTTTCTCCGTAAAGGTCACCTTGGAAAACCAAGGCAAATATGCGATTGAAGAAGTACCTCAACTATATGTAAAGGCCCCGGGAGCAGGTGTCACGACACCGTTGAACTCACTGATCGGTTTCCGTAGGGTTCCGTTGTCACCGGGCGAACGCAAAGAAGTTACCTTCGATGTAAGCATGGATCAGCTACAGATGGTTATGGAAGACGGCAAAAAACAACTGCTCAAGGGTTCCTATACGCTGACCGTTTCGGGAGCGGCGCCGTCAGCACGCACAACGGCCTTGAATGTACCGCAATCCAGCTGGACAGGAACGCTTTAACGAATTTGGAGAATTGAACACACATGGCTGAGGTGAGCACCCACACGAGCGATGAGCCCAACAAAAAGGCGGATGTAAGTTACACATCCGCCTGGTATCACCGCTATTCCATCGTATTGTTCGTATTGTTTGCGTTGTTTGAGACCCTCATGCTTCGCACGAGCTTCTTGTGGAAAATACAGGAACTCGATTTATTTTCGTTCAACCCTTCTTATTGGCAAGAAACCGCTCAACTCACTGGTTGGTTTTTGCGTTATACCGGTTCTTTTCTTACCCAGTTATTTTATTATCCCTGGTTGGGCACACTGTTCTATATTCTGTTGCTCATACTTATCTATTGGCTTGTCTCAATCGGATTCAACCTAAAAAAAAGCCTGCACCCGTTTGCGTTTATTCCGGCGCTTGCGGTGTTGTTGACAATCACCGAGCTGGGGTATGAGGTGCTTGGTTTGAATGTACGGGGCTATGCTTTTGTCGTTCCTCTCGGAGTTATGGCATTGATGGCTGGCTTTATCGGGTACCGCCGACTGAACAACCACCAACTACAATCAATCTATATTTTTGTCTGGACCTTGTTGGCTTATCCATTAATTGGGGCATATGCCCTGATGAGCACCCTTCTCATGCTGCTACTTTCACTTAGGACGTGGAGCCTGAGCAAGGATAAATGGGCATGGATGCCTTTATTGATTGGATTGACGAGCTTTATCCTATTGCCTTTGTTAATCAGTTTCACGTTTTTTTCAGGCGATGGTTCCGGCGGCATGTATTCAGCCCTGCTTCCTTCCTTTCCGGCTAATTGTGCCTATTTGTGGTTGCCTTACATTGTAATGGCAATATCCTTGCTGGTTATGGTTCTGACGTTTCCGCTACACAAGGCTTCCGCCACCTTCTCCCTGCAACGTCAATCATCATTTCTCCTGTTTGCTGCTACCATGTTGATGGTACACTTGTGCGGATACAAAGAGAAGACTTTCTATGCCGAATTGGCCATTGAAAAGGCCTATGTATCTGACGATTGGCAGAAAGTACTACAACTTTCTCATGGAATGGAAAATGAAATGACCGAAATCACCGCTTCCTACACCGAATTGTCTCGTCATAAGTTGGGGCTGATAAATAAACCCACCCAAGTTACTGCATCTCCCTTTTCGGGAGCATTGCTTTACTACGAATACGGTGAAATAGAAAAAACAAGGCGTTGGTGCATGAACCATGCTGCGTTGTACGGTATGAATGTCAATGCGTTGAAATACCTGGCATTGGCAGCCCAGGCTACCGGAAACACTGGTTTGGCGCTAAAATACATCCAGCCTTTGAGAGGCACCCTGTTTTATCGGAAATGGGCATTGGAACAAGCTTTACTCATTGAACAGTCTGATATAACCGCTATACCATGACTCCACAAAAAAAACGATTTCCCCGATTGCTGTATTTGTTAACAGCTTTGGCATGTCTTATTATGGCGGGAGTATCCCTGTGGTCAAACAACATTCAAGTTCCAACAGACTCCCTACCTACTCCGGATGAGTTAAACCTAACACCCGCGTCTTATGGTGAAGATGTGGCCATTCCATATAACATTGCTCCACTGAACTTTCAAATCGAAAACGAAGCATACGACTACATTACTTGTTTTTCTTGCTCAAAAGGGAAACCCATCGTGATTAAAGGCAAGAATGTGCGTATCAAGGAACGCTTGTGGAGGAACTTGTTGAAGTCCAATAAAGGAAACAGCCTGCAGGTTGCTGTATATGTGAAGCGTGACGGTGTTTGGTTCCACTTTCCAACCGTCATGTACCGTATTGCTCCTGAGCCCATTGACACCTGGTTGATTTACCGTATAACCGAACCAGCTTTTACCGATATGGGGAAAATGAGATTGGTTCAACGCAACCTGGAGTCGTTTAAGGAAAAAGAGTTGATTTCAATAAGACGCTCATCAGACCCGAAGAAAAGAGAACTGTCTAATTCCCTTCTTCCAGCCTTTCACCCATCGTTGCCCATTTTTGCCACAACAAGGAATCACCAGGGTAAAGGCGTTCCATTTATGAACAACGAAACAGCAACATCTTTCAGGGATGGAGCTTCCGTTTGTTTTACATCGACAGATGAAGCGTTACAAATTGATTCATCCCTGCATCAAACCGACCTGAATGTGATAGAAGCCTTCCCCTCATGGAGTAAGGATGGAAAGTACCTATACTCTTCCATGGCTGTCAGTGGTGGTAATTCCTCACATTCAACGGTTAAAAACAAACCAGGATTCAACCTGATACGGCGCATGTTCAATGCTACCACACGTACCACCGGTCCCGCCGACACATTGATCAATTCCCGGCAACTTCAGAAAAGTGTCATCATGCCTCAATTGTCACCGGATGGCAACTACCTGTTGTTTTGCTTGTCAGATAACGGAAACAAGCCATTGTGGGACAAAAGCAGCGACTTGTTCGTCATGGATCTGTCAAACGGGACCTGGAATCCGATGAGCATAGCCAACAGCACCGATGTTGACAATCAACCTGTGTGGTCGTCGAATGGACGTTGGATCTTGTTTGGTTCAAACCGGTTGGATGGGACGTACACCCGGTTGTATATTGCCTATTTTGATACAGATGGAATGATTCATACGCCATTTATTCTACCTCAGCGAAACCCGTCATACGATGGAAATACATTTAAATCTTATAATACCCCGGCCATTTTGTCCAAACCAAATACGACCAGCCAACTTCGTATGATGAACTATCTGCTCGATATGTTCAACAACTGATATTTTTTTCTGAAGCGCGCACCTTTTTTGTTTTTTTAACTATATTTGTTTATCACTGACTGGTTGATAATGATACATCGTATTGCTTTCAACACTGTGCAGGCCGGTGCCTTCGATGAATGCCTCTTCGAATGCCTGGATAACGCGTTGCTAAAACCTGATCGAATACCCTAATACAACGTTTATGGTACCCAAAACCAGCATAAAAAACGCTGCTCGTTCAAACAATCCGGCATCGACGAAACAACATCCAGATGAAAAACGACACGCTCTTCAGCCCCGAAGGAACATCCTTCAGTTGGTTGACAGAAAGTGGTTTCCCTTACTGATGCTTGTGCTGTTTGTCGTATACATCTTGTTTCAAGTACTTGCATCAAACAGACCACTCTTTTGGAAGTTACATGATCAAACCTTGTTTTTGACAGACTTTACCTATCTGAAAGAATGCCTTTCAGCTATTGGCGGACTATCTGTGTATGTAGGCAGTTTTCTGAATGAGTTCTTTGTTTACCCTTGGTTGGGCGCATTGATCTATACGGCCTTATTGGTCATTGTGGTCATCATCACTTCAAAGGCTTTCAACCTGAAAGGATGGTTATACCCGCTGGCAATGATTCCATCCCTGCTTTTGTTGTTGTCCGTGACACAAAACGGGTATTTGATTTACATGATTAAGCTGGATGCCTATGCCTACGTAGCCATATTGGGGCTATTGGTATCCCTGTCAGGAGCCATGCTCGCATCCATTCCGGGAAAACCGTTGGTCCGAACGGTAATAGCTGTACTATACATGGTGGTGGCCTATTACATTGCCGGTGTGTATGGAGTCATGGGGACCTTGCTTTTTGTCGCAATATCCCTCAAACACGTCATCTCTGAAAAAAAACCGGCACTGTTGATTCCTTCAGTTATTGCTTTGCTGGCACTTGTACTGGTACCCCGTTTTTTCAATCAGTGGATTTATCAAGCAACATACCAATATCAACTGTATCTGATCAACTTACCACAGTACTGGGATATAATAGAAGAACATTCTCTTTGGCTACCCTATCAATTGGGCGCCGTTTGCCTACTGGTTCTTGCCCTTTTACCACAGTTGGAGCCATCCGGCAAAGCTGTCCTGAAAGTATTGCCACTGGGACTGCTCCTGATAGCCGCCATTTTCGTAGATACCACATCTTATGATGATGAGAATTTCCGGACAGAGCTTTGTATGATGGAAGCATCGGAAAAAGGTGACTGGAACCAAGTATTACGCTGCTCAAAAGAAATAAAAGATGAACCGACACGATTGATTGTCATGTACACCAATATGGCGTTGTTCAAGTTGAATCGGTTGGGGGATGAAATGTATCATTATCCAGATGGCGATAAACCCAAAGCTGTATCCCTGAATTTTCCGGACACATACATTGCCGGCCCATTCTTTTTCTTTCATTACGGAAAGATGAATTACTGTTATAGGTGGTGTATGGAAAACACCGTTGAGTACGGCCAAAGTGTTACAAACTTGAAGTATTTTGTACTTTGCAGTGCAGTCAACGGTCAAAAAAAATTAGCTCGCAAATACAACAACCTATTGGCTAAAAGCCTTTTCTACCGCCCACTCGCCAAAAAACTGACAACCATCATTGAAAACCCTTCACTATTGAACAATGACCCCTGCTACAACCATGTTCTTACGTTGAATGATTATAGCGATTATTTGGACAGTGATTATTCAAAAATGGAACAATTCCTGCGTATAAACTTTGCCAATACGATAGGAGGACCTCCCGAAATGGTGGAACTGTGTCTGTTGGCCAACATGGCACTAAAAAACCCCAATCAGTTCTGGCCGGCTTACTTTGCTTACATTGAACTATACAAAAAACCACTGCCCATCCATGTCCAAGAGGCAGCTCTGTTGTACAACCACCTGCAGAAAACCCAATACATCAATACCAATCTCTACAGTCCCATCGTGCTCAAACGGTTCGAGCAATTTTTGTCCATGGTCCAACAATATGGCGGCATGCCGGACTATAAGGTCAGTAACTTTTTTAAAACCTCATTCGGAGATACTTATTGGTATTTCTTTTCCTTCGGCATAAGCCCTACAACGCAGAAGACCTCTGATTTTTCTCCCTATTCATCCTGATTATGAAGTCATCTGCTTTCCCTGCGCTCGTTCTCTGTTTGCTGCTCTCCCTGATGGCCTGCACGCATGTG
>CAYPLF010000034.1:0-26749 GCA_964411555.1 uncultured Bacteroidales bacterium | reverse complement strand
TTCGTCGAGGACGCCGTAGGAGTAGTGGAAGAACCATTCGCCCAGGATGATGATGCGGGATTTGGTGGAAAGGGATAGGTCGAGGAGGATGTGTCGGTGGCCAAAAATGTAGAAGTCGGGAGCGTCGTTGCCCCGTTTCAACAGGTCTTGTTTGGCGTATTGCACCAGGTGTTCTTTGTCTTCACCCAAATAGACCTCAGGCCCCGGACCCCGTTTCAGGCGGCTGTGTTTTGCCCAGTTCAAGCCGAAGCCCATGGCGATATACGGATGAAGGGTGCTGAACAAACGCTGGCAGACTTTGTTGTGGAAAATGCTGCGCAACAAATTGAAGGAAAAGGAAGGGTCACCCAAACCGTCGCCGTGCGCCAGCACCACTTTTTTGCCGTGCAGCGTGGTTTCCAGGATGTCGGTAACCACGGTCACCCCAAGTTCCTGTTGCACATAACTGTACAGCCAGATGTCGTGGTTGCCGGTAAACCAATAGACCGGTATGCCGCTGTCGGTAAATTCGGCTAACTTTCCGAAGAAACGCACAAAGCCCTTTGGAACCACATACTTGTATTCGTACCAGAAATCGATCATGTCACCCATCAAGTAAAGCGCCTCACAGTCCGCTTTGATGCTGTCCATCCAGCGAACCAGTTTAAGCTCGTTTTCCCGGTTGTTGGGGAAAGCCAGGCAACCCAGGTGCGTGTCAGATACGAAATAGGTTTTCACGGTAGGTGCGCTTAAAGAAATCCGAGTTCAAGTTGGGCTTCTTCCGACATCATGTCCTTATCCCAAGCCGGTTCGAAGACCAAGTTCAAGGTCAAGGCTTTTACCCCATCGATGGATTCCACCTTCATGCGCACATCTTCCAGGATGAAATCAGCCATGGGGCAGGAGGGCGCTGTCATGGTCATGTCGATGACAACGGTGCCGTCGGGTTGGACATCAATGCGGTAGATGAGGCCTAGGTCGTATACATTGACAGGGATTTCCGGGTCGTACACCGTGCGGAGCATTTTGACAATGGCTTCTTCCAAGGCGAGTATGTTGTTATCCATAAGGAGCTTTTTTGCAAAAGTACGGAATTTTCACGATTCGCCAACTGCTTACAGTTTCCCTTCATCGGCATAACTGAAATACGTAGACTCGCTGAAAATGACATGGTCGGTGAATTGGATATCCAGATTGGAACACGCTAGTTTCAGCTTGTGCGTAATCTTGTCGTCGGCCGTACTGGGACAGGGATTTCCGGAGGGGTGGTTGTGACAGAGGATAATGCTTGAGGCCAGTTTGTCCAATGCATGTTTCAGCACAATCTTTGGGTCGACCGTGGTTTCTGAAATGCCTCCGTGGCTGATGCGGATGTGATCGATGATGCGGTGCTGGTTGTTCATCAACACTACCCAGCACTCTTCGTGATTGATATCCGAAAGTTTGGCGTGGAACAATTCATATATGTCTTTGCTGTTGTGAATCTGAGGTTTCGCCACCACTTCAGCCGAGCGCCGGCGACGTCCTATTTCAAGTGCGGCCGTCAAGACAATGGCTTTGACAGGACCTATACCTTTGAATTGTTTGCACAACGATTCGATGCCGATTTTCCCCAGTTCATTGAGGTTGTTGTCCACGCCGTTCAGGATGCGTTTGGCCAAATCGAGGGCTGTTTCTTCCCGCGAACCCGAGCCCAACAGGATGGCCACCAATTCGGCATTGCTGAGTACGCTTACACCCTGATTGAGCATTTTTTCGCGTGGCCTGTCTTCGGCCGCCCAGTCTTTGATGCGGAACCGACTGCCATCACGCGTGTCGTTCGGGTAATGTGTGCTGTTTCTTTTCATTCTTTTTTTTTGGTTCAAATATACACAAAAGAAATAAAAATGAAACAATAAAAATATATAACAAGGCAAAAAATTGGGCATCTGAATCGAAAAACGAAACGATGCCCTGTGGCTGATGGTGTAGTGAATCAGCGAACGCGTTCGGCGTAGGAACCGTCACGGGTATCCACCTTGATTTTTTCACCGGTTTCGATGAACAAGGGAACACGCACCGTGGCACCGGTTTCAACTGTGGCTGGTTTCAGGGTGTTGGTGGCCGTATCGCCACGGAGCCCCGGTTCAGTATAGGTTATTTCAAGAATGACATGGGTAGGCATATCAGCGTACAAAACCGTTTCAGATTCAGCGTGGGTGACCACTTCAAGTACGTCGCCTTCTTTCATGAATTCAACCCCGTTGATGTTAGCCTTCGGTATGGAAATCTGGTCGAAGCTTTCCATATTCATAAAGGTGTAGCCCATATCGTCCTGGTACAGGTATTGGTGGGGTCTGCGTTCGATGCGTACTTCATCAAGTTTGACGCCGGCGTTGAAGGTGCGTTCCAGCACGCGGCCGGTTACGACGTTTTTCATTTTTGTGCGTACAAAAGCGGCGCCTTTGCCTGGTTTTACGTGAAGGAACTCAACGATGAAATAATATTGACCGTCAATGTCAAGGCACATGCCATTCCGGATGTCTGCGGTTGTTGCCATTCGAGGATGTTCAAATATAAGTGAGTAGTAATTGATTGATTCGTTTGAAAAAAACAGGGTGCAAATATCGGTAAAAATCGTTGAACCAACAAGCTAAAAACGAAATAGGTTGATAAGCCGTAGTGAAAAAGTCCCGGATTGTCAGGGAAAAAGTGAAAAATGAGTTTGAAAGTCTAAAAAATAGTTTTACTTTTGCAGGCCGTAACGACAAAGAAAAACAATTAACACGATACTGCTCTATGAAAAGGACATTCCAGCCATCCAACAGAAAACGTGCCAACAAGCACGGGTTTCGTTCAAGAATGGCCACCGCCAATGGTCGCCGCGTTTTGGCGAACCGTCGGGCAAACGGTCGCAAAAAATTGACGGTTTCTGACGAAGAACGTCTGAGGGGGTAATTTTACTCTTTCTATCATCTAAGAGAAAGTAAGGATTGTATGGTCTTTACTTTTTTTTTGTACTTTTGATAACCGTTTGACACCTGCTTTTCCGGCGGTACAACCCGTGTCAACGAGCAACAAACGAGTTATGAATCCTTCGCTGAAATTACTGTTAAAGCACCTGGCTGCATTTCTGATCATCATGGCTGTACTTATTACAGTTGTCATGATGAGCTTAAAGGCGTATACCCGTCACAACGACGTGATTGTTGTTCCCGATTTGATAACCCTGACTCCCGACCAGGCTGCTGTTTTCCTGGAGAAAAAAGGGTTACGCTACAAGGTGGTTGATTCCATCTATGTCCGGACAAAATTACGGGGGACCATTCTGGAACAGCGGCCAAAGGCAGGGGCCCATGTAAAAAGCAACCGTTTCATCTTTCTAACCATCAATGCCCGAACCAGCGAACTCGTGAATCTTCCCGATGTGAAGGATTTTTCACAGCGTCAAGCGGTTGCAACCCTGGAGGGTATGGAAATAAGGGTGGCAGGCATAGATTATGTGCCTTCCGAATTCAGGGACTTGGTACTTGATGTACGGTACAACGGAAGGAGCATTGCCACAGGATACAAGTTGCCTAAAGGTTCAAGTGTGACCTTGACGGTGGGACAGGGGTCTGAAGCCGGAGAATTGGTCACTCCCGATCTGTTGGGAATGACGCTGGCAGAGACCATCGATGCCACGCATGCCCAGAGTTTGAACCTGGGTGATGTGCAGTATGATGTGACACCCAAAAATGCGGAAGAAGCCAAGTTGTACCGCGTTTACCGTCAGGACCCCGTTGCCGGTATGCCTGTATCGATGGGTAAGAAGATTACGTTGTGGATGACAACCGACGAAGAAATGATTCAATCTGCCTCAGAGGAGGAATCAGGTGGAGTTTACATTGAATAAACCGGGGTCATGGTGAACAGAGAACCAGAAAAACCCGAAACCCTGGATGACAGGGTGGTGCCGGCAGACGAACCGGAAGACGAAGATATCGAATCGTTGGACGAATGGGACGAGCCGGAAGATGATGCGACGGTTCAAGAGCCGGGCAGTTTGTTTGAAAAGTACCGTTTTTTGGCCGATCCGGGTCAAACCATCCTGCGGGTAGACAAGTTTTTGGTGGACCGCATCCAGCACGTATCTCGCAACCGCATCCAGGACGCTGCCGATGCCGGTTGTATCGTAGTGAATGGTCAGGCGGTCAAATCGAACTATAGGGTCAAACCGTTGGATGAGGTGGTTGTGATGGTCACTTCGCCCCCCAGGGACAACGTCTTGATTCCGGAGGAAATACCGTTGGATATCGTGTATGAGGATGCCTTCCTGATGGTCGTCAATAAACCCGCCGGCATGGTGGTGCATCCTGGGCACGGCAACTTTACCGGAACACTGGTCAATGGGTTGGCCTGGCATTTCCGCAACCAATCGGCTTTTCCAACCGATGATCCACGTCCCGGTCTGGTCCATCGGATAGATAAGAATACGTCCGGTCTGTTGGTCATAGCCAAAGATCCGGCCACCAAGGCAGACCTGGGCTGGCAGTTTTTCCATAAAACAACGGAGCGCCTGTACACGGCAGTGGCCTGGGGGAGTTTCGATGAAGATAACGGAACGGTAGAAGGCAACATTGGACGCAATCCCAGAGACAGGCAGCAAATGACGGTCTTTCCGGACGGTAGCAGCGGTAAACCGGCTGTGACGCATTACAGCGTGTTGGAACGCCTTGGGTATGTCACCTTGTTGGAATGTAAGTTGGAAACAGGCCGCACGCACCAGATCCGTGCGCACATGAAACACATTGGCCATCCGTTGTTCAACGATGAACGCTACGGGGGGCATGAAATAGTAAGGGGTACGACCTATGCAAAATACACGCAGTTTGTCCGGAATTGTTTCGCGCTTTGTCCAAGACAGGCCTTACATGCCAGGACACTGGGTTTTACTCACCCTAAAACCGGGGAGCGCCTGTCTTTTGATTGTCCGTTACCCGATGATATGACACAATTGATTGAAAAATGGCGAGGCTATACGGCGTACAGACACCAGTAAGGTCAAGCTGCTTAGAAAAAAAATATGAAACGCAACATTGCCATTGTATGTGGAGGTGATTCTTCTGAAATAGTAGTTTCACTGAGAAGTGCCCAAGGCTTGTATTCTTTTATTGATAAAGAAAAGTATGCCGTTTGGATTGTGATTGTCCGGAAAGAAGGGTGGTATGTCCGTTTGTCCGATGAGTTGCAAGTGCCCATAGACAAAAATGATTTCAGCTTTTCCCTCAACCAACAGCCTATTCGTTTTGATTTTGCCTGGATTACCATCCATGGCACACCAGGAGAGGATGGCCTCCTTCAGGGGTACTTTGAATTGATTGGCCTGCCTTACAGCTGTTGCGGGGTACTGGCTGCTGCCCTGACGTTCAATAAGTTCACCTGCAATCAATATTTAAAGGGGTTTGGGGTGAAGGTGGCCGAATCGTTGATGCTCAGGAAGGGTCAAACCATTGATTCCCACGAGTTGGTTGACAAATTAGGCTTACCCTGTTTCATCAAATCGAATGTGGGTGGGTCCAGTTTCGGCGTTTCAAAAGTAAACAGCGTGGACGAAGTGCAACCGGCGCTGGAAAGAGCCTTTGCCGAAGGGCCCGAAGTGATAGCCGAATCGTTCTTGAAGGGTACGGAGATCACCTGTGGTTGTTACAAAACAAAGAAAGCCTCCCGTGTACTGCCAATAACCGAGGTGGTGAGCGAAAATGAATTCTTCGATTTCGATGCCAAGTATAACGGACAAGTGAAAGAAATCACACCGGCCCGTATCTCCGATACAGTGCGCGATAAGGTGCAGCGCATTACATCGCTGATTTACGATATCATTGGCTGTAAGGGTATCATCCGGGTTGATTACATCATTACGGACGCAGGAATTTACCTGCTGGAAGTCAATACGACACCGGGAATGACAGCCACCAGCTTCATTCCACAACAAGTAGCTGCGGCTGGATTATCCATGACCCAGGTCATGGATGAAATCATTGAAGACACAATTTAACGCAATAAAGACGATTATGGAAGCCAAACGATTTGACGAGATCCGTTCGTTTTACGATAAGGAAGTCCCCGATGTGGTTGCCCGGTTGTTGAGCAATCCCGGTTTTTGCGACATCATGAATGCGTTGTTTCCTGAATCAAGATTGGCCGAACAACGGGAGGTCATGAGGAAGGCAACAAGCATTGACACTTTCCAACGTCAGGTCATTTATCCCATTGTCCGTAATCTGGCTGACAAGACAACCAGCTCATTGGAATTGTCAGGGTTCAAATACTTAGATAAATCACAGTCATATACGTATATTTCAAACCACAGGGACATCATTCTGGATTCTGCATTTCTGGATATTCTTTTGATAGAAAAAGGTTTGGATACGTTTGAAATTGCTATTGGTGACAACTTGCTGTCTTATCCCTGGATTAAGGACATTGTTCGACTCAACCGGAGTTTTATCGTAAAGCGCGATTTGTCGGTACGGCAACAGCTTATTGCATCCATGGAGTTGTCAGCATATATTCATCATACCTTGCATGAAAACAATCAATCCATATGGATCGCTCAACGGGAAGGCAGAGCAAAAGACTCCGATGACAGGACGCAGGAGAGTGTGTTGAAAATGTTAAATCTTGGAGGTACAGGTAGCGTTTTGGACAATCTTGCATCTCTACAAATAGTTCCTGTGTCAATTTCCTATGAATATGATCCTTGTGATTACCTGAAAGCCAAGGAAATGCAGCAAAAAAGGGACGATCCTGACTATCGGAAAACAAAAGCCGACGATCTGTTGAATATGCAGACCGGAATCAAGGGATTCAAAGGAAGGGTATTTTACAAGGTGACACCTTGTATATCGAGTGAATTGCTTGAAAAAGATGCGGGTATGCATAAGAATGAATTGTTTGAACATGTTGCCAAACTGATTGATCACAGGATACACACGAATTATCACTTGTATCCCGGTAGTTATGTGGCTGCCGATATGCTCGACGGCCTGGACATCTTTTCCAAATGTTACTCAGCCAAGGAAAAGAATGCATTCGTCGACTACCTGGAAAAACAATTGGAGAAAATTGATTTGCCGGGAAAAGATGAGGATTTTTTGCGTAAACGCATGCTGGAGATGTATGCCAATCCGCTAAAGAACAAGAAAAGAGCTGAATCAACTCTTTAAATACAATCATGTTACGTATGAAGAAGACGCTTTTTTGGCTGCCTGCCTTTTTGTTACTGGCAGGTATGACCTCATGTTTTGAGTTGGATAACAGTATACCCTATAGAAGTTGGGTTACCGTATATGAAAATGATGAAGGGCTAACCTTTAAAACGGACAAGGGTATTTACCTGGAAGTATCAAACCCGTTCGATTCTTCCTTGTATGAAGTAGGCGACAGGGGGAATTTGTTGTATACATTGGTGGAAAATGAACGTTCAGGCGGTTCAATCTATCAGATTGTCATGAATGAATATACCAAAGCAACAGTCAAACCTTATGTCGATAATACCGACGGGGTTTTCAGGGATGCACGCCTGGCCTTTTTTTCAGCCGCTCATGTTTCAGAAGACTACTTGAATGTGATGGTGAAAACCTATGATTCAGACGAAACAGTCAATACCCTTGAACTGGTCCGGTATGCCGATGAAGAAACGCATTTGGAAACGGACTCATTGCCTGTAATCCGCGTCAGGTTGCAACACAATGTGGCATCGGTAAAATCAACGTCAACGATGCAGGCGGTTTGTTTTGACCTGTCACATCTTATGGCTGAATTTCCCGGTAAAAACGCGTACATCCTCCGTCTTTCCTGGAAGTCAACCAATGATGAGCAAGAATATGATTTGAGGTATGATCCTTCCTGATCAATCGGGTTAGAACCATGAATCCATCTTTTCGGACATCATCCCTGCTTGTGCTTATTCTGACAGTTACTTTAACTGCCTGTTCAAGCGATTACCTGGATATGTCAACCAGTTTCAGAAGTGAATTATGCGTGGTTCAGAGAAATCCGGATAAATCATTGAGCTTGCTTTCAGACAAGGGGAATGAGCTGAATCCCATATCAGAATTGGACTCGGCGACCTACAAACCAGGAAGCCGGTATATGGTGACGTATATTGTTTTGGATTCTACCGAACAATCATTGGCAGCCTATTTATCAAGAAGATACACCATTAGTGTGAAAGATATTCAGTTGGTTTTGGTCAAACATATAATACGCGCTGAAGATCTTCCTGCTCCCATTGAGGGTGAAGATCCGATAAGAATGCTGTCTCAACCTTGGCTCGGAGGTGGATTCTTGAATATGGAGTTTATGCTGAGGTACCAAAACGAAGATATTAAGCATACATGGTTGATGCTGATTGATTCGACACGCACTGAAAACGGCTCATTGAAAACCTATTTGACCTTCATACACAATGTAAACGGGGACGTGCAGGAAAAAACCACATCAACACTGGTCTCGTTTGATTGTACCAACTTGCCGTATCGCGAAGAATCTGACAGTCTTATCATCCGTATATTCGAATGGGACGACAATAACTTACAATTCCATCGTCAGTTGCGTATAAAGAATACGGAAAAGTTATAATAGAGTATGTTTTGATTCCAATCAGGAATCCATTGAACCTTCTTCCGGTCTTTCCTGGGTGGATAAATCCCTCTCCGTCGCGTCTTCATCTTTTCGAATGGGCACATCGGGGTCCAGCATCAGCCGTTCAATCATACCGCCTGCAATAACAAACCGCTTGTAATAGGAGATCATCAGGGTGGTGACGGGCAGGGCTAAAATCATACCCACCATACCGAACAGTGATCCCCAAATGGATAAGGAAAGCAGGATGATGGCCGGATTGAGCCCGGTTGCTTTGCCCATGATTTTGGGAACCAGAAAGGTCTCTTCTATGACTTGTACGATGGCAAACACAGCCAAAACCGACAGGGCTGCCCAAAAGAAGTTTTGGTCGTATTCGGCCGCTTTAATGACGGCCAGAAACATTCCGGGAACAATGGCCACCGTTTGAAGGTACGGGACCATGTTCATCAGACCGGCTGTCAACCCAAACAAAATGGCCATGGGTAAGTTGATGATGCTGAATCCGATGGAAAATAAAATGCCAACACACAGTGCTATCAATGCCTGACCTCTGAAGTATTTGTTCATACCCAACTTCAAGTCTTCGCCAACTTGAAGGATAAAGGGGCGGTAATGTTTGGGAATCAAATCAATCCAGTAAGTGGAGATATTTTCATAGTCTTTCAGGATAAAAATCAAGTAGAGCAATACCATGAATGACAGGAAAATGTTGACAATCAGGTTGCCAGCTCCTGTCAGCATGTCCCATACGTATGGCAGCAGTTTGGTCAACAAACTTTCCATATTGTCATACGTCAGTGATGAGACGTTGATATTAGTTAAAAAGCCTTGAACAGCCTCCATGATGGCAGGTGGAATCTCTATGCCCAGCTTGTTTTCGACAATCAAGCTATTGGCAACCATAACGGCCCTTTGTGTCTGTTCGATGATGGTGGGTACCAACAATAAACCCAATAGGAACAGGACTCCAAAAACTGACAATAGGGTGACGGAAATGGCTATAATGCGGTTTCTCAATCCTATTTTCACCTGGAAGAACCGCATCAGCGGGTAAATCAGATAAGCCAACAGCCAGGCCAGTACAAATGGAAGCAAGACATCGCCGAGTCGGTTGATGAGCAGGCCGGCGGCTACCAGCAACAACACACCGATGATGATTCTCACCACCCGGTCCAGCGTAAAGGGTTTTCTAAGGGCATTGTTCATGACACACAAGTTTAGCATGTAGGACGGTTACAAATATATTCAAGAAATATGGCCGATTGGTTGCCAAGTCGTACATTTGTTCAAAAATCGTTGTCAAATGACCTTTAAGCCTTCCTTGATAGGTGTATTACTGTTCCACGCCATGCTGTTGTCGGCATCCGAACCGACAATCGGAACATTTGGAGAAGAAAAATACAGCCATGAGTTGGTGGGAATCTGTGTTCGGGACGTAACCGGCAACGGAAAGGCGGTTTCAATGAATGTGGATAATCCCCTTGTGCCGGCTTCTGTCATCAAGCTGGTCACAACAGCCACCGCCCTGGAATTATTGGGACCGGATTATTGCTTTGAGACCACCTTGGCTTATTCGGGTAACCTGAAGGAAGGCAAACTGAACGGGAATCTTATCATTGTAGGTGGGGGCGATCCTACGTTGGGGTCCAGGCATTTTGCCGATCAACAGGGTGTTTTTTCAGAAAAGTGGGTGGCACTTGTCAAGCAAGCCGGCATCACATCCATAGAGGGTTCAGTGATTTCAGACGCATCCTTGTTCGATGAAGAGCCCCTGTCTCCGTTTTGGTTATGGGAAGATATAGGAAATTATTACGCTGCCGGCATTTATGGATTGGGTGTGAACGACAACAGCGTTACCATCCACTTGAAATCGGGTAATGTCGGTACAAAACCTGTTGTGACCAGAACAGAGCCTGAGTTGCCCCTGCTTCAGTTTGAGAATCACCTGGTGGCTGCCGACAACGACAAGGATAGTGCATACGTGTATGGCGTGCCGTTTCAATGGCATCGTCAGTTGTTCGGAACCATGCCCGCAAACCGGGCGGATTTCACCATAAGGGGTGATTTGCCCGATCCTCCTTTTTATACGGCCGAGCTGCTTACACAATCACTCATCACATCGGGGATTTCGGTCAAGGGAAAACCCACATCCACAAGGATACAACCCCTTTCTCCCGGAATAAAACGTACAATGCTGGGAAGTACCCGATCACTTCCGCTCTCACGCATCATCCGTGTGATTCATGAAAAAAGCGACAATATCTATGCAGAGTGCCTACTTCGGCAGTTGGCTGTTTTTTCCGGATTAAAACCCTTGTCGGCGCGTGGAGGTTTGCAGGTGGTTCAAGAATTTTGGAAGGGTAAGGGTTTGGATATAAAGGGCATCCATATGGTTGACGGGTCGGGTTTGTCTCCGCTCAACCGTGTTTCTCCTCGTTTTCTTGCTGATGTGCTTTCTTATATGGCAACTAAGAGTTCCCATGCTTCAGTTTTTGAACAATCGTTGCCATTAGCTGGGAAAGAAGGCTCTGTTTCCGGTTTTTTAAAGGATACTCCCATTACCGGCAAGGTCAGACTGAAAAGCGGTTCGAACCAAACAACCACTTGCTACGCCGGATACTATAGAAAGGACGGTTCAAATATGGCCGTGATTATGATGATAAATCATACCAATGTATCTAGAAATCAGGTGCGTACGGATATGCAGAATTTTTTGCTCAACCGTTGATTTTTTTGTACTTTTGTGTGTTGTAATACTCGCATAAAGCATGGCCTTATTGACGGTTGTACCCACGCCTGTGGGTAATTTGGATGACATCACCATAAGGGCATTGTCCGTGCTCAAGGAATCCGACCTCATTTTGGCCGAAGACACCAGAACCACCTCTGTCCTCTTAAAGCATTTTGGTATATCCACTCCCATGCTTTCCCACCATAAGTTCAATGAACACAAAACGGTAGAACAGCTTGCTGTTAGGATTGCGGGAGGAGAACGCGTGGCATTGGTTTCAGACGCAGGAACACCGGGTATTTCCGATCCGGGTTTCTTATTGGTCAGGCAGTGTGTCCAACAAGGCATTGATGTGGAATGTTTGCCTGGTGCCACGGCTTTTGTGCCGGCTTTGGTTGTTTCCGGTCTTCCCACCGACCGATTTCATTTCGAAGGCTTTCTGCCTGTAAAAAAAGGGCGCCAAACCCGGCTAAAACAACTGGCCGAATTACCGGTTACCTTTGTTGTGTACGAATCGCCTTACAGGGTGGTTAAAACGCTGACCCAACTGGCCGAATGTTGCGGAAACGAACGCCAGGCATCGGTATCCCGTGAAATCAGCAAGAAATTTGAGCAAACGGTACGTGGAACCCTGGGTGAACTGATTGGACAGTTTACCCAACAAGAACCACGAGGTGAATTTGTTATTGTAGTATCAGGACTGGTCGTTTGATAAAAAATGAACTCATTAATCATTCAAATTGGTATGGAACGTGTTAAAGTGATGGGGAGTGTCTTGTGTCTCCCATTATTGATGGTTGCCTTGTTTTTCTCGTCGTGTACGTTCAAATCGAAGGCGTACAAGGAAATGGAGCAGGAAAAAGACTCCTTGTTGCTGGAAGAACAAAAAAAGACGGCTGAAATCAACCAGATGCTATCGGTAATCAATCTGATTGAAGATAATTTCGAACAAATCAAACAAGCGGAAAACTATGTGACGTTTCAGGCTGGCCAATCTGAGGTTCCTCAAGACAGTATTGGCAGGATAGTCAACGACATTGAGATCATCCGTCGAACCCTGGTGGAAAATAAAAGCCAGATTGCCAGTTTGAAAAATCAACTCATGTCCAACAGAAAGTCTTCCGGTGAAATGAAGCGGTTGGTGGCGCGTTTGACGGCAGAGGTGGAAAAACATGTGCAGACCATTACTGAACTTCAGGAACAGTTGGCGTTGAAAAATGTCCGGATACAGGAACTTGATGAGCTGGTCATCACGTTGAACGACTCCATTTCCACGTTGCAGGAAACGGTTACAGGGAAGGAAGTACAGTTGAGCCAAAAAGACGAGCAACTCAACAAGGTGTGGTTTGTATTCGGTACCAAGAAAGAACTCAGGGATCAGGAAATATATACCCGTAATGGTTTGATGGAGGAAGGCTTCAATAAAGATTATTTTCTGGAAGAAGATGCCCGAACCTTGACCGATATACCACTGTATTCCAAAAAAGCAAAATTATTGACCAATCACCCCACCAGCAGTTATCAGTTTGAGCGGGTGAACGACAATCTGGTGTTGCGTATTACCGATACCAAGCGGTTTTGGGAGATTTCCCGCTATCTGGTTATCCAAGTGGAGTGAGGTAATGATTGGCCATTGTCAACAGTAACAGACACCGGATAACCAATTGGTTGTCCGGTGTTTCTTTTGATAGGTAACATTTTTTTTGGCAGGTCAATTATAATAAATGAATAAATTGACATTATATATTGATTAATAATTAATTATCATTATTGATAATAAAATAGCTGAATAAAAAAAGTTGTGGGTATAAAACAGTTTGGTATAAAGTTTTTTAATTCTATTAATCAGTTAATAATTAGCACTATGGAGCATTTTTTAGTTGTATATTAATAACCGTTGTAATTCATATTTATTCAGATTTGCCAAAATATAGGTTGTATAGGTCAGAAGTGTCTGATACGGCACAACAGTTAAAAACTGATAAAAGTTTATATATATTTGTGAGGTACGTTAAAATGAGTTAATGGTTTAATGGCATTTTAAAAGAATCTACAAATTATTCATTAAAAAGTTGTGGTTTATGAAGAAAGTTCTCATAACACTTTCACTCTTAATGATTCTTGGACTGCAGGCAATGCTTGCACAGACGAGAAGCATTAGCGGAACAGTGACTGATGCCAAAGAAGGGGGTACAATGCCCGGTGTGACTGTGGCTGTAAAAGAGACATCGTCTAAAACAGTGACAGATCTTAACGGAAAGTATGCTCTTTCTGTTGGCCAGAATGCGCAAACCTTGGTGTTTTCTTTTATTGGAATGAAAACCGTTGAAGTTCCAATAAACAACAGAAGCGTAATCAATGTTGATATGTCAGCAGATGATGTCCAACTGGGTGAGGTTATTTTTGTTGGATATGGCACAAGCAGACGTGAAGCCAATACGGGTTCTTTGGGCATTGTAAAAAGCAATGAAATCAGCGACTTGCCTGAAGTGAGTTTTGATAAGATGTTGGCTGGCAAGGTGCCGGGTGTAACAGTTACCGGAACTTCCGGACAGCCTGGTGGCGCCACTGAAATACGCATTCGTGGTATCAGCTCCTTGAATGCAGGAAACGATCCCTTGTATGTAATTGATGGAATTCCATTGATGTCGATTACTGAAGGAGAAGATGATTTGTTTGTGAATACTTCTAATCCATTAGCTGCCATCAATCCAAACGATATTGAATCCATTACTGTGTTGAAGGATGCTGCTGCAGCCTCAATTTACGGTTCAAGAGCAGCCAACGGTGTTATCCTGATTACCACGAAATCGGGCAAATCGGGTAAAAGTCAGGTGAAATTCAGAGCAACAACGGGTATGACAACATTGGCCAATGATAATCATTTTGGCGTCATGAACCCCCAGGAACTGGTGACCTTTATGCGTGATGCAGTCAGGAATGCCGGCATGGATCCAGACGATCCAACCAACGGCACTTATTACGTACCGACTACATTGGCCGCCGGCGAACAGACCAATTGGCTGGATGAATTAACCAGAAACGGTGGAATCCAAGAATACGAAGTGAGCATTTCCGGGGGTAACGATAAAACCAAGCATTTTACCTCGTTGCTGTATTCAAAAACCAATGGTATTTTCTATGGTGTAGACTATGAGAAATACCAGATTCGTTCAAATTTGGAACACAAAATCAGTAATGCAGTGAGCATGGGTACTAAGGTCAACCTGTACAATGCAATTACCAATGATGTTCCCATGCAAAGTTTGTATTACTCCAACCCCTTGTTTGCCGGGATGACGATCCTCCCTTGGACCAAGGTTAGGAACAGCGATGGTACGTACAACCTGGATATTCCGGAGAACTCCAATACCAACCCCTTGGCAACAGCTGAATACGATGACCAATGGGACAAACAATGGCGCTCTCATATTTCCGGATACCTGGAATGGAAACTCATGAAAGGCTTGACCTTCAAAACCAACAATGCCTATGAATATGCCGACGGTGAAGGTCGCCGTTACTGGTCAAAAGAAGCCGATTACTACGGGGATGCAACCCTACAGGTAACCAATACCAAGTATGAACAACTATCAACATCAAATACATTGACTTATTCCAATGTCTTTAATGATGTGCATACGTTTACCGGAATTGTTGGACATGAGGCCATTCTGAATAAAGATAACTTCTTTTACATCTACACTCCCGGTGTAGATCCTCAGATGCCCTTCCCAAATACGGGTGTGGCCGATACAGACCAGGGAGATTACGGTGAAAGCCAATACACGATGGTGTCTTTCTTTGGTATAGCCGATTACAATTATGCGGAGAAGTACTTCTTGAAGTTCAGCTTACGTACAGACGGTAGTTCAAAGTTTGGAGTCAACAACCGGTGGGGTAACTTTTATGCCATTGGTGGTTCATGGAACATCAACAATGAAGACTTCATGAGTGGAGTCGACCAGGTTGATTTACTTAAACTGCGTGCAAGTTATGGTGCGAACGGTAACGACAACATTGGTACCTACGAACAATGGGGTGTTTATAGTTCCAATCAATACAATGGAGCAGGTGGAATGTTCCCCGATCAGCCCAAAAACAGCAATCTGACCTGGGAAATCAACCGGGCACTGAACGTCGGTGTTGATTTTTCGGTATTGGGAAACAAAATCAACGGTTCATTGGATGTGTACAACAGGGTAACAGACGACATGCTGCTTGATACTCCAACTTCCTATACGTACGGGTTCTCCTCCATGCGTCAGAATATTGGTACCATCAGTAACTTTGGTATTGAAGCGCTGGTCAATGTAAATGTACTTAACAGCGCTGTAAAATGGGATATGGGTCTGAATTTGGCACACAACAAATCTAAAATAATCGATTTGGGTGGTCAGGAACAAATCATCAATGGTAGGTTGATCCATAAGGTGGGTGAAAGTTTGTACAATTTCTACATCAGGGAATACGCTGGTGTCAATCCGGTTAACGGTGAGGCCTTGTGGGTTGACAACGATGGAAAATTGACCAACAGTTACATCGATGCACCCCGAAAAATCATGGGCAGCCCTGAACCCAAATTGTCAGGAGGATTAACCAACGATTTGAGTTGGAAAGATTTCTCACTGAACGTGAATCTTGAGTTTAAACTTGGTAACAAGGTATTGATTGAAGAAATGCGCTACTTGAGTTCTGATGGTTACAACTGGGGCAGCAACCATGTCTCTTCCAACCTTGATTATTGGAAAGAAGTGGGTGACATCGCAGCCAATCCCAAGCCAATAGCCGACAACTCAACCAGCTCTAGCGGATTTTACAATTCCCGCTGGATGTACGATGGCAGCTACCTCCGTATCAAGAACGTCACCTTGGCGTACAAATTACCTGCTACTTTGGTAAACAAGGCACAAATAGATGGTGTCCGTTTATACGCAAGTGCTACCAACCTGTTTACTTTCCACAAGGTCAATTTCTTTGACCCGGAACGAGGCATTGAGGGGTTGGGTTCAGGAATATACCCCATGACCAAAAGCATGGTTGTAGGTTTGGAAATATCATTTTAAGAAGTAAAATCAGCTATATAGAAAACATATGAAGACAGTAAAGATTGTTAGCTTGCTGAGTCTGGTTTTTCTGTTGGGAATGTCCAGTTGTACCGATTTTTTGGATCAACAACCTCGGCTATCTCAAACCAACGAACTCAGCCTGTCCACCTTTAGCGGGATGAACAAAGCTATTGTCGGTGCGTATTCACCCTTATACGATTATACCTGGTACGGTAGGGACTTTGTTGTTTCGGCTGAAATGAGGGGTGGTAATGCAAAAGCCAGTCCAAAGAATTCCGGTCGTTTCAGGCAAGCCTACTTATGGACATCGACTCCTACAGCTACGTTAGGTACTTGGAGTACTGCATATAACCTAATTGCCCGGGTCAACAATATCATCAATGCGTTGAACGGCTTTTCGGAAATCGATGTGAGGACTGCGGAGTTGAAAAATCTGGAAGGTGAAGCGAGGTTCTTACGCGCTTTGGCCTACCACGATTTGGTACGTACATTCGCGCAACCCTATACTTACGATAGTTTAGCTTTAGGTGTACCGGTTGTATTGGTCAGTGAAAACGGCAAACCAGCAAGGGCTTCTGTGAAAGATGTGTACAAACAAATCCGGGAAGATTTGCACTACGCTGAAATCAATTTGTCAGCCACCAACTCGCATCAGGGAACCGATGCCAAAGCATGGGCTACCAAGCGTGCTGCGAAAGCCTTATTGGCCAGGGTTTACCTGTATATGGGCAATTATCAGAAAGCAGCTGACTACGCAACAGCTGTGATTGCTGAGGTCAATACATCCTTCAGGTTGTTTGCAGCCGATGAATACTCGGTGTTTAGTGCTGCTACCAATCCCAAAGGCGCTTGGGGTGCATTGACAGGCAAGAGTGAAGTGATTTTTGAAGTGTTTGGTTCTGAGGGAAATTCCAGTCATGGTAATTGGGATGTGATTTCCTACATCATGTCGCCCAAGGGTTATGGAGATGTGGGTGCATCCAACGACGTAGTCAGTTTGTACGAGCCTACCGATGTGCGCGGCGACTTATTTGTCAATGACCCCGACAAATACCCAACGGATTTATGGTCGCTCAAATACCCGGGTAAAGAAGGTAATTTACGTGAAGACAACATTCCTGTGCTCCGTCTGGCTGAAATGTACTTGATTCGTGCGGAATCCTTGCTGAAAGGTGCAACCATTACCGGTGCAACAGCGTTGGGAGACATCAACGCGATACGAACCAACCGCAATGCTTCGTCGTTGGCCGCTGTTGCCTTTGCAGATGTGATGAAGGAAAGACGCCTCGAACTCTGTTACGAAGGACACATCGTATACGATTTGGCCCGGACGCAAACAGGCTTGACCCGAACGGATTATGATGGCGCAAGCAACAAAGATGTACCCTTCCCCAATTATAAATGGGCTATGCCCATTCCACAGGAAGAAATCGATGCCAATCCCAACTGTGCACAGAATCCTGAATACAGCAACAATTAATGAGAAAACTTTATGAAAAGAGTTAATTTATATAGAGCAATCTTGCCTTTGCTGTCGGCCGTGGTTTTGGCTGCCTGCAGCACGGATCCTGTTTTGTTTGACGAATCATCCTTTTATGTGGCGTTCAACAAAAATGCTTCCCAGGTTAAGGAAAATGGTGATACCTTGCTGATTCCGGTTGATGTGGCCGCATTCAAAGGTTCGCCCGCAACTACTGTCACGGTTGCTGTTTTACCGGATACCGGAGCAACGGCAGCAGTAGAAGGCGTCGACTATACCATCGTATCGAAGACATTGAGTTTCCCCGGTGGTATGGGCACCAAGTACATTCAAGTGGTCCCAATCGACAACAATGTATTTGAAGGCAATAAATTTTTTCGGATAGGCCTGGTATCCAATACAGCCAACTATGCGTTTGGTGCTGTAACAGAAAACAAAGTGACCATAGTGGACGACGAACATCCGCTCAAATTGGTGTTGGGAGAATACATCTTTGCCGGTTTGGATGCATGGGGTGATCCTTTCTCCTGCAATGTTACAACTCAATCAGTTGAAGGTGACTTGACACAAATTCAATTCCCTGTAGATGCTTTGATTGGGTTTGGAGCTCCGTTAACAGATGTTGTTATTGCTTCGGTTGATTTGACAGCAAAGACGTTCAAAATCAAAACCGGGCAGTCGTACGCCAACTTCGGTTATGGCTCTTACAAAGTCAGTGGTTATGATGCAGATGAAAATCAGTTATCAGACGGTGAGTATGTTACGGGTACCATTGACAATAACGGAAACATCACGATGAATGAAATGCTGGATTTTGTCATAACATCCGGCTCATATGAAGGTTCATCGTTTGCCATTTTCGGCATAGGTGCTGTCTGGACCAAACAATAAGAAACAGGTGTAAACTACTTATAAACAAGTCATTTATGAAAAGTTTTATCAGGAATATCATAGTGGGAATGTCCTGCGCGTTGGTACTGGTGCCGACTGCGTGTACTAATTTGGATGATTTTGAATCATCCAAGTTGGCAGACCCTGTTGTTTTGTCTGTTGTTGTTGCTCAAGTAGGAGACAGCGCTGTCCAGATAACGGCCACCAACCCTTCAGACGGTTATATTACACTGGGTTTGTTGGAAGACCCGGGCGAAGACCTTGAGCTTGATCCGGAAGCCTTTTTTTCACAAAACTATGAAGGCATCACGTTTAAAACGGTAAAAGCAACCAAGAATGTTGCCTTGCAGGTTGAATTCGATGAGTTGATCCAATATACCGATTACGTGGTATATGCTGTGAGCAGCAATGCAGACGGTGTGCTTGGGGAAGTGGTCAGTTTGTCGTTTGCAACCAGCGATTCACATAGTCCCGAACTGGTGGCAACAAGTCCCGAAGTTGGAACAACGGAAATGCCACTAACGGGTGAATTGGTTTTGGAATTTGACGAACCGGTCAAATACGACAGTACAAAATTGTTGCAGTATTATTTCTACTTTGATGATGTGACGGTTCTAAATCCGGCGCTTAATGTCAAGGTTGTAGGGAGTAATGTGACAATCACTTCCGATTCTATGCCACGAAACGGTGAATATGTCTTTGTTAGTTGGGCTGAAGGTGCCTTTACTGATTTAAGCGACAACGCTGTTGAAGCAATGTCTTCAAACCTTGACGGAAGTGGAGATCCATATGGGATTTACTATGGCGCCGAATCGAAGGATTTTGTACCGACAGTTGCTCCGGCTAATGACGATTCGGTTACTGTTGCGGAAATAGCTACCATTGTCTTGACGTTTGACGAGCCTGTAAGTGATTTTAATGAAGAGTATACGGCAGGCGGTACGTTGTCTTATGAGGATGAAGATGGAAATGTGACGACCAAAGTATTGAAAAAAGCAGATTTTTCAATCGGCGGTAAAACCGTTACGTTGACAGCCCCCATTGCAGCGGTACCTGGTCAGACTGTTACGTTGAAACTGAAAGCATCTACGTTTTTAGTGGGTTTGTATAACCCTAATGCCGCTGTTCAGAAATCTTGGCTAGTCAAATAGGCTACTGAATCTAATTTATTGAAAGTCCGGCCACAGTTGATTGTTGGCCGGACTTTTTGTATATTTGTATATTCAATCGTTTGACAATCATGATGAAGCGGATTTCTTTTCTGTTGGTGTTATGGCTTGTGTGTGTTGTCACGCTTCAGGCAAAAAGGGTGGATTCTACTCGGTTGGCTGCCTATGCTTCTCAATTTATTCAAGCAGTTCATCAAGAAGGTCAAACTAGAACAATCAATGGTTTAGAATCGGTAAATGGAAAACCCAATTTGGCTGTTGTTGCATTTGCACCCTCAGGTTGGGTATTGATGGCAACTGATGATGTGGCTGAACCCATACTTGGTTACAGCCTGACTGGTTCGTTTACGTTCGACAGTACACGAGTCAATCCGGGTTTTACGCACTTGCTACGTTCATACGAAAAGCAGATTCAATTGTTGAAACTGAATCCAAACCAGCCTGTCAACGAGAAATGGATAACTTCAGGTGTCCGGTTGCGTTCGGCTACTGAAGCTACCAGTGGTTATGCCAGCGTGGCCCCCCTCGTTGCCGTTAATTGGAATCAAAATGCACCCTGGAACCAATCTTGCCCTGTTGATGTTAACGGTCCTGGAGGTCATGTTTATGTTGGTTGCGTGGCTGTTGCCATGGGGCAGGCTATGTCTGTTTATCAGTACCCGACAAAAGGGACTGGAAAAGCTGATTATGTGGATAAAAAGTACGGGTATCAATACGTAATTTTTGACGATTACGGCAACTATAATTGGTTAAACATGCAAACCAGCACTGCCAATAAAGACATAGCTGATTTTTTGTACCATTGCGCTGTTAGTGTGGAAATGAGTTTTGGTCCAAACGGTTCGGGTGCTTATGCCACAACGGCTGCTACGGCGCTGAAAACCTATTTTGGTTATTCATCCAGCGTGGCTTGCATCGATAAAGGCGGCACCGATGCCCAGTGGACGGCCTTGCTGAATGCAGAGTTGGAAGCAGGAAGACCCTTGATTTATGCAGGCGATGGGGGTGATGGTCAACCTGGTCATGCTTTCAATATTGATGGTTATGTTCAAAACGATTACAGTACACTATACCATATAAATTGGGGCTGGAGTGGGGCATATTCAGATGAAGATGATTATTTTTCCATCAATGTACTCAATCCGGGTAGCTATGATTTTTCATACAACAACCAGGTCATTGTAGGCATCAAACCCACCGTGCCGGGGCCGATTAGTCTGTCGCTCAGCAATAACACGGTTCAAGCTGGATTGCCAGCTGGCACTACCGTAGCTACCATTGATGTGGAAGACGACTGGTCGGGCAATACCTATATTTTCAGCCTTTCTGGAACGTTTAACCCATTTACTCGTAAGGAAAGACCCTTATACTTCATGGAAGAAAACGGCATTTTGAAAACTACCAAAGAATTTCAATACGTTACTGGTAGTAATAATAAGGAGGGTGTAGCCATTAAAGTGACAGATCAATTTAAAAGCACTCTGTCGAAAGAATTTTACATCGATATTTTACCACCATCCGCGACGCCTCTGGAGCCTGTTGAGGCTGGTAGAAATGGATTGAACCTTCATTACAGCCCTGCAGAACGATTGTTAAGCTGGGATGAGTTGGATGGACCTGTACACATTGCCGTGTATAACCTCCAAGGTCAGTTGCAGCGTGAGCAAACAACAACCGCCAACCGTATGCAGGTGGAGCTGCCTCAAGGCATGTACCTGGTTCGGTTGACGGCAAAAGATGTCAATCAGACCATCAAGGTGGTCAGTTCTTCTTCTCTTTGATCAGGACGGAAGCGGCCACTGATACGGCTAGCATCCCGACAATAACGCTGAGCGATACCACATTTGAAATGTGGAAATGCAAGCCCTCCTCAGCTGTAAACTCGTTGATGATCATCTTAAACCCGATAAAGGTCAGAATGCCGGCCAAGGCCAGTTTCAGGAAGCGGAAGTACTGCATAATGCCGCTGAGGGCAAAATAAAGCGACCGCAAACCGAGAATGGCGAAGATGTTGGAGGTATAGACTATGAATACGTCTTTTGAGACGGAGAGTACAGCCGGAATGGAATCGACGGCGAACACGAGGTCGGAAGCCTCGATGAACAACAGCGCCAAAAAGAAGGGTGTCGCATAGGTTTTCTTATTCTTTTTGACAAAGAAGTGCGGTACAGACATGTCATCGGTCACCGGCATGATTTTCCGGAATGTTTTGATGACGATGTTGTCATTGGGGTTGAATTCTGAATCATCTTTTCGGTCTACCAGCATCTTGACACCGGTATAAAGCAGGAAAGCTCCGAAAACGTACATAATCCAATCAAATCGGTTCAGCAGGGCCACACCGGCAAAGATAAAGATGGCCCTCATGACAATGGCGCCTATGATGCCCCAGAAAAGGACTCTGTGTTGGTATTGGGCCTCAATTTTGAAGAATCCGAAAATCAGGATGAAGACAAACAGGTTATCTACGCTCAACGATTCTTCAACAAGGTAGGCGGTGAAGAATTCCAAGGCTGCTTTTTGACCCAGTAACATCCAGACTCCAATGTTGAACAACACGGCCAAGCCAATCCAGAAGGCACTCCAGAGCAAAGATTCCTTGATGCTCGGTATATGGTCTTTTTTGTGAAAGACAAACAAATCAAGCGTGAGCATGATGAGTACAAAGACAAAAAAACCAATCCAAAAACCAATACTGATTTCCATGTTGCAGTGAATTGAGTTACGTGTTAACCGGTGTCCGAAAGCGGACGAAAACCTAGGGTACAAAATAACGAAAAAAATCAGAATGTGGCAACTCTAGTGGAGTTTGTCGTATCTTTGCAATCAAACAACAAACTATGATAGAGCGTGTCCGCGTACAACAAGAGGTGGAGAAAGCCATACTCGTGGGGTTGATTACCAACGACCAACCTGAGCAAAAGACTACCGAATACCTCGATGAATTGGCATTCCTTGCCGATACTGCAGGGGCTGAGCCGGTCAAGACGTTTTTACAACGACTGGACATGCCCAATCCCAAGACCTTTGTGGGCTCCGGTCGGTTGAATGAAATTAAGGTGTATGTGGAGGAAAACGAAATAGGCTTGGCTATTTTTGACGATGAACTCTCGTCCAAGCAGGTCAAGAACCTGGAAAATGAACTGGGCATCAAAATTCTTGATCGTACCAGCCTTATTCTCGATATTTTCGCCAAACGTGCCCAAACGGCCCACGCTAAAACGCAGGTGGAATTGGCCCAATATAAGTACTTGTTGCCACGTTTAACCCGCATGTGGACCCACCTTGAACGTCAGCGTGGTGGTATTGGTATGCGCGGACCCGGTGAATCGCAGATTGAGACCGACCGCCGCATCATCCTCGACAAGATTGCCCATTTGAAGGAGGAACTCAAGTTGATTGACAAGCAAAAAGCCACCCAACGCAAGAACCGCGGAAAAATGGTCCGTGTCGCACTGGTGGGTTATACCAACGTAGGCAAGTCCACCCTGATGAATGTGTTGAGCAAGTCGGAGGTGTTTGCCGAAAATAAGTTGTTTGCAACGCTCGACACCACCGTGCGTAAGGTTATCATAGACAACCTGCCATTCCTGCTCACGGATACGGTCGGGTTTATCCGTAAGTTACCCCACGATTTGGTGGAATCCTTCAAATCTACCTTGGACGAAGTGCGTGAAGCCGATTTATTGGTACATGTGGTGGATATTTCCCACAGCGGATTTGAAGAGCAGATTGACGTGGTCAACAAGACGCTGACTGAACTGGAAGCGCACAACAAGCCAACCATTTTGGTGTTTAATAAAATTGACGCGTTCCAGCATGTGGAAAAGGATGAGGACGACCTGACACCCCGTACCCGCGAGAACATCAGCCTGGAAGAATTGCAGCAGACTTGGATGTCGCGTATGGATAAGGACTGCATCTTCATCTCGGCTAAGAACATGTCGAACATGGAGGCGCTTAAAGAATTGGTCTACGAACGAGTAAAGGAAATCCACGTCACCCGCTTTCCGTACAACGACTTTTTGTTTCAAAAGTACGACCTGGAAGAGTAGGTTACTGCATTATCCTCGTAAATTATATACTTATATACATACACCAAGTTGCTATGACAGATAAACAATGGGCTACCCTCAAATCGCTGGTAAACGGCGGGCCCGTGCAAGGAAACCAAATCGGTTTTATCATTGACTGCCCCTGGTTGCCAGGTTGGTACGGCTGTTCCATTTTGGATTACTTTACCAACGACGCCATTTGGCTGGATGCGAATATGAAAGCGTGGAATACTTTTCCCGATGTGATGTTCCTGCCGGGCGCCTGGAGCGAATACGGCATGTGTACGGAGCCTTCCGCTTTCGGTTCGAAGTGTACCTTCTGGAAAGACGAATTTCCATTTGCCCACCCCATCATTTCCGATGCCGAGGGTATTGAAAAGTTGGAAGTGCCCAATCCGGAAACAGACGGCTTGCTCCCCTTTATGCTCAACCGGTTGGTTAAGGCTCGGCCGGCTATGCAGGCTGCCGGTCACGATATCCGGTTTTCGGTGTCGCGCGGACCGTTGAATATTGCTTCGTTTTTGATGGGTACCACCGAGTTCCTCACCACCATGATGATGGATCCGGAAGCCACCCACAAACTGCTCAGGACCATCACGGACTTCCTGAAACGCTGGCATGCCTTGCAGCACGAGACTTTCGATTCCATCGACGGCATCATGATGCTCGACGACATTGTGGGCTTTATCAGCGAAGAGGATTTCAAAGAATTTGCTTATCCGTACTTAAAGGAATTGTACGACACCAACGATTCGGTCAAGCTGTTCCACAACGATGCGGATTGCACGGTTTCCGTGAAGTATTACCCGGAATTGGGCATCAACCTGTACAACCCGGGCATCCACAGGACATTGACAGAACTGCGTGCCGAGACCAACGACAGCATGGCCATCCTAGGCAATATTCCTCCCAGGGATGTATTGGCTGCGGGAACACCTGAAATAGTGGCGGAACAAGCCCGACTGTTGAAGGATGAGGCTGCCGGTTTCAGCCGCATGCTCTTTTCTTGCGGGGGTGGCATGCCTCCTGGTGTAACTTCGGAAAATATTACCGCTTTTATCAACGCGGTGCGGGGCTGAAAATAGCCCACTTTTTTAAAACCGGACCTGCTGCCAATCATGGTCAGGTCGAGGTGTTTTTGTAACTTTGATGCGTAAACTATAACTAGAATAAGCCATGGCTGTACCTCCTTTTCATTATCAAGATCCGTTTCCCGTTGGGAAGGACCAAACTGAATATTACCTGCTGACCAAAGACCACGTGTCTGTTTCCTCATTTGAGGGCAAGGATGTATTGAAAGTAAGCCCGGAAGGGTTGACCTTGCTGGCCAATACGGCCATGCGCGACGTGTCCTTTCTGTTGCGTCCGGCCCACCAAAAACAAGTGGCCGCCATTCTGGATGACCCGGATGCTACCGAGAACGACAAGTATGTGGCTTTGACCATGCTCCGCAATGCGGAAGTATCCGCCAAGGGCATCCTGCCTTTCTGCCAGGATACAGGTACCGCTACCGTGTTTGCCAAGAAAGGCAACCAGGTGTGGACGGATGGCAACGATGAGGAAGCGATTTCGCTGGGTGTGTACAAAACCTACACCGAAGAGAATCTGCGCTATTCGCAGACCATTCCGTTGAGCATGTACGAGGAAAAGAACTCGGGTTGCAACCTGCCTGCCCAAATTGACATCATGGCGGGTCACGGTGCTGAATACAAGTTTCTGTTTATCGCCAAGGGTGGTGGTTCACAAAACAAGACCTACCTGTATCAGGAAACCAAGGCGTTGTTAAATCCCGACACGCTGGAAAAATTCCTCATCGAAAAGATGAAATCATTGGGTACTGCAGCCTGTCCTCCTTACCACATCGCTTTTGTGATTGGTGGCACTTCGGCCGACCAGACAGTAAAAACGGTGAAGCTGGCTTCCACCAAATACTACGACGAACTGCCTACTCAAGGAAATGAGTGGGGGCAGGCTTTCCGTGATGTTGAACTGGAAGAGAAGATGTTGAGGGCTGCCCAGTGTATAGGTCTCGGCGCCCAATTCGGCGGCAAGTACTTGGCCCACGATGTGCGCATCATCCGCTTGCCTCGTCACGGTGCTTCCTGTCCGGTGGCTATGGCTGTTTCCTGTTCAGCCGACCGCAACATCAAGGCAAAAATAAACAAGGACGGTATCTGGGTGGAAAAAATGGAGTCAAACCCAGGCCAATACATTCCGGAATCGTTGCGCAATGCGGGTGAGGGTGATGCTGTGAAAATCAACCTCGACCAACCCATGGCCGATATCCTCAAGGAACTGACCAAGTACCCGGTTGCCACGCGTTTGTCGTTGAACGGTACCATCGTGGTGGGGCGCGATATTGCGCACGCCAAGCTGAAGGAACGGGTAGATGCAGGTTTGGGTTTGCCGCAATACATCAAGGACCACCCCATTTACTACGCGGGTCCGGCCAAGACGCCGGAAGGGTTCGCCTGCGGTTCCATGGGCCCGACCACAGCCGGTCGTATGGACTCCTATGTGGACTTGTTCCAAAGTATGGGTGGCAGCATGATCATGCTGGCCAAGGGGAACCGTTCGCAACAGGTGACGGATGCCTGCAAGAAGTACGGTGGTTTCTACCTGGGTTCCATCGGGGGCCCCGCTGCCATCCTGGCTCAGAACAACATCAAGAGCATCGAGTGTCTGGAATACCCCGAGTTGGGCATGGAAGCCATCTGGAAAATCCGGGTGGAAGATTTCCCCGCCTTCATCCTCGTGGACGACAA
>CAYPLF010000033.1:0-27156 GCA_964411555.1 uncultured Bacteroidales bacterium | reverse complement strand
AATTCCAATACGGTCTCAAAATAGGTTGAAGTGGAAAAATCGGCTTGGTTGACCGCAGCATTGAAGTAAAAACCGAACACCGATTGTATGATGTAGCGACTGATAAAAGCAACGTCGGGTTGAGGGGCATAAACTCCCTCTTTGATGCCTTTCTCTATGTTCTCTCTGATTTTTACCCGAAACACATCGACATCGGAAGCATGGCAGGAGTATACAATGTTGGGGTAATTCCGTTGCAGGTCGCTGATAAACAAGGGTGAAAGTTGAAGGAAAACGGTTTTTAACCCTGAAAATGCTTCCCGCATACCTTCGATGGCATTTTTAGAAGGAACGGTCAGCAAGTCGGCTTTTTGATTCAATTCGTCGAACATGTTTTGCATGCAAGCCGTATGTAGGTCTTCTTTTGAGGCAAAGTGATTGTACAGGGTCTTCTTTGAGATGGACATTTTTTCTGCCAATTCATCCAGAGATAATCTCAAGCCTTCCTGTTTGAATATCTCCAAGGCCTTTACAATGTATTTCTTGCTTTTTGTGTTCATGCGATCTGTTATATTTCAACAGTCAAATATACACTTTTTTTATTTCAAAAGTGTAATTAGAGTATTTTTTAGTTTTTTAGAAAAAGACTATCTTTGATTTATCGATACGGTACAATACTATGAGAACCCTACAGGAAACCGACTCCGAATACATCTGCGACATCAAGGCGCCTTGTTTTCAACAGTTATCGGGTGAAGAAGTCAGGCAATTGCAACAAAACCGCACGCAGGTCTTGTTCCGAAAGGGTGACACCCTGACCAAGCAAGGCACCTATCCTTCCTATATCCTTTTCCTGATGAACGGGGTGGTGAAGCAATACCTGGAAGGTAACGACAACCAGACGTTGAACCTGAACATTGTATTGCCCGGTGAATTTATCGGGTTGCCTAGCGTTTTTTCCACAGACACGGTTCCTTATTCTACGGCTTGCTTAACTGACTGCCAGGCTGTTCTTGTCACCAAGGAAAGTCTGAGTCAGGTACTGCAAGTTAATGCCGGATTCGCCCTCAAACTGGCCGAACGTCATTCCCGACAACAATCCGGCCTATACGAGACCTTACGCAATCAACAATTCAAACAGATGAACGGTCGATTAGCGGCGGCGTTGTTGTATCTCAATAGAGTGAAAGAACGGGAGCCATCTTTGTTTACCCTGCTCTCCCGCAAAGATTTAGCTGATTTCGCCGGGCTATCCACGGAAAGCACGGTCAAACTGCTGAAAACATTTGAGAAAGACGGTTTGATTGAATTGCTAGATAAAGACATCCGTATCCGCGACCTGGAAACACTGCAAACCGTGTACAAACGAGGATGATTTTTCCTATCTTTGCTGCAAACTGATTACTGTGAGAATATTGTCTCTCCTGCTTGCTTGTTACATCGTAGCGCTGATTTTTGTGCCGTGTCACGATGAATTGCCTACCAATGAGGTAGTCAGTTCTGTATTGGGACGACAGACCGATGACCAACATCACCACATGGAAGACGGATGTTCTCCTTTTTGTACCTGTTCTTGTTGTACCACTCCGGTCGTGCAGCTACAACAACCCGTTTTACTTTGTTGTCCGATTGAACAAATAAGACTGACTGTCGATCTTCACAAAGCAGACCCCTGTTCCAGGAATGCATCCATTTGGCAACCGCCAAAACTCGGCTGATTTCCCCTCTCCTTTTTTCGACGATTTAATTAACCGCCATTTTTATTGGTGGCTATGTGGCAGTCATGCTACAACTTGATTGTCGACCCAACTAAACCGCTCTTTTTCAGGACGGTATCAGAAAATTCTAATTCCAATATCCATGATAGAACGTATCATACACTATTGCATGACGCATAAGGTGGTGGTCGGGCTGTTTGTACTGGCACTCATCGGATGGGGCATCTACTCCCTGACCCGTCTGCCGGTAGACGCTACCCCCGACATCACCAACAACCAGGTGCAAATCATCTCGTGGGCACCTTCCCTGGCTGTCCAGGAGGTGGAAAGCACCATCACGGCACCCATCGAAGTAGCCGTCGCCAGTATTCCCGACATCATCGAACTCCGCTCCATTTCCCGCCTGGGCTTGTCGGTGGTCACCGTTGTATTCAAGGACAACGTGGATGTTTATTGGGCACGCCAGCAATTGAACGAACGGCTTAAGGAAGCCGAAGATCAAATTCCGGAAGGTATAGCCGACATTGAGCTAGCACCCATTTCCACAGGCCTGGGAGAAATTTTCCAATACCGCTTGTCGGTTGACAAGGGTTATGAACACCTGTATGACCCCATGACGTTGCGCACCCTCCAGGATTGGGTGGTCCGCCGTGAAATGCTGGGCACACCGGGCGTGGCCGACATCAACAGCTATGGAGGTTTTCTGAAACAATATGAAGTAGCCGTAAACCCGGAACGGCTCAAAAGCATGGGGCTGACCCTGACAGACATTTTCGACGCCCTGAGTGCAAACAATGAAAATACAGGCAGTGCCTACATCGAAAAGAATCCGGCCGCCTACTTCATCCGCGGTGTGGGTATGATCCAATCGTTGGACGACGTAGGGAACATCGTGGTGAAAGCCAACCCGGGCGGGGTTCCCGTACTGATTCGGGACATTGCTACTGTGCAATTTGGCAACGCCACCCGGTATGGAGCCTTCGTGGTGGACACGACGGAAGCCGTGGGTGGTGTGGTGATGATGCTGAAGGGCGCCAACGCCAACGAAGTGACCAAAAACGTGGAAGCACGGATGAAAACCATCCAGACCTCGTTGCCGAAAGGCGTCCACATCGAACCCTACCTGAACCGTTCCGACCTGGTGGATAGGGCCATCGGCACCGTTTCCCGCAATCTGATCGAGGGTGCACTCATCGTTATTTTCATCCTGGTGTTGTTCCTGGGCAACTTGAGGGCTGGACTGATCGTGGCCTCCGTGATTCCCCTCTCCATGCTCTTCGCTTTTTCCCTGATGAACCTGCTGGGTGTTTCCGGCAACTTGATGAGCCTGGGCGCCATCGACTTCGGTTTGATTGTGGACGGAGCGGTGATCATTGTGGAACGGGTGGCGCACCGAATCAGTTCGCTTCAATCGCAGACCACCGGCCTTCGGAAGCTGAGCCGCCGTCAAATGGACGATAACGTCATTGAATCGGCCAAACAAATGATGAGCAGCGCCACCTTCGGTCAACTCATCATCCTGATTGTATACGTTCCCATTTTGACACTGGTGGGTATTGAAGGCAAGATGTTCCAGCCCATGGCACAGGTGGTTTCTTTTGCCTTGATTGGCGCCACCCTATTGTCGTTGACCTATGTGCCGATTGCCTCGTCCCTCTTCCTGGGCCGGAAAACCAAACAGCAGAAAACCGCTTCCGACCGGGCTATGGATTGGCTCAAGGTACGGTACGACGTAGTATTGACGTTTGCCCTGTTGCATAAACGAGCCATTATTTGTTCTACCCTGGCCTTATTTGCAGCCAGCCTGTTCCTGTTCACCCGTCTGGGTGGGGAATTCATGCCTCAGTTGGAAGAAGGCGACCTGGCCGCCGGCGTGGTAACCCTCCAGGGTGGTTCACTGACCAATACGCTGGAACAGGTCAAGAAAGCAAACGCCATACTCATCCATACGTTTCCCGAAATCAAACACGTAGTGTGCAAGGTCGGTGCAGGGGAAATTCCCACAGACCCCACCCCGTTGGAAACAGGCGATTACATCATCACCTTGAAGGACAAAAAAGAATGGACGTCGGCCAAAACCCGGGAAGAATTGGTGGCCAAGATGGAGGAAGCCCTCATTCCTCTGGCCGGTGTGAAATTTGAGTTCCAACAACCCATCCAAATGCGGCAAAACGAGTTGTTGTCGGGTTCCAAGCAGGACATCACGGTCAAACTGTTCGGCGACGATCTGAACACCTTGGCGGCAAAAGCGGATGAAATCGAGCGACTCATCCAACCCATCGAAGGGGTTGAAGACATCAGTGTGGAAAAGGTGACGGGCTTGTCGCAAATCCAGGTGACCTACAACCGGGAACGCATGGCACAATACGGTTTGTCCATCGTGGATGCCAACCGTGTGCTGCGGGCTGCCTTTGCGGGCAGCCAGGCCGGCGTGGTGTACGACGAGGAAAAACGGTTCGGCCTGGTGGTCCGTCTCGACAAGGACTACCGGCAAGAGTTGGACGACGTGAGGAATCTGGGCGTAGCCTTGCCCGGTGGTGGACAAGTGCCCCTGTCTGAAATCGCTTCGGTCAACATCCAATCCGGCCCCGCCCAGGTAACGCGGGACAACACCAAACGCCGGATCAGCGTCGGGTTCAATGTGCGTAACCGGGACATCCAACGCGTCATCCACGACGTTTCCACAAAGCTGGAAGCCGGCGTGAAGTTACCCACAGGTTATTACATCACCTACGGCGGTCAGTTTGAAAACCTGCAGGCGGCAAAGAACCGACTGGCCCTGGCTGTACCCATTGCCCTGCTGCTCATCGTGGTCCTGCTGTACTTTACGTTCCATTCCATCAAACAGACCCTGTTGATTCTGACGGCAGTCCCTTTGTCGCTGATTGGCGGCATCCTGGCCTTGTGGATCAGCGGCATGCCGTTTTCCATTTCCGCCGGTGTCGGTTTCATCGCCTTGTTCGGTATTGCGGTGTTGAACGGCATCGTGTTGATTGCCGAATTCAACCGGCTCGAACGGGAGGAAGGCATCACCTCACTGGACGAACGTATCCACAAGGGCCTCAGAAGCCGCTTACGTCCGGTTATCATGACGGCTTCCGTGGCATCCATGGGATTTTTACCCATGGCCATTTCCACCTCAGCCGGAGCTGAAGTACAGAAGCCCTTGGCCACTGTCGTCATCGGCGGTTTGTTGACGGCCACATTGTTGACCCTTATCATCCTGCCCATCTTGTACCAGCTGGTTGAAACGCGTACGTTCCGGTTTTCCCGCATCCGCAACCGTTTCCGCCCCACCCTGCTTATGGTTGGATTGTTTGTGGGTTCTGTTGGCTTGTGTATGGCGCAGACACCACAAGCCACCCGGATTTCCCTTCCGGAAGCCATCGGACTGGCGTTGAAGAACAACTCCTCTGTTCGGGCTTCGGCTTATTCGGTGGAGGCGCAACAAGCGTTGACAGGCGCGGCATTGGACATCCCCAAAACGGTCATCGAGGGCTCGTATGGACAAATCAACTCTCCATTATACGATAACAGCCTGACATTGACACAGTCGTTTTCCTTCCCCACCGTTTACATCCACCAAAAGAAACTGGCGAAGGTGGCCGAAAAAGGAGCCGGATGGCAGCACGAGGCCGTCAAGCTGGATGTGGCCACCCAGGTAAAACAAGTCTATTGGGAATGGGTTTATTTGTCCTCGAAATGTGACTTGTACCACTTTCAGGACAGTGTGTTGAACAAAGCCCTGCTGGCAGCCGAACAAAAGGCCCTTTCTGGTGAGAGCGACAAACTGGAAACATTGGCTGCGCGGTCCCAACGGTTGGAAGCCGCAAACCGGTTGAAACAGGCACAGACGGACAAGAAGCTGTGCGGCCAGCAACTGCAAGCCCTGTTGAATGTGGAATATGCTGTCATCCCGGCCGAAACGGAGCTCCGTGCTGTGGCCGGCCTGGCTGTACAACCTGTGCAGGTGGATGGTAAACCAGCTGTAGTGCTGGACAACCCGTCGGTAGCTCTTGCCCGCCAGCAGATTGACCAATCACAAGCCGAAAGTCGGTTGGAGCGAAGCCTGGCTTTGCCCGACCTGAGCTTGGGCGTGTTCAGCCAAACCATGAAGGGCGAAGTCCCGTCGGGCCTTGGCAACCGCCTGAACGGCATCGAGGTGGGGCTGTCCCTACCCTTGTGGTACGGCAGCTTTGCGGCCAAACAACAAGCGGCTGAAAAAAAGGTCCGTTCTGCACAAGCACAAGCCGACAATGTGGAAGCCACGCTGGAAACACAGTACCGTTTGTTGCTGGGTAACCGCGACAAATTTCTGGACAACGTTCGTTTCTACCAAAACCAGGCGTTACCGGAAGCCTCGCTGTTGATGGAACAAGCCACACTGCGTTACCGGGCCGGCGCCATCGATTACCTCGATTACGCAACCACGTTGAACCAGGTTTTGTTGACCAAACACAACTACCTGGACGCGTTGTACGCATACAACCAGGCCCTTATCCAACTCGAATACATCACCGGTAAAACCGATTCATCCATTAATTGATTGACACATGAAACCAATTATAAAACAACTTAGCATCCCATTTTTTGCCGGCTTGTTCCTCTTACTTTCCTGTACCGGAAAGTCAGGTAAACAGGTAGAAACCGAGGCTCATGAAGAGCTACCTGCCGATGTGGTGGAACTGCGCGAAGACCAAATCAAACTGGCCGGCATCACCCTCGGCTCCATCGAACAACGTTCACTCAACGGCACGGTCAAAGCAAGCGGCTTGCTTTCCGTAGCTCCTGAAGACAAAGCCACGGTGTCCACTCCCATGGGTGGCGTGGTTCAACGCGCTTCCGTCAGACCAGGCCAATCCGTCAAAAAAGGTCAAACCCTGGCACTCATTGAAAACCTGGCCTTCATTGACCTCCAGCAATCCTACCTGGAAGCCAAAAACACGTATGAGGTGGCCAAGGCCGATTATACCCGTCAACGCGAACTCTACGATAAGGAAGTGGGCGCACAGAAAGACCTGCAGCAGACTACCGCTGCCTATAAATCAGCCTCTGTGACGGTCAAGGCGCTCGAGCAAAAGCTTAGGGTGCTGGGTATTGACCCGTCCCGACTTGATGAAAACAACCTGCGACGCAGCATTCCCTTGGTTGCCCCCATCAGCGGCTATGTCACGGCCGTACAGCTCAGCGTGGGCCAGTCGGTCGATGCCACTGATGTACTGGTTGAACTGGTCAATAACAACCGTTTGTTTTTGGACTTGACCTTGTACGACCAACAGGCCGGCACCATTAAAACTGGTCAACGGGTGCACTTTGTCACCAACAACGAAACCGAACAACATGAAGCCATTGTGAAGGTAACCGGCCAATCCATCGGAAGCGACAAAAGCTACCATGTGTATGCCGACGTCCTCAAGCCGTGTAAAAACCTCCTGGCCGGCATGTATGTGAACGCCCACGTAGTTCTCTCGGGAAAAGAAACCACTACCGTACCCACGGAAGCTTTGGTACGTTTCGACGATAAAGAGTACGTATTCATTGTGGTGAAAAACAAGGTGGAAAACGGCAAACATTTTACCGAATACCGCATGGTCCAGGTAACGAAAGGTCAGTCAGACAATGGATACACAGCCATTATCCTGCCCGCCAGTGTTGATTCATCCTCGTTAAAGCTTGTCGTAAAAGGGGCCTACAACTTGCTATCAGCCATGAAAAATGCAGGGGAGATGAGTTGTTGAGACTGTTTGAAAAGTACCAAAAAAGAAGGAGAGCGTGTCTTGCACCCTCTCCTTTTTTCGTTACCTTTGTTTGCACGACACAACGCTTAACACCCCATTTATATGTCATTGATGCATAGCTGGTTCGAATGTAAGGTCCAGTACGAAAAAATGTCTCCCGAAGACGGTCTTCAAAAGAAAACCACAGAAACCTACCTGGTAGATGCCCTCAGTTTCACCGAAGCCGAAGCCCGGATCATCCAGGAAACAAGGCCCTTTACCAGCGGCGAACTCACCGTTGCCAATATCAAACGTACGCGATTCTATGAAGTATTCGACGCCCCCACCGGCGATCGTTGGTACCGAGCCAAGGTACTGTTCATTGTGTTGGACCAAGAAAAAGGAACCGAGAAAAAGGTGCCTTCTACCATGCTTATCCAGGCTTCAGACATTGAAGAAGCCATCAGCCGCCTGAACGAAGGCATGAAAGGTACCATGAGCGACTACGAAGTTGCCATGATAACCGACACCCCCATTTTGGACGTATTCCCCTACGCTGTAGTGGAAGATGATGCTCCTGCCACTCAGGCTTGATATCTATACCAACCTTGTTCAACTACCTCGTTATGTCCATCCGTGCCAACCTTGAACGCCTCCGCTCCGATTTACCCTCAACGGTTACCTTGGTAGCGGTTTCAAAATTCCACCCGAAGGAAGCGCTGATGGAAGCTTACGATGCCGGACAACGCGTGTTCGGGGAAAGCCGGGTACAAGAACTGGTTGAGAAACAGGCCGCCTTACCTAAGGATATTGAGTGGCACTTAATCGGTCACCTGCAAACCAACAAGGTAAAACAGGTGGTTCCCTTTGTTTCATTGATTCACAGCGTGGATTCCCTAAAACTGTTACAGGAAATAAACAAGGAAGCCGCCCGCATCAACCGGGTGGTACCTTGCCTGCTGCAACTGCATATTGCTCAAGAAGAACAGAAATTCGGATTTTCAGTAAAAGAATGCAAGGAGTTGTTTAGTGATGGCACCTTGATTGACCTGAAGCACATCCGCATTCGTGGGGTCATGGGCATGGCCACCTTGACAGAAAATGAGTCGCTGATCAATACAGAATTCCACTCCCTTCGCGCCTTTTTTGACGACATCAAAAAAACACATTACCCATCGGATCCTCAGTTCAATATGGTTTCGATGGGCATGTCACAAGACTATCCGCTCGCTGTTCAAGCAGGGAGTACCATGGTCAGGGTCGGAAGCCTGATATTTGGGGACAGACACTATTAAACCGGCATCTTTTCGATGCGCGTCTGATGACGTCCACCATCAAATTCGGTGGAGAAAAATACCTGGATGATTTCTTTGGCCAATTCCGGCGTCATGAAACGAGCGGGAAGGCAAAGTACGTTGGCGTTGTTGTGTTGACGGGACAGTGCGGCAATTTCTGTATTCCAGCATAAAGCAGCACGGATACCCTGATGTTTGTTCAGCGTCATGGCCATACCCTGGCCTGAACCGCAGATGGCAATGCCACGTACGGATTCTTCGTCCTCGATGGCTTCTGCCATGGGATGGGCGAAATCAGCGTAATCGCAACTATCGGGTGAGTACGTACCAAAATTGGTGAAGGGGATGTTTTCTTCCGAAAACCAGTCTAAGACAATTTCTTTGAGTTCATATCCTGCATGGTCGCTGCATATCGCGACAGGGACATCGTCAGAGTTCATACACAGATTAATTGGTTAATGCTGCAAATGTAATGAAATAATTACATGTAGCAGCATTTTGTGCAGTAAAACAGCAAAGAGGCCGCTCCGATGGTTGAATCGGAACGACCTCTTTTATTTGGTAATGAAATTACAGGATTGCTTTTACCTGGTTGTACACATTCTCTCCGGTGAAACCCAGCTTTTCATCCAACACCTTGTAAGGAGCGGAAAAACCGAATGATTCGAGCCCCCAAACAGAACCGTTCTCGCCTACCAAACCTTGCAGGTTCACAGGAAGACCGGCAGTCAGACCGAAGCGTTTCACGCCTGCGGGCAACACGGATGCCTGGTATTCGGCGGATTGGCTGCGGAACAAACCTTCGGAAGGAACGGAAACGATGCGGACCTTGATGCCATCCTTGCGGAGCAGGGCTGCACCTTCCACCAATGTGGCTACTTCAGAACCGGAAGCTAGCAGAACAACGTCGGGGTTACCATCACATTCAACCACATAAGCACCCTTGGCCGATTGGCAGGCCTGTTGGAAATTGCTTCCGGGCAGGTCGACAATGTTTTGGCGGCTCAGGATAAAGGCAGTCGGAGTATGGGTATTTTCCAGTGCCAGTTTATAAGCGGCAGTAGTTTCGTTCACATCGGCAGGACGCAGTACCAACATGGAATTTTGTCCCTTGTGGTTTTTGAGTTTTTCCATCAAACGGATTTGAGCTTCCTGTTCCACCGGTTCGTGGGTAGGTCCATCTTCACCTACGCGGAACGCATCGTGTGTCCAGATGAACTTCACGGGAACTTCCATCAGGGCAGCCATACGGACAGCGGGTTTCATGTAATCGGAGAATACGAAGAACGTTCCGCAAGCGGCAATGACACCACCGTGCAAGCCCATACCGATGCACACGCATGCCATGGTCAATTCGGCAACACCAGCCTGCAGGAAAGCGCCGCTGAAATCGTCCTTGGTCATGGCTTTGGTTTTCTTCAGGAAACCATCGGTCTTGTCGGAGTTGGACAAGTCAGCTGAAGCCACAATCATGTTTTCCACCTGGGTAGCCAAGGCTGACAACACAGTTGCGGAAGCAGCGCGGGTGGCCTGACCGGATTTTTGTTCAATACCTTCCCAGTTTACTTGAGGAGCAGCGCCGGAGAACCATTTCTCCATTTTGGCGGCAGCTTCCGGGTTAGCCTTGGCCCATGCAGCCTTGGCTTCATATTTTTTGGCAACGATACCTTCAAGTTCCTTGGCACGCTTGGCGTAGAGTTCGGCCACTTCGGGGAAAATCACGAAGGGTTCTTCGGGATTGCCACCCAGGTTTTCGATGGATTTTGCAAAGCTGGCACCACATTCGCCCAGCGGCATACCGTGGGTGGCACATTTGTTTTCAAAGCTGCTGCCATCGGGAGCGACAGCACCCTTACCCATGATGGTCTTACCAATGATCAGGCTGGGTTTGCCGGTAACAGCCTTGGCTTTATTGAGGGCAGCACGCAGGTCATCTACGCAGCTGCCGTTGGCTTCAAACACTTCCCAACCCCAGGCGCGGTATTTGGCGGCTGTATCTTCGCTGGAAACAGCAGAGGTTTCGGTGGAAAGCTGGATGTCGTTGGAGTCGTAGAACATGATCAGGTTGTCCAAACCCAGGTGACCGGCCAAACGGCCTGCACCCTGTGAAATTTCTTCCTGAACACCACCATCGGAAATGTAGGTGTAAATGGTCTGACCCATTTGTTCACCAAACTTTGTTTTCAAAAACTTGGCAGCGATGGCAGCACCTACGGCGTACACATGACCTTGTCCTAACGGACCGGAGGTGTTTTCGATGCCGCGTTCCACGTCCACTTCGGGGTGACCGGGTGTGGGGCTTCCCCACTGTCTGAATTGCTTCAGTTCATCGAGGGTAAACTTACCGGCCAAGGCAAGCTGTGCGTACAACATGGGCGACATGTGACCCGGATCCAGGAAGAAACGGTCGCGTCCTTCCCATTTCGGGTTTTTCGGATCGTACACCAGGAATTCGGAAAACAAGAGGTTTACGTAGTCGGCTCCACCCATGGCTCCACCCGGGTGACCTGATTTGGCTTTTTCAACCATCGACGCAGCCAGGATACGGATATTGTCAGCTGCTTTGTTCAGTAAGTCAGTATTGTTCATATGTTTTCGGAGAATTTTTGTGCAAAGATAAAGAATCTTTCTACATTTGTGTTTATGAGAAGAGCAAGTTTTGGAACGCAATGGGTTTGTTTGCTGTTCATCTCCCTATTAGCAGGAATCTGTCCTACCGTTTTAGCCGTACCCGCACCCAAAAAGTTTGTTCAAATCACTCAACCTGACGGCAGTAAGCTTACTGTCATGAAAAAGGGCGATGAGTTTTTCCACTATGCGGTGAGCCGGGACGGATACACGCTAAATACAGATTCTTCGGGTTTTTACCGGTATTTGATCTGCAACTCAACGGGTGACCTGGTACCGGGACCTCATGTTGCTACCGAACCGGATTCCCGCAACCCCGAAACCCTTCGCTTCCTTTCCACCCTTGAACCTGGCATGCGCTTTTCTGAACAGCAACGCGCACAAGCCATCGAGCGTAGAATAGAACAAGCCACTCCGTCCATTCAACAGGCACCTGCCTTGAGAAGTGCTTCAGCAAATGCCTTAAACAATCTTTTGATCAACGATTACCCTCTGACAGGCACGGTTCGCTCGTTGGTGATTTTGGTCAGTTTCAATGACAACAATTTTACTACTCTTCTTCCGAACACGGCCTTCAGTAATTTCTTAAACCAGGAAGGGTATGATGTGGGTAATCACATTGGAAGCGTCAGTGATTATTATACTTCAAATTCCAATGGCGCATTTACCCCTGAGTTTGTCGTAGCAGGTCCTGTAAAATTAACAAACAACATGGCCTACTACGGTGCCAATGTTGAGGGCAGGGACGTTCGCCCCAGGGAAATGGTCAGGGAAGCGTGCCTGGCTGTTGATGCTACGATTGATTTCTCACAGTTTGACAACAACGGAGATGGCATCGTCGATAATGTCTATATTTTTTATGCCGGCAAAGGCGAAGCTGATGGGGGTGGCGTCAATTCAATATGGCCTCATTCCTATGCCTTGAGCGGTAGTTACAGCCTGACACTGGATGGAAAGACCATTTATACCTACGGATGCAGTGCTGAATTGGACGGTAGTGGTGACATGACGGGCATAGGTGTCTTTACGCACGAATTTGGCCATGTCATTGGTTTGCCCGACTTCTATGACGTGGATAACGAAGTAAATGGAGAAGGGTTTGACCCCGATGCCTGGTCTCTGATGGCCTACGGTTCATACAACAAGGATGGACATGTCCCCCCATGCCTCACTGTGGTTGAACGGTATTTATTGGGTTGGACGGAACCCAACCTTCTTTCTGTACCGGCCACTCCCAGCCTTTCGCCATGGGCGAGTTCCAACCAGAGTATGATCATAAACACCAACAACAGCAAGGAATTTTTCCTGCTGGAAAACCGGCAACAACTACCTGGAACCTGGGACGAATTCATCCCTTATCACGGAATGCTCGTGTACCACATTGACGCACGCGACAATGTCTCGACATCTATCTCATACCAAGGTGCAAGCAAAAGCTTTACCTATGAAGAACTATGGCAATATAATGTGGTGAATGTCATTGAGAACCATCAGTGTGCCGACATCGAAGAGGCCGACAACAGCAGAGTGAAGTATAATGGGTTTAATTATGCTTCATTCATAACCAGCCAGAAAGGTGACCCCTACCCCGGGTACTATTCCATTACAACCATCAATGACAATACGCTACCATCCATGAAGACATGGAATGGTGCGGCTATCAACAAGCCTATCACCCACATTGCCGAAAAACAAATTGTCGGACAACAGGGGAGCGAAATCACGTTCGATTTCATGGGTGGAAAGAACAAGATGGATACGCCTCTTGCACGTGAAGCCCAAAGCATTTATCCATTCTCCTTTGAAGCCCGTTGGCACTCCGTTTCAGGTGCTTACGGGTATCTGCTGGATGTTTTTACGCTGGACATCGTCGGTGAGGACAGCACAAAAACCTTTGTTGCCGGGTACCGCAATTTTCCGGTAAGCGATACGAGTTGTGTCATCCATGTCCCAACCGAACAATCGTCTTATTACTACCAAGTTCGTTCCACCAACGGTTTCAAGTATTCCGAGTATTCGGATATCATTTCACTTTCAACCACCAACAGCAAACCCGTCATCCGTCAAGCCGGTGACATCAGGCCTTTCCAGTTCAAGGCCAATTGGGCACCGTTGCCCTGGGCTACCGGATACTACCTTACCGTTTTTGAAATCGATACCTTGCCTGGTGGCAGCACGGCTGAAAGCATCTTGCCAAGCTACAACAACATCCTTACACCGGATACATCATTTATGGTCGATGAATTGGACAACGAACGTACGTATGGCTATTTCATGACTGCCACCGACGGTTTTGCCACCGGCGTACGATCGGACGTCATCACGTTGAACACTCCCTCTGCCACCGACATCATTCCTTATATTCGGAATGGCTACATCTATCTGAAAGGCATTGACCCGGGTAGCACCGTCACCTTGTACGGCCTGGACGGTCTTGTCAAGCAGACCTCCAACGTGCCGACCATTAAAGTTGCCGGAAAAGGCCTCTACATCGTGGAACTCCAATTCAAAAACACCAGCAAGCGTATCAAGGTGCTGGTGAATTGACGACTGTGCCGTTTTTTACGGCATTGGAGACCCTTCAAACCATTTATTCCAAATAGTGTCAAAGGTTTCATCCGCTTTCATGGCATCAAGATGTTGTTGCCATTGCTGTACCGTACTGGCTGGTGTTGTGAGTGAAAATGCTATATAATCCATTAAATTCGACGCTTGCATCTGTTGAGTCAGATCACTCAAAGGCACCTCGCTGATATCAGCCAGCCATTTCACATCCAAATCCGTCAACAGGAGCGCCTGAACTTCTCCGTCAATCAACTGCTGAAACGCATCCAAGGAAGTACGTGATGTGGCAACAATGTTTTGAAAACCATTGTTGACCAAATAATCATAGGTAAACCAACCCTCAGGCGTGGCAATGGATTGAAGGGCCTTTGCCTGATTCATCGTTTCAATGGTCAATCCCGAAGAAGCCAGTGTGTAAAAATAGCTTTTACTTGTAGAAATCGGCCCGACCCATTGGAACAAATTTTCGCGTTCGGGTGTACGGGTGGTGTTAAATAGAGCGCTGTTTGGCAAGTACTGAACGATGGCATATGCATCAAGCCACAGGCTCATGTTGATTTTATTGACATGCCCGGTTCTTGCTTGAATCTCATTCACAATATCCACTGAAGAGCCTTCAACTTTACGTGTTGTATCTATGCCCGTCATAAAGCTGAAGGGCGGACTGGCTTCCGTATAAATCTGAATGGTTCCCGGCATATAATCGGAAGGCATGATTGACATATACTTCTGCATGATTGAAATGGACCGTTTATTCTTGATCATGGCTTCGATTGCCAGTTGCGTTTTATTGACAACCGCATCACTTACATCTTTTGAAAAGGCGATGTAATTGTACACTGTACGGAATCGTGTCACTGTCATGACATGTTCCATGAAAAACCCTGATGGAAGTGCCTTAACCAAATGGAAGAAATCGCTGGCAATAAAACTCACATCACCCCCCATAAATGCAGCCAATGCTTGATCATAGGTGTCGTAGTACACCAAGTTGTCAAATCCAAGCCCCTCTAGGGTTGTTGTTTCCATCCAATTTCTCGTCACCGCTATGGAGGAAAGCTGTTTGCACTCTTCAATGGGCATAGGATACACATTACCAGAGTTTCCATTCTCAAAAATCCCATACATTGACTGACTCGTAGGGCCTGCCCATTTGAAAAGGTCTTTACGTTCGGGGGTGTAAGCGATTGAAATCAGTGCCTTGTTTGAGCCAGTTAAAGCAGCGTTGTAGGCACTTTGCCAGGATTCAGACAGGTTCATCTCAAAATCAACGTCTGCTTGTTGTAGAGCCTCTGCAGCTATATCCGCATCGATACCGGCAATTCCATCCTCTTCTTCAACCACGTTTGGCATAAACTCAACGCAGCTAACCTGGATGGTACCACCCGCTTCGTCATCGTTTGTACAGCTGTTCAGGACAAGAAGTGCCGCTAGTAGAAAAAAGGGTGCTGCAATTAAAAATAATCTGTTTTTCATGGTTTTTACTATTTATTTCTTTACTAATTTTCCTTTGATGACTTTATTGTCAATTGACAACGTATACAAATAAATACCACGGGGCAAGTATGCCACGTTTATGGTTTCTGTATCATTAACCTGTTTTGATAGCACTTTTTGCCCCTGAGCATTGAACAATTCAAAGACAGACTGATTGTCGGTGTTATTCAATTGGAATGACAGTCTGTCGGTGAACAGACTTGGATAAACAAATGAGCTTAGCGTTTCTTTTTGCGTATCGATGGAAGAAACGGAGTGCATTGAAAAATAATAAGTACTTTTTTGGATATAGGGTGGCCCAGATTCATAATAATAAGATGTAGCTTCCTCGATTAACTGATTACCTGATTCATTGTATGTATATCTGGTATCATAATTTTTAGTAAAAACTCCACTCAGTCCATCAAGTTCATAATTGGCAGTATAATTCACATTTCCATTAGCATCATAAGCAGTTTCCATTTTCTTGTTCAACACCAATTGGCCTTCATCATTTCGTATATATTGTTCTTTCAGCGTTACATGATTGTTTACATCATATGTGTATTCATTTTTTGTATTGATGTACCATTCCTTTGATACTGTATCCAACAACAACGTCTGGTCTTTTGATACGTTTCCATTAGCATCATAAAGCAATTCTTGTTTAGAGACAACCACCCACAAGCTTTTTTCATTGTCCCAATCCGATGTATTGATTTCCGTTACATCTCCTTGTTCGTTATACTTGTTTTCCGTTTTACTGAAATTTACCCATTGATTTGATGCCACATCCCATTTTTTGGTCACAACCGTAGTATTATTTCCATTGGTGTCATAATCCGACTCAAGCAAATCCCCCTGACCTCTCCATTGGTTCATTTCACTATCCCATGAATAGTAGCTGTACAATGTTGAATTTCCTTGTTCATTATATGTATTCTCGTACTTGAAACTTCCGGCTTTAAAAATCCAGGAATCACTTCCACTATCGAAAAATGATGCATTATAAAGAGTCAGATTTCCATTTGAATCATAATTCATTTCGTTTCTATGATGAAAAACCCACTCTCCTTTAGCATTATCATATGTATAGTTGATTGAGAAAATGATATGCGTGCCATCTTCGGGGTAAGAATGAGTGCTTTCCGATTTACTAGCGTATACCCACTGTTCGGTTTCAGCGTTCCACGAATAGTAAAAATATGAAATTCGTTCACCATTTGAATCAAAGCTCCATTCCTCTTTACTATTCGGCTTCCACTGCCTTGTAGTACTATTCCAACTATCTTTGATAAGCATTGAAAGGCGCCCACTGGCATCAAAGGTTGAATCCACTCGTTGTCTGCCCATCCAGGCTGCAACGTTTGAGTCCCAGTAATACCAACTATACTGTTCAGTAATCCCATCGGAACCATATTCCCATACTTCCTTATTTCCACCGTAGATAATCCCATCGTATGTTTCCAGATACACCAGACTATCGAGAAGTTCCCGTTCGGCTTGGGCAGCCCTCAGATTACCAACCCCTGAACCCCACGATGCAACTCGGATAGCACTGGGTATCTGAGCATTTGGTTGATTGAGAAAAGACGTTATTACAAGTAGAACTAAAACCCATTTGCAATTCTTTTTCATGGCTTCGGTTTATCTATATGATACATCTATAACATTCACTTTTTCCATTTCATACGTGATCGTGACATTATTCTCGCGCAGTCCTGTCCATACCATCTTATTCCCATCAATGGTAAAATTCCAGCACTCAAAAACCTGGCCGGTGCCGCCGCTGAGCAAGTCGTTCGAATAGTTGCTTGCCATCAAATCACCATACAGGAAATAGCGCCCTCCATTGTCCGTCTTTTTTTTCCAATTCCTGTTTTCATCCTGGTAGTAATAAGAAAAACTGCCATCAACAGCATATTCCCAGTAATGATACAGGCTGTCAGCATTTCCCTGGGTCGTACAATGTCCGTACCAAATACCGGTGAAGGCTGAACTGTAATCATTGGTGACTCTTTTGAAGGTATACGTATTGTTGTTGGGTAAAAGCGTGTCATTCATTTTAAATTCCGGCACGGTCATTGTCAACGTTTCATGTGTCAGCGATTGAATGTAAAAAACAATGTGAAAGGTATTGTCCAGTATATCTGTGCCGTTGATAATGAGTGTATCTCCTACAATGGAATACGTATAATTACTATTCTCCTCCCAACTTCTGTTGTTCTCGTCAAGCTGAAAACCAATGGCATACATTTCAGTCAAGTCCGATTTCAATTCCATGACAAACATGTCATTGGTCAAAAGGGCCTGTCCGTTTATCAACGTATTTACCCAGGTGCCTTTCAACAGTTCAGCTTTGTTTGGTTCGTCATCTTTCGTGCAACCGGCAAACAATAGGGTAATAATAAATAGGCTTAAAAGGATGCGTTGTCTCCTCATTGTGTTTATCAATTTACTAAATAAGCTACTGGATAAAGATATGAATATGATTTTAGAACAATACGGTTTCCAGCAGCATATAAGCCATTTGTATAAGAAAAAAAACTTTTTTTCCTGTAGGGAAAATACTTATTTTCTTGTAGGAAAATGCGAGGGTAACACCCCAAAAGCAGCCTTGAAATAATTGGAAAAATACCGTTGCGTTTTAAAGCCAACCATTTCTGAAACTTCGGCTACCGGATAGTTACCCTGTTCCAACAGTTGTGCCGCACGCTTCAACCGTAAGGTTCGAATAAACTCAGAGGGGGTCAGACCGGTAATCGAATGCACTTTCTTATACAACACGGTTCTATCCATGTTCATATCCAGGCTCATTTGATAGACCGAGTATTCCATATTGGCCATATTGCGTTCCACACATTCAAGTGCTTTCTGAAGCAGCCGTTCATCGAGGGAACTGATGGTGATGGCTGCCGGATTGACTTCACGGTTCGTCATGAACTGTTCTTTACGGAGATGTTGTTGCTTCAACAGTTGTTCAATCCGTAACGCCAGAAAATCGAGATTGAAGGGCTTGGAGATATATTCGTCGGCCCCAGCTTTGTAGCCTTCGAACCGATGTTCTTCTGTTGATTTGGCTGTCAATAACACCACTGGAATGTGAGAGGTGGCAACAGTTGACTTCAGCAGCTTGCACAACTCGTACCCATCCATGTTGGGCATCATGACATCAGAAATAATCAAATCAGGGACACATGACTGTGCCTTCGAAAAGCCTTCTATACCATCTGAAGCGTCGATAACTGTATACGCCTTTTGAAGTTCGGAGACCATAAAATGCCTTAACTCCGTATTGTCCTCCACCACAAGCAGGGTATATACAGCTTTGTTTGTTTCCTCAATAGCTTGTGGATTGTCAAGATGGTTTTCAAATGGTTTTCCAAATGGGGCATTAACAGAACCTTCATTGGAAACAGCGGCATCCTGTTTTGGGGTAAGCGTAGTTGGAAGTATAACCCTAAAAACGGTGTTGCCCGGTTCGCTTTCAACGGTTATGGTACCGACATGCAAGTGCACATATTCTTTCACCAGATACAAGCCGATGCCACTTCCCTGTTGTTGGTCGGACGCCCGGTAAAACCGGTTGAAGAGGTTCGGCAGTTCCTGTGCTGCGATTCCCGGCCCTGTGTCTATGCATTCCAGTATGACTTGTCCGGCCGAGCTGGAAAGACGAACCGTAATAGACCCTCCTTTCGTTGAATACTTGAACGCATTGGAAATCAGATTACTCAGTATTCGGCGAATTTTACTTTCATCAAAATACATGAATACAGGTTGTTCTGTCCCTATTACCGTAAACTGGATGTTTTTTTCTGCCACCACTGTTCCAAACAGTGTCTGGTACTGTCCAACAACGTCCGCAATATTACCGTAAGATAGATGCAGCTTTTCACCCACTATTTCCAAACACCTGAGATCCAGCAGTTCAGACACAAGTCCCAACAATTCGTTGGCATGTTTCCGCATCGTACGCAAAGCTGGTTCCAACTGCGTGCCTTTGACCTCCTTAAGCATCGATTCAAGGGGAGTAAGGATAAGCGTCAGCGGCGTCCGGAATTCATGACTGATGTTGGTGAAAAAATCAAACTTCATTTGATTCAGTTTCTTCTCGTTGCTTTGTGCAAGCTGGCGTTGAGTACGGCGTTTGTAGTAAGTGACAACGGTATAAACCATGGCGCCAAACAAAAGTAGGTACACCAGGTAGGCCACGGTTGTTTTCCAAAAAGGTGGCCGTATAATCAGGGTCAGTTGAGCATATGCGTCACTCCATTCGTTGCTGTTGTTTGCCGCCTTTACCTGAAAGAAATAACGACCCGGTTCCAGGTTGGTAAAACTGGCAAAACCGGTACCGTCGGGTGCAGCCATTTCAGTCCATTGATCTTCGCTGCCAAGCAATCGATACCGGTAATAGGTTTGTGAAGGATTGATGTAGTTAAGGGCTGAAAAGTTGATGCGGATGTAATTCTGATTATAGCCCAAGACCAGGGTATCTAATGTGGATATTGTACGTGGCAACACCACCCGGTGGTTATGTTCTTCTCCCGCTTTTATGGCGGTTCCCGACAAAAAGAAGTCAGTGAAGATGGGTTTGGACAGTTTACGTACGCCCCATGGTTTCTTCAAATCCAACACATTGAAGCCATTGATACCGCCAAAGAACAGCATCTTTCCGGGTGATTTATAGACAGATTGATCAACAAACTCATTGGTTATCAGCCCATCGTTTGCATTGAAATTACGAATAATGAAGTGTAGACCAGAAGTGTCTTCTGCCACAATTATGCGTGATATTCCTCCAGCTGTCGTAACCCACAAGGTTCCTTCATCATCTACCAGTATTCCTTTTATGTTATTGTTTACCAACCCGTTTTCTTTGGCAGTTTATTTTCAATCAACGCAAACACAATGCGTTTATCGTTTTCTCCAACCGTTCCTTTCGATTCACTGACGGAAAGCCAGGGCACATCGATTGAAACGGTATAATCAAACGGTTGCTTTCCTTTGTTGAATACTTCGATGTAATGCTGTTTGTTGCTGAATCGATCAAAAACAGGCAAGGTAGCTGTTGCCGTTGCGCTTGGCCAACTTAGCTCGCTTCCTTCAAGCGCAACGCCCATACCGGCTGCATCCGGAACAATCAATTCTGTCAGCTTGACCGCGTTTAAACTATTCCTTCTGGGAGGGCTCCAGATGGTGTATCCCAGGTGGGTTTGATCCATAAAATGGTTCCACCGACCATTTGCAAACACCTTGTTGTAATGGGTCATCAGGGCTGTATCAGCTGTAAAGAATGTCCGCGTTTTGGCCGCCATGATGTTGGCGCTGGCACGTTGTTGTGACGCGTATAACTGATTCCGTGCAGCGGCATAATACAGCTCATTAACCATGGCACAAGCCTTTACAGGAAACAACACGATTTGATAAAAGGCATCACGTTTTGCTTTGGGCAATTTGGCATAAATGGCCTCGGCTTTTGTCAAGATGGCGTTGTAATCGGCAACCACCGTCTCAAATTCACTGTAATTAAGACACTGTACGTGGCTGCCGTCAACGATTCCGGCTTACGGCGACCATTGTATTTGCCGTACTTGGAAAGAATATCAGCAATAGCCACGCCATATTCGTCTCCAAATTCCCTGGTCGCCCACAGTTGGGAATATTTTGTAATGTTGGTATTGTCCCAGCGTTCCGTGTTCCAACCTAAGTTCATAAAGTATTCCATGGGCAATTCATAGCCCTTGAAATGGCCCACATTGACCACCCATATACGGTCTGCACCGTATTGTTTGGCCAGCGACATCTGATCCCAAATTTTAGGCAGCGGGTTGGTGTTCAACCATTCGTAACTGCGAGGATCACCATGGTAATCAAAATGGTAATACACACCGGCACCACCACTCCGTTTGCGTTCTTCCTCATTGGGTAAGCGACGGATGTTGCCCCAGTTATCATCGGCCCAAAGCAGCGTGATGTTCTCGGGTACGCGCATCCCATCGTTGTAGTATTCCATGATTTCCTTGTAGAGGCACCACAATTGGGGCACTTTGTCCAAATCTTGACTCATTTCTTCGCGCAAAATTTGCTGCTGTTTTTTGACAATTTTCTCAACCATGGCAATGTTGTCTTTCCGATTGCCGGCCATTTCGGTATCGTTGGCGCCTCTCAAACCCATGGTGACAATGCTTTCGTAATTTTTATTGCGACGGATGCCTTCCCGCCAAAAACTTTCCAGCGTTTCGGCGTGTTTCACGTAATTCCAATTTCCCAGGGTTCGGATGTAACGGCGATCCCATTCTTGCTGCGAACGGACCATGGGCTCCTGATGCGATGTCCCCATGACGATGCCGTATTCATCGGCCATCCGGGCGTTTTCGGGATCGTCTTCGTTGAAGGCATTGCTCCACATGGCCGGCCACAGATAATTGGCTTTCATACGTAGCAAGACTTCAAAAATGGTAGCATAGAACTCATGACCATAATTGGCAACCCCATTCCCTACAGGAGGGTTCTGACTGGGTTTGGCTGTTCCGAATTTTTCCCTAACCCAACCTGTCAGCGCAGGTGCTTCGTCGTTGATGAAAATACCCCGGTATTTCACGCTGGGCCCTTCGCTGAATTTGACGGGTTTTACATACAGGGCATCTTTGTGGTCTATGGGTACATCGGCCCAGAAATACCAGGGTGAAACCCCTATTTTTTCCGACACATCGTAAATGCCATAAATGGTTCCCCGTTTATCGCTGCCCACAATAACCAAGGCCTTTTCAACGCCAGGCATGGGCTGATTGACCACCTGGATCAGAAAGTGTTCCCACTTCCCCACCATGTTTTTCACATCGATTTTTCCACTCTTGACCAATTGATCAATGAGGGCACTTTTCCCCAGCGTTCCAACAATGACAGCTTCCTTAAGTGACCCCACTTTATCAAGCACAACAGCAGGTTCAACGTTGGTCACCTTTCCAATATCGGATTTCAAATCCTTCAAAGCCCGGATAACACCGGGATAGTCCGTTGAAGATATAACCAAGGACGTTGATTTACCGGCTGCTGATAAAGGGAAATAGCCCTTACTGTTTGAAGTTGAAATATACTCCTCTCCACCAATAGCCCACATCACTGTAGGGATAATCACCATTCCTATAAGGAACAGCACACATTTTTTCATCATACTAGATTACAGTTTATATATACTTATAACTACAAATTTCTACTTCCCATTTTGCGTTCCAAAATTGGACAAAACGCCCCAAACCCACCCGTACAATCGGTTGTTTTCTTTGGTACAATTGGTTGTTTTATACCGTACCTTTGTCCCATGCAAATCAACAGGAAAAATCAGGAGGACATCCTGAGAAAGCTAAAGATTGAACGACTCAATCCCATGCAAGAGGAAATGCTGACAGCGTTTGAGTCATCATCGGACATCATCTTACTTTCTCCTACAGGAACCGGTAAAACACTGGCGTTTTTACTCCCCATCATCGAAAGCCTGGATGCTGAAAGCGACGAAATACAAGTGCTGATACTCGTTCCATCCAGAGAACTTGCCCTTCAAATAGAGCAAGTTATACGGGAAATGGGCTCCGGATACAAAACCAACGCCGTTTACGGTGGCCGCGCAGGCTATCAAGATAGGCTGGACCTCAAGCACAATCCAAGCATCTTGATAGGCACCCCTGGACGGGTTGCCGACCTGCTGAAAAGAGACCGGTTTTCAACTGAATTCATCCGCACGTTGGTGTTGGACGAATTTGACAAATCGCTCGAAATAGGTTTTGAAAACGAAATGATCGACATCGTAACCGCCTTGCCGAACATCGAAAAAAGAGTGCTGACCTCTGCCACAAAAGCAACAGAAATACCTGCCTTTGTTGGTTTAGATCATCCTGTCTGCATTGATTACTCAGATCATACGATTGCTCAGTTGAAAATCAAAACAATCGTTTCTCCCACCAAGGACAAGCTGGCAACGTTGGTCAAAACACTGAACCACCTTGGAAACCAGCCCGGCATCATCTTCTGCAATTTCAAGGAAACCATTCAAGAGGTTAGCAACTACTTGACCGATAATCGTATCCATCACGGTTGCTTCTTTGGTGGCATGGAACAAATAGACCGGGAACGGGCGCTGATCAAATTTCGGAACGGCACCCACCCCTTAATCATTGCCACCGACCTGGCAGCCAGAGGACTCGACATTCCCGAATTGAAATACATCATTCACTTTCAGCTGCCGCCAAGAATTCAGGAATTTACACACCGGAATGGAAGGACAGCTAGAATGAATGCCGATGGCACCGCCTATATCCTGAAATGGGTGAATGAAGCGCTGCCTGAGTTTATTGGGAATACAGAAATTGAAACAATCAAGGAGGCATCAACCCCAAAACCTCCCAGTTGGAAAACGCTGTACATCACCGGTGGCAGAAGGGATAAGATATCCAAGGGCGACATAGCCGGTCTGTTTCTCAAACAAGGAGGACTCAACAAAGAGGAACTGGGCATGATTGAAATCAAACAAGATTGCTCCTACGTAGCCGTTCCCGCATCAAAAAAACTAAACGAACTGATCAACACCCTCAACAACAGCAAACTCAAGACCAAAAAAGTACGGGTCAGTGAGATTTGAAATCAATTGAACCTACGCTTCAAACCCAGGCCAATGGAGAATAGATTATACACGTTAATAGGATCAAAGCTGGCCTGAGCCTTTGCTACCAAATACAGATTCTTTCTCAGTTGAAAGTCTTTGCTTAGCCTCAGACCGTAATCCACAAAGAAATTGGGATAATACGATACAACATTATACGACACCATTCCAGGAGTAAACGTTCTATTCTGCAGGATACTCAGTTGGACAACAGGTGATATATCCACCAATTTGGTATGCAAGGTATAATAAATGGGTAATCTAATGTAATCAATACTAGCCAGGTAGGTGTCTTCGTAATACCGCGCCAAACTCACCCCTACTCCCACTCCTGAATGCTTCGAGAACTGGTTTTCCACATCAACGCCCATTTCCGTAAAACTATCATCAAACCAATACCCGGTATATCCTACTGAAGTGTTTACACTCATATAAGTACCCTTTTGTGCAAAACAACAAAGAGGGATCAACGTAATAAGCAACATTACCGTTTTTTTCATTGTTTACTATTATTAGTTTATTTCACAAATATACACATTTATTTAAGCATAAGATTTGCATAAATGGTATACATTTAGTTACCTTTGTTTGGTTTGGAAACTAGAATATGAAATACTCTGAATTGCACAGACACATTAAGAAATGTGGATGGTTATTCAGCCATGCTGAAGGAAGCCACTACTTCTATTTGAAAGATGGAGTACTATCTCCACCTATACCTTTTCATGGCTCCAAGGAAATTGGAGAAGGGTTGAGAAAAAAAATATACAAAGAGATGGGGTTGTAATCTCATCTTTCATTGATGAATTCTATAATACTACAAAAATGAAAACTCTTAAAATCGTAATTGAAAGAAGCGCTGATTATTTTGACGCTTATGCTGAAAATTGTGAAGGAGTTTATGGTGCCGGTTCGACGGTAGCTGAAGCAAAGAATAATGTGTTGTATGGAATCAACCTGTTAAAGGAAAATACGGATTCGCAAGAATTGCCGGAGATCTTAAAAGGAGACTACACGATTCAATACAAGATGGATACTCAAAGTTTCTTGAATTACTTCGACAAAATATTTTCAAAACCGGCTCTAGAGGCATTGACTGGAATCAATCAAAAGCAATTTCATCATTATGCATCTGGATTAAAGAAACCACGAGAGCAACAACGTAAAAAAATAGAAAACGCCATTCATACTCTTGGAAGAGATCTATTGGCTGTAGAACTTTGATTCGTTAATCAGTTAAAGCATTATTTGATCAAATGTCACTACTACCCTGCCGGCGGAACGGAAACAGGATAATGTTGCAGATGAAAAAACAGGCTCCAACAGCATCAATACGCCGTTGGAGCCTGTAATAATTATAGAAACCGCTCTTTACAGAGACTTGTAGAACGTTTCTTCGGTGATTTGACCCAGCTTCTGGTATTCCTTGTACAGCTCAGCATACATAGCCACATTAGCAGGATTCGGCAAGTATTCCATAGCGAAACCCTGACCCATAGCCTTTTGGGCATCTTCCACCTTGTCGTATTGACCGGCAACCACTGCAGCAAACATGGCAGCACCGAAGGCACAGGCCTGATCGCTCTTGGCCACCTTGATGGGCATGTTCAATACATCAGCCATAGTTTGCATCACAAACGGCGACTTCAAGGAAATACCACCGATACCGATGACACTCTCGATGTTCACCTTTTCGTCAGCAAAACGATCCGTAATCGCCTTGGAACCGAACGCAGTGGCTTCCACCAAGGCACGGAACATCATAGGAGCTGTTGTACCCAGGGTAAGACCAGTGATGCTACCCTTAACCAATTGACTGGCATCAGGCGTACGACGACCGTTCATCCAGTCGGTGGCAATCACCATGCTTTCCTTAGGATCGATGGCTGCAGCCTGTTCAGACAGTACAGGAATGAGCTTGTCCATGGCTTCGTCCACCAATTTTTGCTTGGTAGCTTCATCAATCAGAGACGATTTAGCAATGAGCTCTTCAATAGGCCAAGCCATGATGCGCTTGAACCAAGCGTAGACATCGCCGAAGGCCGATTGACCAGCTTCCAGACCCATCATACCCGGTACGACAGAACCGTCAACCTGGCCGCAGATACCCTTCACCAACTTGTCACCCATTTCGTCGTAAGAAGACAAGAGGATATCGCAGGTAGAGGTACCAATCACGCGTACCAAGGCATTTGGGGTAGCTTCAGCACCCACGGCACCCATGTGGCAGTCGAACGCACCCACACCGACAGCCACGTTCGTGGTCAGTCCCAGGCGTTGTGCCCATTCTTCGGTGAGGTAACCCACCTTCACATCGCTGGCATAGGTATCCCTGTACAAACGATCGCGGTAACCAGCCAACATCGGATCCAAGGTGGTCAAGAATTTTTCGGAGGGAAGTCCACCCCATTTTTCCAACCACATGGCCTTATGACCGGCAGCACAACGACTGCGTTTCACGTTTTCAGGTTTGGTATCGCCGCAAATCAAGGCTGGTAACCAGTCGCAGTGTTCCACGACGGAATAGGCAGCTTTGCGAACGCTTTCGTCAGCGCGCAATACGTGCAACACCTTGGCCCAGAACCATTCGGAGGAGTAGATACCACCCTCGTACGAGGTGTAGTCAATTTCCCACTTGGCGCAGAGTTCGTTGATTTCAGCCGCTTCTTTGATGGCGGTATGGTCTTTCCACAACACGAACATGGCGTTGGGGTTTTCAGCAAACTCAGGCAGCAAGGCCAGCGGCGTACCTTCCTTGTCGGTGAACACAGGCGTGGAACCGGTGGTGTCAAACGACATACCAATTACGTTTGCAGCCACTGAAGGATCGCATTTAGCCAATGCTTCTTTCACAGCACCTTCCAAACATTCCACATAATCCTTGGGATGCTGGCGGTATTGATTGGCCGTAGGTTGGCAATACATGCCTTTGGCCCAGCGCGGATAGTACTTAACTGCAGTACCTTTTTCGGCACCCGTCGCAGCGTCCACAATGTAGGCGCGGCAAGAATCGGTACCGTAATCCAATCCGATAACGTATTTACTCATGGCTTAACGGAGGGCTTTATTCAACATGTAATACACTTCGTTGTTGCGGATATCCTGCTTGAAGTTGCGGATGG
>CAYPLF010000032.1:0-27261 GCA_964411555.1 uncultured Bacteroidales bacterium | reverse complement strand
GGTTGGCACGTTGTACGGCATTCAGTTCGATGCCAGAATGGTATTGGCCGGTATCGACCGATGACACGGCGCCGCCACCCATACCGATGCGGTAGTTGTCACCACCCAGCAGCACCACTTTTTGGCCGGGTTGGGCTTCTCCCTTGAGGGCGTCTTTCTTCTTGCCGAATCCTACCCCACCGGCCAGCATGATAACCTTGTCGTAGGCGAATTTCTTGTTGTTCTCGGCGTGTTCGAAGGTAAGCAGCGAACCGCAGATGAGGGGTTGTCCAAACTTGTTGCCAAAGTCGCTGGCTCCGTTGGAGGCCTTGATGATGATTTGCTCGGGGGTCTGGTACAACCAGGGGCGTTCGGGTACGGCTTGCTCCCACTCGCGGTCGGGTTCGGTGCGGGGGTACGCTGTCATGTAAACAGCAGTACCGGCTATGGGCAGTGAGGCTTTTCCTCCGCCCAGACGGTCGCGGATTTCGCCACCCGTACCTGTTGCAGCCCCGTTGAAGGGTTCCACGGTGGTGGGGAAGTTGTGCGTTTCGGCTTTCAGGGATATAACCGACTCAAATGGCTTAACCTCGAAAAAATCGGGTTTGTCAGCCGATGCCGGGGCGAATTGTTCGATGACCGGACCTTCGTTGAAGGCCACGTTGTCTTTATAGGCGGAAACCAGGCGGTTCGGATTCACCGCCGAAGTACGTTTGATGAGCTCAAACAAGGAAGAGGGTTTTTCTTCGCCGTCAATCACGTAAACTCCGCCGAAGATTTTGTGGCGGCAGTGTTCGGAATTTACCTGGGAAAAGCCGAACACTTCGCTGTCGGTGAGTGTGCGACCTATTTTGCGGGAAACCTCGTTCAGGTATTCTATTTCTTCAGGGCTAAGGGCAAGGCCTTCCTGTTGGTTGTAGGCGGCTATGTCGTCGATGTGACGGATGGGTTCGGCTTCGCGGGTGATGGTGAACAGGTCTTGATTCAGACCTTTGTACACGCGTTGCAACATACTGTCGTGCTCGGCTTGCTCGGATGCCACGGGGAAGTATTCTTCCATGCGGATGAGGCCTTCAAGCCCCAGGTTTTGGGCTATTTCCACGGCGTTGGTACTCCAAGGGGTAATCATTTCGCGGCGGGGACCGATGAAAATTCCTTCCAGTGTTTGTTCTTTTAGGGGAGCGGCGTTGCTGAACAGCCACTGCAGTTTTTCAAGATCGGTGTCGGAGAATGGGGTCGTTGCATGCACAGCAATGATGCTTTGTGCCTGTGTTCTAAAGAATTGTATCATGTTTTGCTGAAATTTCCTGTGTGTTGCAAAGGTAGGAAAAAATATGTGTTTTTTTTCGTAACATTGCAGGGTAATAGAGGAAACAATATGAAACGCTTGTCCATTCCCTTCATTCAGGAATTGGGGTCGCTTTCCATAGGGGAAGTGCACGCCCTGCTCGATGAGAGCGGTGCACGCATTCCCATCGAGCAAGTCAATTGGCCTTCGTTCAGCTATCGCCCCTTGACCACCGTCTGCATTGGCCGGTCGTTTGATTCCATCTATATTTTATTCCAGGTACATGGCAACTGCCTGCGCGCCGTTCATACCCGCGACAATGAGCCCGTTCACCAGGACAGTTGTGTGGAGTTTTTTGTGAAACGGGCCGACAGCGACGATTACTTCAACTTTGAATTCAACTGCATCGGTACCTGTAAGGCGGCCAGGCACCATGGTTCTCGTGAAAACGCTGCTGATCTGAGTTTGGAGGAGCTGGCTTCCGTTGAGCGGTGGTCGAGTTTGGGACGGCGGGCGTTCAACGAGATGAGTGGTATTTTCAGTTGGGAGCTTTGTGTTCGGATTCCGTTCGGGTTGATTGACGTTTTACCCGGCAGTTTGCCTCCTGTTCTTTTGGGCAACTTTTACAAGTGTGCGGATGCTACTGAACAGCCGCATTATGTTTCCTGGAGTCCGATTAAGACTGAGCGTCCTGATTTTCATCGTCCTGAGTTTTTTGGGGAACTTCAGCTTGGGTGACATATTTTCGTTCAGACCGTTAACTTCTTCCGTAACATTATCCTGTTTCCGTTCCGCCGGGAGGGTATCTGCGCTCCGACTTGAAGGCCTAAAAACCTTCACGCTCCGGCTAAAATCTCAAACTCAGTCGCTCGCGCTCCTTCCAATGATGAGATTTTTTACGCCTCCCGCCGCTCGGTTTTTTTCACGGCCTTCCACGCAACTACGCCACAGATACCCTCCCGGCTCCACTGCAACGTTCATTGGGCAATGGTGAATGAAACCGTTTGAATAGGGTTTTTAACTTTTTTTTAAAAAAGTGTCCGAATTAGTTGTTTTTGGTCTTAAACCTTTATATTATTGCTTTTAGAGCCAACACAAACCGTAGTGCCTTAAAATACGGTTTTTTGTGAATATTTCTTAAAAGTGTTTAAGAACCCTAAAAATAATGTACCATGAAAACACGTTGCGTCCTTTTTGTTGCATTGATTTTTGCTTTTTGTTCTTGTACAACCAAACAAGAAAAACCGGCACCCATTGCCATTAATTTTTCAATCAACGAAATTGTTCCATTAAAGAATGTTCCCAAACCGGTCAGGGATTCCTTGAAGAAAACAGGTATCATGTTGGGAAGCCTGGATCAACTCGAGATTGGATATCTTCCGGTTGAAGATACGTTGAATTTTGTGATTGGAACTATCAATGAAAAACTTTCATTGACATACACATCCTCTACAATGGATGATTCCAACAGCTTGATGTTTGTTTTTGCCCTCAATCCCGCTGCCATTGTTGACAATTCTTTGATCAAAAAAGCAACAGCCAATGACAAAGAAGTACTCATCACATTCAATGAAGAAGGTGCAAAAAAATGGGCTGAATACACTAAAAATAACAGTGGAGATGATGTTGCTTTCCTGTTAGACGAAAAGATCTGTTATTGGACGCATATCGAAGGCGAGATCAGCGAAGGCATGGCCAAAATTACCGGACTGAAATCAGCTGAGGATGCACAGATCCTGGCATATAAGCTGATGAAGAACCTTCCTTTGTAACGTTGCATTACAAACTGAATGGATAAATGACATGCCCGGGCGGTTAAAACCACCCGGGCATGCGCGTCATTCATAAAAACCAAATCAATTAGGGTATTGCTTCCGTAGAATCAATAAATCAAGTTTATCGTTTCATACGCTGGTTCGAGTACAAAGATGATTATTATTTATCTGCAACATATGTTCATTTGTTGATAAATAGCAGTCAAATGTTGAATTATCCACCTGAAACCAACAAATAAACAGTTTTTTTGGAATTTACCCATTCCAACTAAAAAAACACGTTAAACTTGTTTGCTTTCTGCTTGTCAAACTGATTGACCTAACAACGAACCAACCATGAAAAAGACAACCGGCACCCTGCGAATGCTGTTTTGGGTGTGCATCTTAGCTATTTTGCCTGTATCCAAGGGGCACAGTCAACAAACCAACAATTTCCAGCTCAATCAATTAGGTGTATTGAAAAAGCAAGGTGTTGAGATGATGATCTACAACAACTCCTTCAATTCCGGCGGTTTTTTTGACGAAAAGCTGAACGGAATCCAAATGATTCAGCACAATGTGCGTACGGTAACAGGTGGAGCTGTCCGCCTCAATCCGACACCGGAACAGTGGGATTTGACACCCACGGTCCGTTCACGTGAGATCAACATGGCTGACAATTCGGTCACAATGACCCTTTACTATACGGAATATGACTTTACCAGCAAAATAAGAGTTGAAGCCAAGGGGGAAAACTGCATCATCACGGTTATCCTGGACAAACCGGTTCCCAAAGCCCTGGAAGGCAAAGCCGGCATGAACATTGAATTCCTGCCCGCCGTCTATTTCAAGAAAACCTACTTGATGGACGATCAGATTGCCATTTTCCCGCAATACGCCACCGGCCCTATGATCAAAGAAGCCTTTAGTGAAAAGGTACCCCAATATGGCAAGTTGCTCACGAACGAGAAATTGATGGATGCTTATGCCAAACCCATGCCCATGGCGTCGGGTAAAAAGCTGGTCTTGTCGCCCGACGATCCCTATTCCATGGTGACGCTGCGTTCGGCAACCGGTGAGATTGGCCTGTACGATGGGCGTAACCTGGCTCCCAACGGCTGGTTTGTGGTGCGCGAACTGCTACCCGTCGGAAAAACCGGCCCTGTTGTCCAATGGGTCATGACGCCCAACAGCGTCTCCGGCTGGATGAAGGAACCCGTCATCTCACATCCGCAGGTTGGATACCATCCTGACTTGGAAAAAATTGCCGTCATTGAACTCGACCCCAACGATAAACCCCTGGCCACAGCTTCCTTGATTCGGGTGGCCGACAATGGTACCACCACGAAGGTCATGGACCTTCCGTTGAAGAAATGGGGCCTGTTTGTGCGTAACACCTACTACCGTCTGGATTTCTCTTCCGTCAAAACACCAGGCATCTATCGCCTGCAATACGGAAAACTGACAACAGACCCCTTCCCCATTGCCAAAACGATTTTCCAAACCACCTGGCACCCCACCCTGCACACCTGGATGCCGGTTCAAATGGACCACATGTTTGTGAAGGAAGGCTACCGTATCTGGCACGGCAACCCCCACCAGGACGATGCCTTGCAAGCGCCACCGGACACGGCCATCCACGATGGCTACCGGATGGGAAGCAGCACGGATACCAAGTTCAAAGCGTTGGAACATATACCCGGACTGAACATAGGTGGTTGGTTTGACGCCGGTGATTTTGATATCCAGACCGGTTCACACATCAGTACGGTGGGTTACCTGTGCGGCATTTGGGAAGACCTGAAGTTGAGCAGTGACCAGACTCTGGTAGACAAAGACCGGAAGCAGGTGGCCATCCACCACCCGGACGGTGTGCCCGATGTGTTGCAACAAATCGAACACGGAACGTTGGCCCTGATCGCCCAGCACCGGGCCATAGGCCATGCCATCCGCGGCATCGTCCAATCGCGCTTGTTCCAGTACAACAGCGTGGGTGATGCTGGCAGTTTGACAGATGGCTTTGTGTTCAATTCCAAACTCAAGCTCCTCGAAACCGACGGTTTGACATCGGGCGTCATGGACGACCGCTGGGCTTTCACCAACTACAGTTCAGGCACCAACCTTTCCTCTGCAGTTCCTATTGCTGCTGCCTCCAGGGCATTGAGGGGTTACAACGACGCCTTGGCTGAAGAATGTTTGCAGACGGCCCTTAAGATTTGGGACCGGGAAGTAACCAACAAGGCAACGAATCAAGCGCAACAACAGGTTACCGGTAACAGAAACCCAGCCACCGCTACCAATAGACCAGCTGGTGGTACAAATCAGATTGGTGGTACTATTCAATTTGGTGGTAACAACCCCGCAGGGGCTAACAGACCGGCTGGTGGTATGACTGGTGGTATGGCTGGTGGCCAGCGCATGGGCGGTAATGCTTCCGGTGAGGCCAGTGTAGCCATTGAATTGTACCTGGCAACGGGCGACAAAAAATTTGCCGACCATTTCAGAACGTTATGGCCTTCCATCCGCACCGGACTGCTCAACACCGGTGGTGGTTCCGGAAGAGGCGGTATGGGCGGTGGCATGGGCGGTGGCAGCATCAACACCTGGTTGAAGGCCATCCCGTTCATGGATGAAGCCTATAAAAACGACCTGCGCACCTATGCCAAGAACCTGAAAACGCAAATGGATTCGTTAATCAGGACCAATCCTTACAACACGCTTGTTGGCCGCGGGGGATTTTACAGCGGTGGCAATTATTCCACCATCACTTGGGCCCTTACGGCTGCTAAGTTGAACCGGGTATTCCCCGATATTATTGGCAAGGAATACGCTGTCAGAGGGTTGAACTATATTTGGGGATGCCATCCTGCCTCCAGCATTTCGTTTGTTTCAGGCGTGGGCGTTTCATCCAAAAAGGTAACTTACGGCAACAACCGCGCCGACTTCACCGCTATTCCCGGTGGTGTGGTGCCGGGCTTGTACCTCATCAATCCCGATTTCTACGAAAATCAGGAAAACTGGCCCTACATCTGGTACGAGAACGAAGTGGTGGTTGACTGCTGTGCGGCCTACATTTATCTGGCCGCTTTGGTCGATGACTCCATGAAATAATAGCGTTCAAACAGGTATTTACTCTACGAAAAAAGGTGGTTGTCCAATTGAGGACAACCACCTTTTTTATTCATTTATTTGGCTAGTACTATCCAGTATATCCAAGTAGCAAACCTGAATGCCTGGATCCGACCCTTTAGTTGGCCCAAGCTTCTCCTTCGGGAGTACGCCTCCATTCGAAGTACGAATCCAGCACCTTGAGCGATTCCAGGCTGGGAACCGTTCCCACGTTGGGAGTCTTATTGAAATGCATCACAGCCGGTTTTTCATCACTGAAGGTAGGCCAAATGGGCATGCCGGCCTGATTGGGGTCACCGTTTTTCGCAAAGTTCGTCCAATAGGTGGCCATGGCTTCCGATATGGCTTTATCGTCTTCGGAACTGTTGCCTCCAAGGTGCTTGAAGACAAAAGCAACCTCCTGTCCGTGGGGTGAGCCTGAACCATAGTTGCGCGATCCTTCCGGATAATCCGGATGTTGGTCGAAGTAATACAAATACACGTTTGCTTTTCCAAGCTTGGCTTGCAAACGAGCCCAGCTCCAGGTCTGCCAACCAAAGGCGGCGTCACGGGCCAGGTCGCGGGCGGTCTTGGGCACCGTGGTCTCTCCTGCCGGATAGGCTTTTACCAAGGCATCGGCAAATTTCCCGTAGCGGGTCTTGGTCTGGCTTACATAGTCTTCCGGGGTTCTGGGAGGCGAAAAGGAGGCTCCTTCATCGGAGTTGTACCCAACCAGGATGGCTACATCGTTGAACTTACGGGCCTGGTACAGTTTGTATTGGTCATCCGGAATTATATACCCGTCTACAATAGGCCAGGAACCACCCAGGCCCCTGACAGCCGGAAGTTTGTCCGCCGGAAGTTTGCGCGCATCGGCTATGGACGCTATGCCTGCGTTTTTCAGCAGTGCCGCCCCATCTTGTTCTGCGTATTGCAGGCGTTTCATGTTTTCACCCGGATAGGTTTGTGTTTTTCGGGAAGGGCCGAAGGAACCTCCGCTTTGAGAAATGGCTCCACGGAAAAGGCCTTTGGCCAAGGGGGAAGCACACAACATGCTGACCGCTATGCCGCCGGCTGATTCTCCAAAAATGGTGACTTTGGAAGGATCACCGCCAAATTTGGATATATTGGTTTGAATCCATTTCAATCCGGCTACCATATCGAATATACCGTAATTGCCGGATACCTTCTGCTTGTTTTCAGCACTGAGTTCGGGATGGGCCAAAAAGCCCAACACGCCAACCCGGTAAGCTATACTGACCAGTATGACTCCTTTTTTAGCCAACTGCTCCCCACTATAATTGGCCTCCGAAGTGGCACCGGCTCCAAATCCGCCCCCATAAATCCAGACCAGTACAGGCAGTTTTTCCGTGGCTGATTTAGCCGGGCTCCAAATGTTCAGGTACAAACAGTCTTCGCTTTTACCCGAAGGGGTATTCCCTCCCTGCATGGGACCGGGTGCAAATTGGGTGGTTTGCTTCACACCTTCCCAAGGGATAACAGGTTTGGGGGCTTTCCAACGAAGGTCGCCAACAGGTGGTGCGGCAAAAGGAATGCCTTTGTAAACAGTGAGTCCGTCTTCAACAGTGCCTTGCACCATACCGCCTTCTACACGTACGGGTGCAGGTTGTTGCGCTGCTGCCTTACAGCAAAATGCGCTTATCAATACGGCTGCAATAAAACTGATCTTTCTCATTTATGCGAATAATTGAATGGTTACATCTGTGGCGCAAGGTATAAAAAGACCTTGTATTATCGGCTGTTTATCGTGCATTTTTTGTCTTCCAGTATTTTTTTGGTAATATTGAGGCTTGAAAAAGCCTAACTCATAAAAATTTACGCCATTCATAACCTAACCGATTGTTATCATGAAAAAACTCATTCTGGCAGTATCCGCAACGATGCTGTGCGCAGTGGCTTCCGCCCAGTTCACCGGTGTATTGGGCTCACCGTCTCAAGCGAATATGATGGGGCAACGGTCTCCGGCGCTTCCTGAAGGCTTTGTGCCCAACGAACTCAACATTTTCAACGCTACCTACCCGGCCGTCAACCCAAACACCCGTCAGGCCATGTTCCGTATCAGTGCTCCCGCTGCCCAAAAGGTTCAAGTCGACATTGGCGGCAAACCGTACGACTGTGTGAAAGATGCACAGGGCACCTGGACGTGCACGACCGATGCACAGGTGGTGGGGTTCCACTACTATTCCGTGATTATCGACGGCGCAACGGTGATGGACCGCAACACCTACCCGTTCTTCGGCAGCAACTATTTTTCTTCCGGTATAGAGATTCCCGAAGGACCGGAAGGCGATTACTACCGCTACAACAAGGACATTCCTCACGGCAGCGTCCGTTCCATGTACTACTGGTCTGATATCAACGGAGGCTTGGAACGCCACATCAATGTGTATGTGCCGGCCGAATACGAAGCCAACCCCACCAAAAGCTATCCGGTGTTGTACCTGTTGCACGGTTGGGGCGAAGATGAAAACGGCTGGTCCATCCAGGGTCGCATGGCCAACATCATGGATGGTTTGTATGCTGCTAAGAAAGCGGTTCCCATGATCATCGTCATGGATTGTGGCGATGCCAAGTCAAAAGGAGCCATTCGTTCCAGGGGCAACACCTCCGACATGTACATCAAGGAACTGATTCCGTTTATTGAAAAGAACTTCCGTTGCAAGACCGACAGAATGAACCGCGCCATGGCCGGCCTTTCCAGAGGCGGCATGCAAACCACCAGCACGGTGTTCGCCAACATGGACAAATTCGCCTGGGTAGGTACCTTCAGCGGTTTCTGGGTTGATGGTTTTGGTGGTGTACTGGGCAATGGAAGACCCGCACCTGTTGATAATTTGGGAGAAGTCGCTTTCAGGGGCGTATTCAAAGATGCCAAAGCTTTCAATGACAAAATCAAACTCTTGTATGTCAACACGGGCACCGAGGAACCAAACCCCAAATTGTGGGTTGAAAAACTTCAGGCCTACGGCGTCAAGATTGTTTTCGAAGAATCGCAAGGCACAGCCCACGAATGGCTGACCTGGAGACGCGGTCTTTACTCCTTTGCCCAACTTCTGTTCAAGTAAGCTAGCCGTATCCTTTTGCAGAAAAAAATGGGGTCGTACCAACAGTCATTGTTGTACGACCCCAAATCATATAAAAACACGAACGAAGCTTTACTTTTATGCCCAAATCAAGTCGGAACAAATGTCATCGGCAATAAACAACCCTTTTTCATGCAGGCGCAACCGGTCGTCTTCATATACCAAGAATCCGTTTGTCAGACTTTTTTTGGCATTATACAGACAGTAATACCGCTTTGATATGCCAAATAAACGTTCCAGTTCTCTCAGCACGATGCCGTGTGTGGTACGCAATCGAGTCATGATGTAATCGTTGTAATTCGTATTCGTATCGAGCAATTCCTCTTCGCGTATCACATTTCCGGTATTCATTCCTTCCACATAACGGTCAATGGAGGCCACATTCATGCGACGCACCTTTCCATTGTAGGAATGGGCACTGGGACCTATACCCAAATAAGGGGTCCCGTCCCAGTAGGAACTGTTGTGTTTCGATTCAAAACCGGGCAAAGAAAAATTGGACAGTTCGTACCGTTTGTAACCCTTTTCACCGAACAGACGGTTCAATTCCACATAACAGGTTTCCAGCATCTCATCGGAAGCCTGCTTCAACTGTCCTTGCTGAAGCTGTTTGTACAACACACTGCCCTTTTCCCAACTCAACGCGTAAGTTGAAATGTGCTTGACCGGCAATTCCAATGCTTCCTGAAGTGTTTGCCGGAACTGTTCAACGGTTTGACCAGGGAGGCCATACATCAAATCAATGCTGATGTTGGTAAACCCGGTGGCCACACAATCAGCAACTGCCTGCCTGGCCTGATGGGCGTTGTGGCGGCGGTTGATGCGTTTCAGGGCTTCATCATCCAACGATTGAACACCAATACTGATTCGATTGAAAGGCAATGCACTGATTTCCTGCAAGTAAGATGGGGTCAGATCATCAGGATTGGCTTCAATCGTAACCTCCTGAAGATGGGTTGTATTATATGATTGTTCAATGGCATCGAACAAAAGCTTGAAATCGGCCGATGACAGCAAGGAGGGCGTTCCTCCTCCAAAATAAATGGTACGTAAAGCCGGTTTCACCGGTTTTCCACCGGTCAAAAAAACGGATTCAGACTGTAATTCCCTTACCAAAGCTTGTAGAAGAGGCTGTCTGTCTGTAGTATCCGTTCGCGAATAGAAATCACAGTAGTGACACTTGCTACTACATAATGGTATATGGATGTACAGACCTGCTTCCATGAGTTTATCGAGTATATTTGTCAAGAAATATTCCAACACGAATGCCACCGGTCATGGAGTATCCCGAGAAACCGGTATCCCACGCTGATTCACTTAGATCAAAACCCTTGCGTTCATCGTATGTGTAATTGCTGATTCGGCTTGCGAGACCCAGAAAACCTTCCATATAAATCACATCAAACACACGGAAGCTATAACCCAGACAAATATCCACCGACAACTGGCTTACCCATTCCTCATACGATTTGTCACCCACTATGTAAAAACCATCAATACCATACTCGTCTGTATAATCCACATACCTGTTACCCATATAATTGTACAGTGTGGCTTGACCTCTTAAACCGCCGGAAATAAAAGGACCAACACCATCGGAATTGACCACGCTCCTGCGGTTCAAGGGAAAATAACGGTAAATAAGTCCTAAACCCAACCCGTTTTTTATCGTATTCATGGGCATGTAGTAATAATCTGGCGAAGTGCCGTATTGCATCCTGGGAGCAATAGTCAACCATTGGCGCTCTTTCAACCGTATGTCCAGGTCTATTTCAGCCGTGTTGAACATGTAGGGTGTCAACGAAAAAGCAACGGCTACTGTGGGATCCTTCTCTTTGACGAGATTGTCTGTTTGAGCTGAGGCTATCACCGACAACAAACAAGCAAGAATTGGCAATAAGGTCTTTTTCATAAATCAATGGTATTAATAATTCGGTGGTCAGGTTCAATAAAGTGTGCTGATTTGCCGGATGGTGTCGTTGGCGTAGGTAAATTGGGCCAATCCACTGCCATATGAAATTGTCAGCAACCCTTTGTTTGCAATGACATCATTGAGTACTCCGTTAAGCGTAAACCGATGCAATACGTTCATATTCACAGGATCCAATGCATCCATCACAACCAATGCATTGTTGTCACACACAAACAGCAAGCTGTCTGTAACCGCCAGACCTCTGGGAGACGTCATGGGATAAGTGGCCACCTCAAACGGGGCATCCATCTGACTGATGTCGATGACCTGCAGTTCATCCACTGAGTTCCACCAATTCGACCCGCTCCGCAAGGTGACAAACGCATAGTTGCCTCTGACAACGACAGGGTCATAACTGGTGATATGCTCATACATGGAAATCATTTCGGGTTTTGCAGGCCGTTTCAAATTGTACGCGTACATACCGTTCGTGCTTCCCATGAACAAAAGCGAATCGTAACTGAATAACGTTTCTATACCCCATCCGACACGTTGGTTGGAACTTATCCGCACATCAGTGGAATCCTCAATGTTCAGTGTCATCAAGTTGTTATCTCCCACTATGTACAGGTAGTCTCCCTTGATGACAAACCGAGCCGTTGATCCGGCCACACTGGAAGAATTTGAATCAAAGATTCCTTCGTCCATACAGGAAACAAAAAGACTCGGTATCAATAAAAGCAACAACGCCAATCGCTTATTCATAGTACAGCGTATTTATGGGTCTTGAACCATTCACTTTAACCCAGCCAACCAAAACATATTCTCCGGTTGCACATTTTTCAGCTAAATCGTAGGGTATATATCCGTCTTGGTTGACCAACAGCGGAAGTATACTTCGCTGCCTGGTCAGTTCGGTTGCTGTCAAAGCAGTAAAATCAACCCTGATTCCAACCAGGTCGTCAGCACTGTTCGCGTAAAACACATCGTTTCGGACCGCTACATCAAGGCATCCGGGTATGGTAAGAAAGCCTTTATTCACAGGATTGGTGGGGTCACTGTTGTCAATCAGGTGTATACCCTTGTATTGTTCCACCAATAACACCCAGTTCTTATAGAGACACAACTTTCCCGGTTTGGTAATGGTTTTCGGGGTTGTACTCAACTGAATGGAGGCCTCAAACTCGGCCCTTTCCATAAAAAGGGGCGCATAATAGAAATCCACAGTGTCAGATGCTGTACCGACAATCAGCAAAACAACAAACATCAACCATTTCTTTCCCATAGTATTTAATTTACAGGTATATTGATAGATGCAAATATACAAAAAACGCTACATTCACCTCACTTTTTTTTAACGCGTAAACAGACACGAGTCCGGCAGACAATTGGGAGGCCTATCGGAAGCGCTTCATTTATAGCGCTTCCATTAAATCCTTGATTATAAAACCATTATTTGTACGTTTCAACCGGACAGCCATTGTTTGTGCATCGTGGTAGAACAACAGACGTGCATCCTGTACAACCACCTCGTTTAACAAGCGGGTTTTTTCATCCAGGGAAAGCATGGCTGAATTATCCAAGGCAGAAATACACAGCTTCATGACATGCAGGGAAGTGGGAACCACATCGCCACCGTAAACGAACAGGCCTTCCGGCGTATCGATGAATGAAACCAATTGGTCGTCGGTATGTCCCTGGAAAAGAGCCACCCTCAAACCGGGAAACAACTCCCTGTCGGTTGAAACCAGCTGCAAACAGCCTGTTGCTTCCAGCGTTTCAACAACAAACGGCGCATAGGAATCTTCTTCCCAGGCCGAAGGGTTGAAGGCGAGTGCACGTTGCCCGGCACCGGTCCAGTATACCGCGTTAGTAAAAGCAGGAACGAAACGGCCCGAATCGTCTTTGACAACAGCACCTCCGCAATGGTCAAAATGGAGGTGGCTCAACACCACATCGGTCACCTCTCCGGGTTTGAAACCGGTTGCGCTTTGAAGGGCCGAAGGCAGGTCAACCAGGTTGTTGAAGCGGTAATATTCCATGCCTCGGACCGTGGTTGAACCGACTCCCGTATCGAAGAGCACTTTATGCTCTCCCATATCGGCAAAAAATACCCGCATACCCATGGGCGATCTGTTTTCATCATCCACCACATAGCGGGATGACCAGACTTTTCTGGGCAAAATGCCGAACATGGCAGCCCCCTCTGTTGAAAAAAAACCAGTTTCTATCGGGTGGATTCTCATGGAATAAGCGTACTTTTGCAACACAAAACTAACCGATTTTTTCGATTCCCGGCGTATGAACATCCACTTTATAGCGATAGGTGGTGCAGCCATGCACAACTTAGCCCTGGCACTCCATAAAAAAGGCGAAACCATCACTGGATCGGACGATGAAATCTTCGATCCGGCCAGAACACGTCTGGCTGAAAAAGGGTTACTGCCCGATAGTATTGGCTGGCATCCCGAGAACATCACCAAGGATATAGACGCCATTGTGTTGGGCATGCACGCCAGGGAAGATAATCCCGAGCTGCTTAAGGCCAAGGAACTGGGTATCCGCATCTTTTCCTATCCCGAGTTCTTATTGGAACAAACGCTGAGCAAAACGCGTGTTGTCATTGGCGGCAGCCACGGCAAAACAACAGTCACCTCCATGGTGCTGCATGTGTTGAAAACACTCAACAAGCAATTCGATTACATGGTGGGAGCCCAGATTGAAGGCTTCGATACCATGGTGGGGCTTTCGGAAGAGGCACGCATCGCCGTGTTCGAGGGTGACGAATACCTGACCTCCCCCATAGACCTGCGTCCGAAATTTCACGTATACAGACCACACATTGCTGTGGTGACCGGCATTGCCTGGGATCACATCAATGTATTTCCTACGTTTGAAAACTACGTGGAGCAATTCCGTATTTTTTCGCAACTGATTGAGCGTGATGGCAAGTTCATCTATTTTGAGTCGGACCCGAATCTGGTTGAAATAGCGGAAAACCTGCGGGATGATTTGACCGCCATACCCTACGGAACCCATCCGCACTATGTGTTGGAAGGAAAAACCTGGTTGGAGACCAAGCAAGGCAATGTTTCGTTGAAAATTTTCGGCAATCACAACTTGCAGAACATACAAGCCGCCCACCAGGTGTGTCGGCAACTGGGTATCAACGACAAGGACTTTTATCAGGCTATATCCACATTCAAGGGGGCTGCCAAGCGGCTTCAGGTGTTGAATGAGAACGATGATTCCACCATATTCCAGGATTTTGCCCATTCACCCTCCAAGTTGAAAGCCACCGTAAGTGCTGTTAAAGAGCAGTACCCCACACGCGCGTTGACCGCCTGCATGGAATTACATACCTTCAGCAGTCTAAGGGCTGATTTTCTGCCGGAATATAAAGACAGCATGAAGGACGCCAACCAGGCCTTTGTGTACTACAACCCGAAGACCCTTGAGCACAAGCAATTGGCACCCATCACTCCGGATCAGGTAGCTAAAGCTTTTTGTTCGAAAAACGTAACCGTTTTCACCGATTCTGCCAAATTGGTTGAGGTGCTTAAACAACTTGATTACAACCAGCGTAACCTCTTACTGATGTCATCCGGAAATTTTGACGGTGTGAACCTCAAAGCCATGGCTTTGGAACTATTACCTTAACGCATGCTGACCGCTCAGGGAAAGAAACAGGAAAATATTGCCGAGTACATCCTCTACATGTGGCACATCGAGGACCAGATCCGTGCTTTCGGACTGGATATCGACCGTATCCAGGCTCACATCATTGACGCTTACCAACAACCGGAACCGGTCAAAGCCAGCATACGTAGCTGGTACGAAAGCCTGATTGAAATGATGCGCCTGGAAGGTGTGGCCGAGAAGGGACATCTGCAACTCAATGCCAATGTCATCCTCGAAATGGAAGACTTGCACCACCGTTTGCTGGCCATACCCAAGGAGACATTCTATTCAATGGCCTATTACAACGCGCTACCCCTGATTGTTGAACTCAGGGCAAAAGCCGGCTCACAAGCGGTAGATGAAATTGAGACCGGCCTCAACCTGATGTACGGTTTGCTGTTGCTCCGTTTGAAACAACAACCGGTGAGCGAAGGTACGCAGGTGGCAGCTGCAAAAATCAGCGAATGGCTGCGCATCCTGGCTATCAAGCACAAGCAAGACCGGGAGAAAGGATTGGAAGACTAACCACAACACACAGAAACATGGGCATTTCATTTCCCTTTTCGGGTCTTCAAAACGAAGAAAAAAAGCAAACAAGCACTCAATTCTATAACGGATTATACGTGAAACGGATACTGATTACAGGGGCCAAGGGCCAATTGGGCAATGAAATGCGTCGTCAGGCTGAACAACACACCGGTTTCGACTGGGATTTCACCGATATTGACGAACTCGACCTATGCAATGAAGAAGCGGTACTGGAATACTGCGAACGCACCCACCCTGTCTATATCGTGAATTGTGCGGCCTACACCGCGGTGGACAAGGCTGAAGACGACATCGATACCTGTTACCGGGTGAACCGCGACGCCGTGACTTACCTGGCCAAGACTGCCACAGCCATCAACGCCCGTATCCTGCATGTCTCCACCGACTATGTATTCGACGGGAGTCAGCGCACTCCCTACAAAGAGACCGACCCCGTTTGTCCAGCCACCGTGTATGGCAAATCCAAACTGGCCGGCGAAGAAACGCTTGTTGAACACTGTACCGATGCGGTGATTGTCCGCACCGCATGGTTGTACTCCAGTTTCGGCAATAACTTTGTCAAGACCATGCTCCGGCTGGGTAGGGAACGCGACACCCTGGGCGTGGTGAATGACCAGATTGGAAGCCCGACGTATGCCGGTGACCTGGCCGGTGCACTGATGGACATCATCCTTCAGGCTGAAAAAGGGCAGTTCAAACCCGGTCTGTACCATTATTCCGACGAAGGCGTCTGCAGTTGGTACGACTTCACTCTGAAAATCCACGAATTGGCGGGAATCACTTCTTGCAAGGTCTCTCCTATTTCATCGGCTGAATACACCTACCGTACGCCCAGGCCTGCCTACAGCGTGCTCGATAAAACTAAACTAATAGCCGATTACGGCCTCACGATACCGTCCTGGGAAGACAGCCTGGCGGTTTGCATTGCAGAATTACATGACTGAACAAGAACAAGAGATTGCGCGGCGAAGGACCTTCGCCATCATCAGCCACCCCGACGCCGGTAAGACAACATTGACCGAGAAGCTGTTGCTTTTCGGTGGAGCCATCCACGTGGCCGGCGCCGTGAAGTCGAACAAAATCAAGAAGACGGCCACCTCCGACTGGATGGAAATTGAAAAGCAACGTGGCATCTCGGTTGCCACGTCTGTCATGGGTTTCGATTACGACGACTACAAAATCAACATACTAGATACTCCCGGCCACCAGGACTTTGCCGAAGATACGTACCGGACGCTCACGGCAGTGGACAGCGTCATCATCGTGGTTGACGTGGCCAAGGGGGTGGAAACCCAGACCCGCAAGCTGATGGAAGTCTGCCGTATGCGCAAGACGCCCGTCATGATTTTCGTCAACAAGATGGATCGCTTGGGAAAAGATGCCTTCGACCTGCTCGATGAGCTGGAGGCCGAACTGGGCATAGCCGTCCGTCCCTTGAGCTGGCCCATCGACCAGGGACCTGATTTCAAGGGGGTTTACAATATCTACGAGGAAAAACTGGATCTCTACACGCCTTCCAAGCAAACGGTTACGGAATCGGTGGCTTTCGACGACGTGGCCAGTCCCGAACTGGAAACCTACATCGGTGCCAGAAACGCCACCCAACTGCGTGATGACTTACACCTGATTGAAAACATCTACAACCCCTTCGATACGTCCGACTACCTGAAGGGCGACCTGGCTCCCGTATTCTTCGGCTCCGCACTCAATAACTTCGGTGTCAAGGAATTGCTGGACTGCTTTGTCAAAATAGCTCCTTCCCCACACAGCACACGTACCGAGGAACGGGTAATAGAGGCGCAGGAGTCTGCCTTCAGCGGGTTTATTTTCAAGATCCATGCCAACATGGACCCCAACCACCGGAGTTGCATCGCCTTCCTGAAGATTTGCTCGGGCAAGTTTGAACGAAACGTGAATTACAAGCACGTGCGTTTGGGCAAGTTTATGAAATTCTCGGCTCCTACCGCTTTCATGGCCCAAAAAAAATCGGTGGTGGACGAAGCCTGGCCCGGTGACATCATCGGTTTGCCCGATACCGGCAGCTTCAAAATCGGCGACACGCTGACAAGCGGGGAAGACCTGCACTTCAAGGGTATCCCCAGTTTCTCGCCCGAATTGTTCAAGTACATCGAAAATGCGGACCCCATGAAATCCAAGCAACTCAACAAGGGTGTTGACCAGTTGATGGATGAAGGTGTGGCCCAGGTGTTTACCAATCAGTTCAACGGCCGCAAAATCATCGGCACAGTAGGTCAACTGCAGTTCGAGGTCATCCAATACCGGTTGGAGCACGAGTACAACGCCTTATGCCGCTGGGAACCCATCAACCTGTTCAAGGCTTGCTGGATTGAAAGCGACAGCCCGGCCGCCCTGGAAAACTTCAAACGCCGCAAGTACCAGTACATGGCCCACGACAAGGAAGGCCGCGATGTATTCATGGCCGAATCGGAGTATGTTCTACGCATGGCCCAGCAGGACTACGAAGACATTCGCTTCCACTTCAGTTCGGAGTTTTAGAACATCCTGCGCCGCCTGAACCAGAGGTATAGGCCTATGCCTATGATGATCATCAGGATCCAGGCTATCAGGTAACCGTACTTCCATCCGAGTTCAGGCATCGATGTGAAATTCATACCCCAGACACCCACCAGAAAGGTCAAGGGAATAAAAATTGTGGCCACCACGGTCAGTTGGTTCATACTACGGTTCAAGCGTATATCGTTATTGGCCAAATACACATCAACCAATGAAGCCATCAGTTCACGGTTGGCTTCCAACATGGTTTTCACTTGCTTTAGGTGATCGTAGGTATCACGGAAATAGACCTCTGAAACAGACTTGATCAGTGCCGAATCCATCATCAAGACTTCGCCGAAACCTTCCAAAAACGGAGTAATCACCTTTGAGAGCCGGATATAGTCACGCCTGTATTGTTGGATGCTGGCGCTTGAAACCTGAGTGGAAGGCTCAAATTCCATCAGGGCATCTTCCAAATCCAACAATCCCTCCTGCTGCTGTTCGATGACCTCGAAAAATGAGTCCACCACCACACTGATCAAAAGGTTGAACAGAAAATCAGCACCGTGTTTGCGTACCTGCCCGATGCCATCCATCAGGGCCTTCTCAACGGGTTCAAACCGCTTACCTTCCCCTTCCTCAAAGGAAAGCACCCAGTTCTCACCCAGTACAACTGCTTGATGCTGACGGTTTAACCTTCCATCATCACCGTAATGATAGGCATCCAACACGGCAAACAAGACCCCGTTTGATTCTTCCACTTTGGCCAAGTGCCTGGCGTTGAGAATATCTTGCAACATGGGCAGGGAGAGTCCGAACGACTGACTGATGCGTTCAATGGTGAGCGTGTCTGATAAACCGCTTACGTGTATCCACTGAACCTTATCCTCAACCACTTTCAACGCGTGTGATTGGTCCAGGACTTTCTTGTCGCAGGCTTTTTCAGTGTAAGTCAGTTGACGGATAATAGTTTTCTGATTGTAAACTCCATTGTATTCCAGCCCTTCATTTAATAAGTTGTTGTTGCGTTTTTTACGGCTCTGGACAACATTATTTGCTGATTTTCCCATTTTATGTGTTCTATTGTGTAACTTTATCGCAAATTTAAACAGAAATAAATGCTTCACCCGATTCGGATTTTTCATTTTCTCAGTTTCTTATGGATCGGTTTCATTCCAATTTCAGCCCAGAACCTGGATATTGAACTCCTGCGCGAGATTCATACACCAGCTCCGTTGCCGGGTGACAAGTTCCAACAGTTTATTTCTGACTCACATTACGCCGTTTGCGTGGGCGTTCCCTTGAGCATGGGTGTTTCCGGTCTCATTGAACACGACGAAGATTTATGCGTCAAAGCGGTGGAAATCGGGGTGGCCTCTGCCATCAACCTGGGACTGTCTCACGCACTCAAAGCCGGCATCGACCGTACCCGACCCTATATTGAATACCCCGATATCCTGAAAAAATCGGATGGAGGAAGTGGTTCCTTTCCATCCGGACATACCTCATCCGCATTTGCCACAGCTACGTCGCTCAGTTTGAATGTACCCAAGTGGTATGTCATTGTTCCTGCCTACACCTGGGCTGCCTCTGTGGGGTATTCCCGCATGTACCTGGGCGTCCACTACCCAAGCGACGTATTGGCAGGAGCGCTGCTTGGTTCGGCCAGTGCCTGGCTGACTTATAAACTGAACCGTTGGTTACAATCCACTTACACCAAAAACTATGGGTTCACATTCAAGCAACCGTAAACGGTTTTTCAACAGTATCGGGTTTGCCGTTCAAGGCATCCGCCAGCTATTGAAAACCGAACAAAACGCCCGAATTCACCTTGTCGTGAGTGTGGCCGTAATCCTTGCCGGCTTTTTCTTCTGCCTCAACGCCCTCGAATGGTGCATTGTCGTGCTCTGTATAGGATTGGTCTGGGCAGCTGAAGCGTTCAACACGGCACTGGAAACCGTGACCAATCACCTGTTCAAAGAACGGAATGAAACAGCCCGCATCATCAAGGATGTGTCCGCAGGTGCCGTTTTACTCTGCGCCATTGCTGCGGCGACATGTGGCCTGATCATTTTTCTCCCTAAAGTGCTGGCCTTGTTCCTCCCGTCCTGATGATGGGTCGAAACCCGGCTAGCATTGTTTTCTTCAGGCAGCGAAGTGCTTGAAACCGTCCAACACAAAGAACACCGGCCAAATAAACGATTTGAGTACGGCCAGCACCCCTGCCCAAAAGCCTACAGCGTGTGACAGGAAAAAAATCATGGAACCAATCATACCCAATCCGTACACTGCACCGCAGGAGGAGCTGTTCTTCATTTCTTTTTTCATTTTTGTGTTTCGATTTTGACCGGTTTATCAAACTGGCCGGTGGTTACACTTGGGTTTAATTCAGGTCTATTTGATGGTTTGTATCAACGTACTTTCGGTAATACCGTTTTCATTGAAGGCTTCGATGGTGAACACATAGCCCAGTTTGGCGTTCAGACTATTGATGGTGACTGCCGTATTTGCATAAACCATGTAGTGTTGAAAGAGTTTATCGGCACTGACACCGTAGTTGACGACGTATCCGGTTGCACCTTCTGCAGCACTCCATGTCAGGTTGACCTTACGTTTATCTTTGGGGTTGCGGGCAGCTGTAAATTGGGTCAGCTCACCAGGTTTCGCCCCTTGCCCCTTTCCGAATACGCGGAAACCACTGATGGCGAAATTGCCTCCGGGGACTTCCATATTTGTCACCTTCAGGTAACGGCAGTTGGTCTTTTTATCCAACTGGATGTACTGATGGGAGTTATCGGTTTTATTCTTGGAACGGTCGACCAATTTCTTCCATTTCTTACCATCCAGGGAATACTCAAGGATATACCGGTGATAGATGTTGGGCTGACGGCCGAGAACACCGGCGTTCTCTTCGGCGAAGTTCAGCTGGACGGCATATACATCGTAGCTATTACCCAGGTCAATGCTGGCAAATTCACCGGCGTTGCCCGTTTTGGCAGCCCAATAGGTGCGAATGCTCTCATCGGTCATATTCGTGGCCGGACAGGTATCCAACGCAGAAGAGACGGTAACAGGTTTGTTGTAGCTGAGCAACATCCATCCTGTGAACAGTTCATCGGGCGATTGTACCTTTTTGGTGGGTAAGTACATGGGATAATCACCGTATTTGGTATCGGCGTACAACGTACCTGTGGAGTCGCAGAAAACAGGAAACAGGGCCAGGCGACGTTCAAACATGTGTTTGCGTGAAATGGATACGGCACCAATCTGCCACCGGTTGCCATATAAATCGGCAAACGAACTGCCATGACCACCACCGGCCACGAAGCCTTCTGGTTTCAGGCAAAATGGATTGCTGGCTTGCAGGGTAAACGGCCCGAGAGGATTTTCTGACACATAGACACCATCGTTGTAGCTCTTGAATTCGGTCCCCGGGCTTGCATATTGCAGGTAGTACGTTCCGTTCACCTTTGTCACCCATGAGCCTTCAAGCCAAGGGGCTTTGCTGTCCAACGTATTGTAATCGCCGGAAACTTCCCAACCATGCTCCTTCGGGTTGGCACTGAACGTCTCCTGTACCTCCCCGATAAAAGAGAACCCGTTCTTGTAATCCACTTCGACAGCGTACGAGGGATTGGCGTTGGAGCATCCCCAATACAGATACAGCCGTCCATCGTCATCCAAGAACAAATCCGGATCCCACACCGGCATATCAAGCTTTTCAACCACCAATTCCCATTTTCCGTTCAATGGGTCTGCCGTTTTGTAAACAGGGTTCGCTATGGAATCGGAGGCCATCCAATACAGGGTATCGCCAATGGCTACGACGGCTGGTGCATAATCTTCCACCGGAATCTGGTCGGTTGGAATGAAATCCCAGGTGGCCAGGTCTTCAGACACATAGAATCCGCCCGATTTGGAGGGGAACAATAAATATTTGCCCTTGAACAGCACCATGGTGGGGTCGGCCGCTTCTCTTCTGGACGGTTCGTCTAAACAAAACCGATAACTGAGGTCAACGGGATTGCAATAGGTTTTTGACTGCTTGGACTGGCATCCCAACAGAAACGGAAGCGTCAGCAATACGACGAAACTGGTTTTCAAATTTTTCTTCATGGTCGTTTAGTTTTCAAGGTGCTTATAACCCGTAAAGTAAGTGGAAGATTTCGTAATACCCAACGGCCGGAAGAACTTTTTTCATACCTTTGCTTGTTCTCTTCCGTTAATAAAAAAACATCCATGCGTTTCCACCTGTTCACACCAAGCGAACACCTCAGGCTCTACGTGAAATACTACTGGATCATGGAGTCACAGGGTTCAGAGCCCGACCTGGGGGAGCGCATCATACCCACCGGGAACACGCAGATTTTGCTGCATTACAGGAATCCGTTCACCTTGTTTGCCCCCGATACCAGCAGCAGACGTCAACCGGGGCAGTTGGCCAGTGGGTTGAGCAGTTCGTGGAACGATGTCATCACCAACGGTGAAACCGGGGTTTTTGCCATTACCTTCCACACCTCGGGAGCCTGCCATTTTTTCCCCTTCCCCATGCAGACGCTCGATGAATTGACAGTGGAACTGGCCGATATCTACGACAAGGACATCCGCTTCCTGACCGAGCAATTGGGTCAAACGCTGACCCATACCGAAAAATTCGACCTGGTGGAATCGTTCCTGATACGCCATTTTTCACCCATTGCCAGGTACGATGAACAGCTCATTCGTACCGGGCTTCAGGTCATCACGCAACACAAAGGACTGGTTTCAACCTCAAGACTGGCTGACACCCTGTGTGTCACCCCGAGAACCCTGGAACGCAAGTTTTCCACCTATTTGGGAAAATCACCCAAACAGCTTAGCCGCATTGTCCGGTTTCAGGAAACACTGCGCGATTTGTACACGCCTGCCCCTATTAATCTCACCGAAGTTGCCTGCAAATACGGGTACTACGACCAGGCCCATTTCATCCACGAGTTCAAAACGTTCAGCGGTTGTACGCCTGTCGAATTCCAACGCCGCTATTCCGATGAGCCCTGCGAACCCAGCCTTATTTGCTGAACGATTGTCGCATTTTTACAAGCACACGCTGTTGTTTACGGGTACTTTTGCACCCTAAAACAACCCCTAAACTGCCAACACGATGAGAGCTTCCGACACCATCTGCGTGAAAAACGCGCACGCCAACAACCTTCAACACATTGACGTATCCATTCCCAAGCATCAATTGGTGGTGTTTACGGGGGTGTCCGGTTCGGGTAAGTCATCGTTGCTGTTTGACACCATTTATACGGAAGCTCAGCGTCAACTGATTGAAACCTTTTCCACCTTTGCCCGTGCCCGCATGCCCAAACTGTCGCGTCCGGCTGTGGATGATATCCACAACCTGTCTACCGCCATCGTCATTGACCAGAAACGCCTGGGCAACAACCTGCGCAGCACCGTAGGCACGGCCACAGAAATCAACACCTACCTGCGCTTGCTGTTTTCCCGGTTGGCAAAACCCTTCATAGGCCCTTCGTTCTACTTTTCCTTCAACCACCCGGAAGGGATGTGCCCGCATTGTCACGGTCTTGGAAAACGCATCGTGGTCGACCTCGACCTCTTGCTCGACCGGGAGAAATCCATCCGCGAAGGTGGCATCACGCACCCCCATTACAAACCGGGATCGTTTCTGTACAAGGAACTGCTGACCCTTGGGGTAAATGATGTGGACAAACCGCTCAAGAATTTCAGCGAAGAGGAACTGCACTTGCTGTTGTACGCAGAACCCTTCTCCATCAAAGAAAGCCCGGGAAAACTCACCTATACCCGTACTTACGAAGGCATTGCCCGCAAGCTGGAAAAGGCGGTGACCACCCGGGCTGACGACGAACAACCTGAGGAGGAGCAAAACGCCTACAACCGCTACTTCATCTACCAAACTTGCCCCCATTGTGACGGCACCCGGTTGAACGAACGGGCCAGAAACAGCCTGTTGAATGGCTGTTCCTTCGACCAAATCTGCCGCATGGAACTGAGCGACGTGCTGCGGTTCGTCCGGGAACTGCACGACACGATTTCCGAACCCATCCTTCGAAAAGCCGGTTTTCTGCTCGAACAGATGATTGAAATCGGTGTAGGGTATTTGTCGCTCGAACGTCCGGTCAGCACCTTGTCGGGGGGCGAGTCGCAACGCTTGAAAATGGCCCGCCAGCTCGACTGCAACCTCACCGACCTGCTGTACATTCTTGACGAACCTTCCATCGGCTTGCATCCCAGGGATACCGAAAAACTCATCACCCTGCTGAAACACCTCAGGGACAGGGGAAACAGTGTCTTTGTAGTGGAACACGACCCCGACATCATCCGCTCAGCCGAATGGGTGGTCGACCTGGGACCGGGTGCCGGACGGAACGGAGGCACTGTGGTATACAACGGAACGCAGGAAGGATTCTCCACCAGTGACAGCCTGACTGCACGGTGTATCCATGCACCCCAACCCACCCATTACGCACGCAAGCAACCCACCGGTTGGTACCACCTGCGCAATGTTTCGGCCAACAACCTTAAACATGTTTCGGTGGATATCCCTCGCGGCGTACTCACCTGCATCACCGGGGTGGCAGGAAGCGGCAAAAGCAGCCTCATCCACGAAGCCTTTGCCAAAGAACACCCCGAAGCCATTGTGATTGACCAGTCAGCCATCGGAAAATCGTCCCGCGCCAACATAGCCACCTACGTGGGTGTGTTCGACTTGATACGAAAGGCATTTGCCAAGGCAACCGGCGCAAACCCATCTCTGTTCAGTTTTAATTCCAAGGGCGCCTGTCCCAACTGCAACGGCCAGGGTTTCATCAGCTATGAACTGCATTTCCTGGATGCGGTCAAAACGGTGTGCGACGTATGCGAAGGCCAACGCTATCAGGCCGACGTCTTACAATACAGGCTTCAGGATAAACACATAGCCGAAGTACTCGAACTCACCGTCAACCAGGCCTTTGAGTTCTTTAAGGAACCGGCCATCCTCAAACACATCGACCTGCTCAAGCAAGTAGGTCTGGGCTACCTCAAATTGGGACAGTCGCTGAGCACCCTCTCTGGCGGGGAATCGCAGCGACTCAAGATTGCCACGGAACTAAATGGGGAAAGCAACCTCTACATCATGGACGAACCCACCACCGGCTTGCACCTGTCGGACATCGAAACGTTCTACCGCATTGTGAAACGCCTGGTCGATCACCGCAACACGGTCATCATCATCGAACACAACCTCGACCTGGTGAAACACGCCGACTGGATCATCGACATGGGCCCTGAAGGCGGCAAACAAGGCGGCGAAGTTCTCTTCTGCGGAACCCCGGAAGATCTGCTTAGCTGCGAACGCTCACACACCGCCCGGTATTTGAGGCCCTTGTTAAGCTAACCTAGCTTATTTCTTTATCCACACCTGGCTGGCCGGGGAGCGGTCGGTGGAAGGGGTCAGCCGGTTCGTCCGCAAAAAATACGGGATGGCCACGAGGGGGGTTCCGTCAGACCAAACGCCCTGGACCGTTTGGGTGCCACCGAACAAATCATTGCGCCATTTCAAAGAGAAGGGCGAGGCGGCAACTTGTTGGTCGATGTTCTTGTTGTCGGCTTTTTCCACGCAGAAAAGCAGTGGGCCGTAACGGAGAGCTATGCGCCCCCTGTCGGCTTCAATCCGTTCATCGGCGGTGACTACTTGAACCGTCATCGGCATTTCCAGGTCAATTTTGTCTCCTTTTTTCCAGTCGCGGGTGATGGCCATGTAACCGTTTACAGGTTTCACAGACACTGCTTTTCCATTTACCGATAACGATTTCAGACCGCTAACGGCAGGCACGGAGGTGTAGAGTTCGCTGGTTTTCCTATCCGGAACGCGTATATATACGGTAAAGCGTTTGGTTTGTTTGGGATTGACCGTGATGGAAACTGAACCCTTCCACGGGTAATCGGTTTGTTGGACCATTTCCACATCGGTACCCACCACGCGTTCCACATTGATGGTGCTGCCTACGTACATGTTCACGTAAATGCCGTCATCTCCGGTCACGTAGGTCCACGTCGGAATCATCAGCAACGTGCGGGGAATGTTGCCCACACAACAGGGACAGTTATGCCAGGCACCACGGGCGGCCGATTCGGTGAGCGGATTGGTGTAGTAGAAGGTCTTCCCTTCGTAGTCAACCGAGCCAAGCAGGGCGTTGTACATGGTTTCTTCGTACAGGTCGGCGTATTTGGCGTCGTGGTAAGCCAGGTTCATCTTGTGTTGGAAGAAGATGAGCCCGCAGCTGGAGCACGATTCGCAGTAGGCGTTGTTGCGGAGGGAATAGTTGGGACCGAAACCTTCGGACGTTTCGCCGCTGCCCACACCCCCGTTCAGGTAGTATTTCTTGTTCACCAAGTTGTCCCACAAGGACATGACTGCACTTTGATAATCCACATCGCCTGTTTCGGCTGCCACGTCGGACATGCCCGAATAGGTGTACATGGCACGGACGGCGTGGCCAACAGCTTCGTACTGTTGTTGCACGGGCACATGGCTTTGGTCGTATTCACTGCCACCGGCGCGGCTGTCCAACAGAAACTTAGCCAGTTTGATGTAGCTATCTCCCCTGCCGTTTCCTTCCATGTCGTTGACAAATCGTCCAAAGCGCACCAGCGCCTGTTCCATTTCCTGATGCCCGTCATACCAGACAATCTGTCCGGGGCCGCTGCCTATGTTCTTCACCCAGCAGTCGGCGAGTTTCTTGGCCGCGTTGTAGAGTCGCTTGTCCTTGCCTTCGGTAAGGGTGTAGTGGTTGATGGCCGATTCAATGAAGTAGCCGGCCACGTAGCCTTCGTGGTCCCCGCGGGTCCTTGGATTCCAATGGCTGTTCAATGGGGCCGGATTTCCCAAAGCAAGTGCTGTTGGGGCTGGATCACGCAGGGTAAAAGCTGTTTGCAGGTACCCATCGGGTTCCTGAGCGGCCAGAATAATGGGAATCCATTTCTCAAGGGTTACTTTCATTTTTTCCTGAGCGGCTAAGATGTCTTTGTCTCCTTGCGGGTCAACCATCAGTGCCAAACACATGGACTCTACGGTCTGATGCACCCAGGCATTGGAAAAGACATAACCCAGGTGTTTGCCATGCGGCTCTCCGCGTAGGGCCTTGGCTGCTTCGATGAAGTTGTCAAGTCCGCCTTGTCCCTGTGTCAGGTTGGTGCGCTCGCATTGTTCAACACACCACGGAATCCAACTGGTGATGAGGGCTTTGGCGCGGTTGTTCCATAGAGGGCTGTTTATTTTATAGCGCTTGGTGTACACTACGTCGAGTCGTTTCGTTTTGGGCGGGTTCACCACGGTGGCTTTCAGTGTGGCTGTGGAAGCGG
>CAYPLF010000031.1:0-27782 GCA_964411555.1 uncultured Bacteroidales bacterium | reverse complement strand
TTTATGGACTACTCGAATGTGGTGATTGTAAAGGAAAATAGGGGGTATGTATTGACCATCAACAACAACTCGATTCAGGAAACCTGTCAGTTGGATGAGGCCTCAATAGCTGATTTTAACCGCTTTATGGTGGATTATAATCAAAAGAAAGTGACGGAAGACTCTATTGAAAATGCCAGGTTAAGGGAAATGTGGGCGAGAGGAGAACATATGATATTTGTTGATGGAATAGGTGTAAGTATTTTCATGGTTGATAAGAAGGTTACAACAACATTCTCTGCCAGTAATCCCCAAAAGGGATCCATCGACCAGGCTTTTATGCGTAATCTGTTCAAACTGATGAACGCCACGTTTAAGAAACCGGAAACAGTTAATTACGTTGAAGACCTGGAATCTTATTTTTATCTTGGTATATGATTGAAGAAGCTGAACGATTAGTTCGATGGATAAACTGTTCTGAAAGGTCAAGAAAACAGTTGTTTTTAGCTGGTGTCAGTGAATCATCGATCAAGTGATTTTTATTGAAAAGAATACCATGAAAAAAACACTCGTCTTTTTGCTGCTGCTTTTGATAACGGTGGGTTGTAATGCTCAGGTCAAGCAGTTGACATATACATTAAAGCCTTCATTTATTGATAGTTCAAAGGTCTTGATTGAAAAGAGCAATAACGGATATTCACTGTCAATCAGCAATTCAACCATCAATGAGAAACGAGTGATTACGGAATCGTCGATGGCTGAGTTGCAACAGTTGTTTGTCAACTATGCTCAAACAAAGAAGACAGAGGACTCGCTTGAAACCATCAGAAGGCAAAAGGAGATGGAAATGAACGGAGGAATTTATAATCATGTGGTAATCGTTGATGGAATGTGTGTAGGTATTGAGGTGGTAGATATAAACGGTATAACGTCAATTAAAACCTGTAATCCATTTAGGGGGACAATCAATTATCAATTGACAAGTGCCCTTTTTGCGTTGATGAGATCAACGTTTCAGAAATCGGAAACCATCACGTATCTGTATGAGTTGGGAAGCTATTTGTAACTAAACTAAAATTGGATGTATGAAAAAGTGTGGAATTATTGCTGTGCTGTTTTTGATTGCCTTTCAGGTTAAGGCCGACATTATCGAAGTACCTCATCGTGGTGCGGGTGCCGATGTTTCAGTTGGAGTAAATGTTGGTGTGGAAAAACCGTTTACAAAACACAACTCAGCCAATTTCTGGGGTGGATTCGGTGCCGTATCAGTAATTGACGCAGTCGAGTTTCCAGCGCCGAAAGGGGAAGTTGGCGTCGAAATCAAGCACTATTTTTCAAAAGATAAATACGGTGGGTTCAATGTAGGATTGTACTCATTACTTGCCTTTTTAAACGCTCCTGCTTTTGGTCGCAATGATGTACCAATACGTTATGAAAAAACGGTAGGTTTTGTTCCTGGTTTGAAGTTGTCCTACCTGTATAGAGGGGCTCCATTGTTTCAACTGGAACCTTATGTGGGTGTTTCAACACCATTTTATGAAGATAGTTTTGAAGATTTGATCAATCGTAATTCCAATGACGAACCAGGATTCATGCTGACGCTGGGATTTATAGCCAGACTGAATAAAATACTGCATTAAAGGCATGAAAACACAGATGGTGCTCATCATGGCTTCTGGAAGTAAAATGGGTAAAAATGTAATGTGTAGTTGGAAAAACATGAAATGAATCGTACTTTCAGCCAAAATTTCCACGAACACCACTTATAAGTAGAAACATGAATAAAACGTACGAAGAAGACAGCTATACATCTCACGTAAAAAATATTGAAACAATTGAACATGGTTTAGGACGTCTGGAAAAACAACAATCAATTGATTACTGGAGGCATGACAGGATGTATCGCCTCATGACACCCTTATTGACCGAAAAACACACATGGCTGACAGTTGGAGATGGAGTGGGTACAGACGCAAATTGGTTGATTCAACAAGGCATGGACGTTACTGCCTCTGATATTTCCGATACGATTCTCAAAAAAGCGCAGGAAGAAAACTACATTTCAACATATAGCCGGGAAAATGCTGAAAATATATCATTTGACGACAATGCCTTTGATTATGTACTGTGTAAAGAAGCATACCATCATTTCCCCAGACCCTATATTGCCGTTTATGAAATGATCAGAGTCTCAAGGAAAGCCATCGTGCTGATAGAGCCGCTGGACATTGGTATTGAAATGTCTTTTATGGTTTTTCTTAAAAATGCTTTGGATAGAATCTCGCCCGAATTGATCAATAAGGTTTGGAAGAATCGTTTCTCTTTTGAAACGGTAGGGAATTATGTGTACAAGACCTCTGAACGAGAAATGGAAAAAATTGCCATGGGTATCAATTTACCCTACATTGCCTTCAAAGGAATCAATGATTATTACTCACCGACGTTGGATTTTTCATTACCATTGACAAATAACCACGTATTCAAAAAAGTGAAAGCGAAAATCAAACGTAGAAATTTGCTGAGCCGTCTGGGCTTGATTCCCTATCAATTGAAAGCCTCCATCATCTTTAAAGAAGAGCCCTCAACAGAAACAATCAAACGCCTGAAGGATGAAGGATACAAGGTGGTACAATTGATGAGAAACCCCTATATGTGACCTGGACGGTCAGCTTTTTTTTGAATAAAACGAACATGACCAAACGAACCCTTCCGATTTGCCGTGTTTATGTAAAGGAAGAGTTGTTGATTTCCATTGTTGAAAAGCAGTTGTATAAAGAATAAAATAAGAAATTACTAGTATAAAATTTGGAAATACATAAGATGTATCGTACATTAATCGCTTGATAACAAAGAGTGTAACTTGCCTTCTGGAAATATCATAATTTAAATCAGTATCACTATGAAAACCAAGATCCTACCACTGCTGTTTTCATTGATCTGCCTGAATGGCTTTGCCCAATCCGCAAAAGATGACCACCTGGAACCCGATAACGGTTATTTCAGTATGTACAGTCACCAGTATGAGTACTTTGCCAATATCCGGTCGATTCTGTTTAAGGGGTTGGCAGAAAGCCCCCGGGTCAGGTATATGTCCATGCCATCGTCTAGTACCGAATATGTGTGGCAGATTGAATGCGCCCCTCAGAGCCGAATATATACAATTGTTGCTAGATGGGCCAAGGAAAGCATTTGGGAAGCAAAGGATAAATCGAAAGTTGAGGTGGAAACATCAAGTTACCACTTGTCGCAGGAAGACGCGGATTTGATTGCGCAGTTGTACCTCAATGCCCTTTTGAAAACGCAATTTGTCGTTCGCAATTCAATCGGGTTGGATGGTGCCTCTTATTATTTCACCGCAAATGAGTCGGGTAGGATGTCGGGTCAAACATGGAGCCCGAGAGGTCCTAATATGAGAAAACTGGTTGACATCAGCCAGGCAATCATGAATGAAGCAACGTCAAAGACATTTGTCGGGCTGAGTGCTCCGTTGCGTACCCAGATCAAAGAATTGACCGCCGCGTTGTTCTTATAACTAAGATGCCCACACTGATTCATTCAATAGATGTACCTATGAAAAAACTACTGACTTTCCTGTTTCTTTTAACAACAGTGAGTTGTTTTGGTCAAATCAAGGAATTGAGGGTTGATTTTGCCCCCTCATTTTTGGAAAGTTCACAAGTATACATTGAAAATATCAATTCAATCTATACGATGACGATTATGAACAGTAAGATCAATGAGACGCACTATGTATCGGAATCATTGATGGCTGAGTTGAACCAATTATTGGCTGATTATCCACAAAATAAAGTCATTGAAGACTCTCTTTTACGTATCAAGAATCATGAAGAGATGATAAAACAGAGACAAACAATGAAAAAGGAATTAGTGGAATTATTAGAGAGTATGGTTATTGTAGCCACCTCAGATGGCATTGGAGTATGGGTTAATATAGTAGATAAGAACGGTTCAAAAACGTATAATATGTCCAATCCTAACAAGGGAACCATCAACCACACTTTCATGAAGCTCCTTTTCAAACTGATGAATCAGTCCTTTTGGGGTTATCAAACCGAGACTTACGTGGAAAAACTGGAAGGGTATTTCAGCTTTGGTTTGGGGGTGAAAAAGCAGGATAATTCTAATTATAAATTGTATGGTTGGATATCGCCCAAGGAAGAAAAAGAATTGAACGAATTATTTGCCAAACTTCCTTCAGACATACCACTTTACTTTAATATGCAAAATTTTGAGGGAATGGATAAGATGTTTTACCCATCATTCAAATCGTTGTGCGACAGAAATCCTAAGATTACCTGGTCTGGTTGTTCGGATAAAGTAAAACAGCAATTCAAAGAGGCCGGTATTGTGAATCTGACGCCAATGGGTTATTCTGTCATACAATATTGATCGACCACCATCATATTAATTACCAAAAAACAATACAATGAAACGCACGGTTTTACCTATTCTGTTCTCCTTGGTCAGCCTGGTTGGGTTTGCCCAAAATGACCATCTTGAACCCATTGGTGGGTACTTTGATATGTACAGCCATCAGTATGAGTACTATGCCAATATCCGGTCAATCTTGTTCAAGGGTATGCTTGACAATCCTGTATTGAGGTATTTTGTTATTCCTTCATTTACAACAGAATACGTTGTACAAGTAGACCGGGGCGAGGCGAATAATAACTACTACATCAATGTCAGAAGGGGCAAACAAAGCATCTGGTATGAAAAGGATAAGTCTAAAATCGAAGTGGAAAAGTGGCGCAACAGCATCTCGTCGGAAGATGTGGAGTTGATCAAACAGTTGTACCGGAATGCCATCCTGAAAACGCAATACGTGGTACGCAACTCGATAGGATTGGATGGTACCAGCTATTATTTCACCGTAAATGATATGGGACCGATGTCTGGACAAACATGGGGTCCGAGAGGTTCAAATATGAAAAAGCTGGTTGACATCAGCGAGGCCATCATGAATGAAGCAAAATCATCAACCTTTGTGGGATTGAGCGCTCCATTGCGTGCCCAGATCAAAGAATTGACCCTGGCGTTGTTTTTATAAATCACACGCGTTTCATACTCATTACCGGTTGTCCACCTTCTCCGGAATGAGGTCGTGGTTCTGCAGGCGGTATAAGGCCATTTGCTCGTAGGAAGTACCGGGTTTGCCGTAGTTGGTAAATGGGTCGATGCTGAGACCGCCGCGAGGCAGAAACTTGCCCAACACTTCCAAGTAGTTGGGCTCTAGTAATTTAATCAGATCGTTGCGGATGATGTTCACGCAGTCTTCGTGGAAAGCGCCGTGGTTGCGGAAGCTGAAGAGGTAGAGCTTCAGGCTCTTGCTTTCAACCAGTTTTTGGTTGGGAATGTAGCTGATGTACAAGGTGGCGAAGTCGGGCTGACCCGTAATGGGGCAGAGGCTGGTGAATTCCGGGCAGTTGAACTTCACAAAATAGTCGTGGTCGGGGTGCTTGTTGTCGAAGGCCTCGAGAACTTCAGGAGCGTATTGGAAGAGATAGTTGGTGGTTTGACCCAGGTGCTTGAGGTTGTCCATGCGTGTGACTGTTTGAGTGGCAGAAAGTACCGGCAAAGATAAGCTAAAACGCTCAGATACCATAAACTACACTTTACATGTAGGCAATCATTGTTTTCTGACCTTAAGCAGTATAGTTGAATTAATAAAGTATATTTGCATGCATGGCTACGTTAAATAAACAAAAGCACTGAACATCAACGACTAGTACAGTGTTATGTATAAAATCCACTCAAGTATGAAAACACAGGTACTTTTATTGGCTATGGCCTTTGGTTTATCGGCTATGGCCGCCAATCAGGTGCCAAACGGTGATTTTGAGTTGTGGCAAACTGGCAGCTTCTATTTACCATCCGGTTTTTCTTATTCATCCAACTCCGACCGTTTTTACCGTGCAGCCCTTCCATACAACGTTGAACAAACCACTGACGCTCATGAAGGTATGTACGCTGTAAGACTTACCACTGGTCAACCGTTTTTAAAGGGTGACAGCCCCAACTTTGGGTATTTGCTGAACTACCCCCCAGATGGTGGTACCACCCAAGGTTTACCCCTCACTGAAACACCAACCGGATTGCGGGGCTATTATAAATACGCACCGGTAGAGGGTGACTCAGGGATTATTATGGTTGGCCTATTTAAGCAGGGAGTAAAATTGGCCGACTATAATTATGTCATTAAAGGTGAACAATCCACTTACATCCGTTTTGAGATACCGTTCAACAAAACTCTGAACGACGTTCCCGATTTGATACAAATCGGGTTTGCCTCCAGTTTTAGTACTACGATGAGAGGTAATGTTGGCACAACACTTTACCTGGACAGTGTAGGGCTGATGGGAGTCAGTGTACAACCTCAGGCCCTTGCCGGTAATTTTGAAACCTGGACCCTTATGGAGCACCATTTGCCTTTGGCTTGGACAATAAGCGGAAATGCCAAAAACAATCAATCCAGGACGGAACAGAGCATGAATGGTTCATTCGCCCTTGAGTTGCAATCATTTTTGAGAAACGATGGGGGCAATCAAAAGGCTGAACACAGGATGGCAAGCTTGGGCTACCGTATCGAAGGAGAGGGTGATTATTTAGATAAAATGCACTTGAGCGGAAGCGAAGATACATTGTCCTTTTTCTACAGTTATCGACCCGGGGTGCCGGGGTATTGCGGTCAGGTAAATGTGCTGTTGTTTAACGGAGACAATATGGTGAACAACTCAACAACACCATTGATACCTGCGCCGACATATGCTCCCATGTTGGTGCCCTTGCACCTGCATGACATGTTCTCTCAACCTGCCGACAGTATTGTGATTGAATTTGTTTCCGGGATGTGGGAGGATTCGATACCGGAGGCTGCTACATCTGTGTTACGGGTAGATGCTGTAACCCTCTTGGATTATAAAGAAGAACCGGTAAATCCAACGGATCCAATTGAACGTATAACCGAAACCACTCTTTTCCCCAATGGTGGTTTTGAAGATTGGGATGAATCCAGTTTTGATTATCCCACCAGTTACTTTTTTAATTCCAACCAACTGATTATTCATGATGGTGGAGACGTCATGACAGCACAAAAAACAACGGATGCCAAACACGGTATTTATGCCTTGAAATTAATCAACCAAATTTCAGGGACTGATTTCGATTTTGGTTTCGTGATGAATACAAACGGCAACGACGGTGATCCGTCCACCTGGTTGGGTGGATGTCCCATTGAAGAAAGACCATCAGGAATCAGCGGCTTTTATAAGTACAATGAGGCCACACGTGATTCCGGTACCATCATTGTGGGATTCAATAAGAACGGGCAGGTACTGCAAACCTATACATTGACAGTGGGAGGTTTGAAGACAGAGTACACACCGTTCTCGTTTACGTTCGATCCGCCTTTGACGGAAGATCCCGATTCAATGGTACTGGCTTTTGCTTCAACCAAGTTCCTGGATGGAGGTGCCTGGCCTGGATGTGAACTTATTGTGGATAGTGTCAGTATGGATGGCATGGTCAATCAGCCAGTTGGAATGAATGGGGACTTTGAGGACTGGCAGACTGAAACGCTGGCATTACCCTCTCATTGGTATATGAATAGATGGCTTGAGGGAGGTAATATCCGTACGAGCGATGCTTCAGCGGGCAATTATGCCATTTGTTTGACTTCCATCCAGCAAGAGGACGAAATGAATGGTGGAATTATGGCTATTCCGGGTTTGCTTACAAATGGTTATTGGGACGAACAGACTGAAAAACAGAGGGGGGGAGTAGCTTTCAGCAACACCAAGGACACTCTGGTATTTATGTACAAATACATCCCTGCCAACAGTGATGACCGTGGATATGTAGCTTTGTCTTTCATGCGTGAGGGCCAGCCAATTTGGAATACATCAATGAGCCTTTTACCCAGTAACACGTACAAAAAAGCACAATTGCCCATCAACCTGTATCAATACACCAGGCTTCAACAACCAGATACCGTTATTGTAAGTTTCCGATCCTCACAGTGGTACGGTGAGGATTCGTCGTATGTGGGTTCGAGGTTGTGGGTTGATGATGTGCATTTTGCGTCCGAGTTCTTCCTGCCACCGCCCTTCGATCCGAATGCACCCAATGCTCCTGTGCCCAACGGTGGTTTTGAACAGTGGAAAGCATTGGTGTATGATACACCGGTCAACTATCCTTTTACAAGCCATAATTCAATGCAACCCTGGTTGGGTGTAGAACCTTTTGTGTTCAAAACAACGAACGCCCATGGAGGTGAATACGCCTTGAAACTGGTGACCAGGGCCATTGGTCAGGATGTTATATCCGGGTTTGTATCCAATTACGATGTAAATGAAGGTGAACTTTACGATTGGCACGGAGGTATGCCGATAGCTGAAAAGCCTACCGGTATAAAAGGTTATTACACCTATAACATGGGTACAGAAGATACAGCTCTTATAGTAGCTGCATTCAGCAAGGCCGGTGTCAACGTTGGTTATTATATCATAAAACTGGATGGTCCAAAAGCTTCCTATACTCCGTTTGAATACACCTTCGAACCGCCCTTGACAGAAACACCCGATTCCATGATTCTTGCCATTACATCCAGCAATGCAGTGTACGAATATGCTTATGCTGGTTCCGAGCTCTATTTGGATGAACTTGAATTGACAGGTGTAACCAATCAGCCCTTGCTGATGAACGGCAACTTTGAAGATTGGACGTCGGAAACGATGGAAATGCCGCTCAACTGGGCTGCCATGGGTACAAATGAAAGTCTGGTAAAATCGGAGGAGAGCCAGGAAGGACAATCTGCTCTTTCTTTGCGTACCTCTTGGAATGAAGCAGATTTAACGATCATACCCGGTGTGGCAATTTCTTCCGCTCTTCCCATTATGTATAATGTTACTGAAGCCGGGTTCCCTGTGACTCAATTGAAAGATACACTGGCCTTTTACTATCGGTTTACACCGACAGTTTCATCTGATACAGCCGTGGTATCTGTGTATATGAGTGTATCACAAATGGGTTATATGGATTATCCAATAATGGCACCTGCCAAACTAGAAGAATCCATCCCGTATATGAAGGGTGGTTCCACGAGTAGGGGTGACCTTGCATGGGACAACAATCTATTCTTGGCACCCAATACTGAGTATCAATACATGGAAATTCCATTTGATTTGACCCAAAGGGATGTTATTCCCGATCGCATCGTCATCATGGTCAGGAGTACCATAAACGAAGGGGATAATCCTGCTTATGCGGGTGGTGAGTTGCTGATTGACAACTTCCATTTCAAGTCGACATCAAGACCTGTCAAGGTGGAAGTAATCAAGGCAACTTCCAATCTCGGTCTATCCCCCAATCCGACACGTGGTATGACGCGACTCATTGATCCACAGGGTATGTACGAACGCATCGATGTGTTTAATACCTTGGGGCAACGCGTTAAGACATACATGAAAGATAGGTCGGATATCCTGTTTGACATGGATCTGACCGGACAACCGGCAGGCTTGTACCTGATAAAAGTGAGCATAGCTAACAAACAGGAAACCTTAAAATTGATGCTGAAGTAGAACGTTGAAAACAAGTTAATTTAGTGAGACCAGCTTATCCTCTACGGGTAGGCTGGTTTTTTTTACGCCCGGACTCCGAGCGAATGCTTACCTTTGCACCCATGCAGGAAATCGCTTCAACAGACAGGATAGCCATTGGTAATACGTTATCAGGAGGAGAAAACATGGATATTCCGGTTACGGACATGATCCGGTTGCAAGAGGTGCAACTGGTACATCCCGACGCCCAGTTTGCAGAGCCTCTTAACTGGAGCATGCACTCCGGCGAACATTGGGCGCTGATCGGGCCGAACGGTTCTGGCAAATCCCGGTTTGTCGATGTGCTCACCGGTAAGCTGGCCATCCGCTCCGGCAAGCGCGACTACCCCTTGCCCGAATTCTTGGGCATCCCTGTATTCGATGCCATCAAATCGATGGCATTCCGGGATATCACCGCTTTGACCACCGACTACGAATTGTCCGCCTACCAGCAACGCTGGAACAGCCAGGAAACTGAATCTGCACCGGAAGTAAGTTCCCTGCTGAAGTACCATGCCGATGAGGCCTACACCGACCGCATCCTCGATGTGTTGGAAGTCAGGCCTTTGTTGAACCGGAAAGTAGTACAGCTTTCCAGTGGAGAGCTGCGTAAATTCCTGCTGGCCAAGGTCTTGGTGGAACGACCGCGCGTGTTGATACTGGACAATCCCTTCATTGGTCTGGACGTGGAATCTCGGTTACGGCTGAATGAGGTGCTGAAGGAACTCGCCGACATGGGGGGGGTGCAACTTTTGTTCGTGTTGTCCAACCCGGAAGATGTACCCGACTATGTGCATTGGATTCAGCCCATATTTGAAAAACGGCTGTTGCAACCGTGTCATCCTTCTGCATTTGCGCACGATTCATTGCTGCAGAACCAGTTGTTTCCTTTGGTTGAAGCCTGGTCTGAAAATCGAAGCTTTGATGTTTTTTCATCGGAGAAAGGAAAATCCGACGAGGAAGATACAGCAACGGATAGTGTGGTTGCCCTTAACGATGTGGGTATCAAGTACGGTGAACGCAGCATCCTCGAACACCTCAACTGGACGGTCCGTGAAGGGGAACGCTGGGCCTTGCTGGGTCCGAACGGAGCGGGTAAATCCACCTTGCTCAGCCTGGTTTGTGCGGATAACCCCCAATCATACGCCAACGACATCTGTTTGTTTGGCCGAAAGCGGGGCGGTGGTGAAAGCATCTGGGACATCAAGCAGCACATAGGTTATGTGTCGCCCGAAATGCACCACTACTACTTGAAAAATGTGCCTTGCCGCGATATTGTCGGCTCCGGTTTGTTCGACACCATAGGCCTGTATCGCCGGTGCAACGAGAAACAACTGGAGCAAGTGGCGTACTGGATGGAGCAATTCGGTATAGGCGAACTGTGCGACCGTTCTTTCCTGCGGGTGTCATCGGGCGAACAACGCTTATGCCTGTTGGCCAGGGCCTTTGTCAAATCGCCCAGGCTGCTGATTTTGGACGAACCCCTGCACGGACTCGATGCCACCAACAAACGGAAAGTCAGGCAGCTCATTGACGATTACTGCGCCGATATGTCCAAAACGCTGATTTACGTCACCCACTACCTGAGTGAGTTGCCCCTGTGTGTGACCAAACAATTTGTCCTGAAAAAAGCCGCGGTTCGTTGAGTAGCTGTAAGTCTGATTAATTTTTTGTATCTTTGCACCGATTCTTTAGATTGTCTCCTGCTATTTTGTTTCATTCCCCCAAGAATCCACCGCTGTTCGTGATGAACAGCAATCATCAAACGAGTGGCCCGTTTGTATTCAGGCTGCTTGATAATACGTATACATGACATTTGAATCGTTAAAACTGTCACCCAGCCTGCTGAAGGCACTGGTTGACGAAGGGTATGAAACCCCGACCCCCATACAGTCAACCGCCATACCGTTGGTCCTGGAAGGAAAAGACGTGCTGGGCTGTGCACAAACCGGAACCGGTAAAACAGCCGCATTTACCTTACCTATGCTTCAACGCCTGTCTTCAGGCAATAAACCCAAGGGACGCTTGTTGCGCGCCCTGATTGTCACACCCACCCGCGAACTGGCCATACAGATAGGCGAATGCATCACTACCTATGGCCGCTACGAGCGGTGCAGCCACGCCGTCATTTTCGGCGGTGTCAACCAACATGGACAAGTGGAAGCCTTGCGCAGGGGTGTGGATATCTTGGTCGCTACTCCAGGTCGTTTGCTCGACCTGATGAGCCAAGGCTACATCAGTTTGCGCGACTTGCAGTTTTTTGTGCTCGATGAGGCCGACCGGATGCTAGACATGGGATTTGTCCACGATGTGAAGCGCATCATTGCTGCCTTGCCGCCCGTTCGTCAGTCGCTGTTTTTTTCGGCCACTATGCCTCCCAACATCATCAAGCTGGCCGGAAGCATCTTGAAAAACCCGGTACAAGTACACGTGACGCCGGTTTCGTCAACCGTGGATACGGTAGCACAATCGTTGATGTACGTGGAAAAAGCGGAAAAAGCCGCCATGCTGGTTGATACGATTAAAAAAAGAGATGTTCAGTCGGTGTTGGTTTTTACCCGCACCAAACACGGCGCCGACAAGGTGTCGAAGGTATTGGCAAAAAGTCAGATATCTTCCGACGTCATACATGGCAACAAATCCCAGAATGCCCGTCAGCGTGCTTTGTGTGCCTTCAAGGATGGAAAAATAAAGGTGCTGGTGGCCACCGATATTGCGGCCAGGGGCATCGATGTGGACAACCTGGAATGTGTCATCAATTACGAAATTCCCAATGTTCCTGAAACCTATGTACACCGGATTGGACGGACAGGTCGTGCCGGAGCGAGGGGGTGGGCACTATCTTTTTGTGATGTGGAAGAAAAGGCTTATATTCGGGATATCGAAAAATTGATCGGAAAGAAAATTCCGGTTGTGGTAAAATCAAAGTAACGCATACAATCATAGTTAATTATATATGGCAAGATCGCAAACCAGTTCAAACAAAAAGGAAAAAGAGAAGAAACGCCTGGAAAAACGCCAGGTGAAGCAACAAAAGGCAGAAGAACGTAAGTCAGCAGGCTCCAGCAGCCTGGATGATATGATTGCGTATGTGGATGAATTCGGTCGCATTACCGACACCATGCCTGATCCTACTACCAAACAAGTCATTGACATCGAGAATATTGAGGTTTCCGTCCGTAAACGCGAGGATGTGTATGTAGATCCCATCCATCAAGGCAAAGTGGACGTGTTCAATGATTCAAGAGGCTTTGGTTTTATCAGTGAAACGGGAAGCGGTGAGCGTTACTTCGTGCACGCCAGCAACCTGTTGGAACCCATCAGTGAGGGTGACAAGGTGAATTTCGAGATTGAGCAAGGACCAAAAGGTCTGATGGCTGTCCGGGTGAACCTTCAGAAATAATCAGTCACCAATAACAGTGGCAACCAGGTGTCTGGCCGAGGCGTGGTTGCTTTTCTTACGCAAATAATTTTTCAATCAGTGTTCCGTAGCGTTCCTGGATGGCTTTCCGTTTTACTTTCAACGTGGGAGTCAGTATGCCGGTATTGACCGACCATTCATCGGTTACCAGTTCGTAGCTCTTGATTTGCTCGTGATGGGCAAACTGTTGGTTGAATTTCTTGACCTCTCTAGTATAGATGGCTTGCACTTCAGGATGTTTGATCAATGATTCGTTGTCGGTAAACGCGATGTTGTGACGCGTGCAAAAATCCTTGAGGTAAGTCAGATCGGGATTGATGAGGGCAGCGGCGTATTTTTGGTTTTCTCCCAATACCACCATGTTTTCAATAAACGGTGATTTGCAGAACTGTTCTTCAATGAGGAAGGGATTGATGTATTTGCCGAATGAGGTCTTGAAGATGTTTTTCAGACGACCGGTGATGACCAGCAAGCCGTTTTCTGTGAAACGTCCCGTATCGCCCGTGTGGAACCACCCGTCTTTATCGATTACTTCAGCGGTCTGTTCTGGGTCTTTGTAATAACCCAACATGACATTGGGGCCTTTGCAAATGATTTCGTTTTCCTCGGTCAATTTCACCTCGACTCCGGGCAGGGGAGGCCCTACCGTTCCGGCCACGCGTTTACCTTTTCCTCTGTTGCTCACAGCGATGACCGGCGACGTCTCGCTCAGACCGTATCCTTCAAAGACCGGCATGCCGATGGCGTTGAAGAAAGCAGCCTGGTGTTTCTGGATGGCGGCACCGCCTGATACGACAATGTCGAAATTGCCGCCGATGGCTTCGCGCCATTTGCTGTAGATCAATTTGTCGGCCAGGCTGTGTTTATGCATATACCAGGCTGAATTCTCTTCGGTCCGATAATTCTTGGCCAGTTCAAACGCCCAATAGTACAGTTTTTTCTTCAATCCGGTCTGCTTTTTGCCGGCCAGATACAGCTTGTCGTAGATTTTTTCCAACAGGCGTGGCACGCATGACATCATGGTCGGGTGAACTTCTTTGATGTTGTCGGCTATGGTGCCCAGATTTTCGGCGTAATAGATGGAGAAGCCCATGTAGTGGTAGAGATAAACCAAGATGCGTTCATAGGCGTGGCACAGGGGAAGGAAGCTCAGTGCAATGCGGCTCCAGTCTGAGGGTATGGTTTGAAGGGCCTCCAACTGGCTGATCAGGTTGCGGTGGCTTTGCATGACTCCCTTGGGAAGTCCAGTGGTACCCGATGTATAAATCATGGTGGCTACGTCTTCCGGTTTAACCGCTTGTTTGCGTGCGGCCAATTCATCCGGATTGGCGTTCTGGTTACCAAATGCACAGAATGATTCGAGCGAAGTGGTGTTTTCAGCCTGGTCCAAGCAGATTACCTCCTTGATGTGGGGTGATTGTGCAAATACTGGTTTAAGCTTCTTAACCAATTCAGCCGAATCGATAAACAGGTATTCAATTTCAGCGTGGTTGAGAATGTATAAGTAATCGGATTCGCTGATCGTGGGATAAATGGGGATGCTGACCGCACCTGTTTGCATGACACCCATGTCGAAGAAGTTCCATTCGGGACGGTTGGAACTGATGATGCCCACGTTGTCACCGGGTTTGACCCCTTTTGCCATCAACGCGTAACTGATGGCGTTGGCCCGTTCAACATAGTCATGTATGGTGTAGCAAACCCACTCGTGATTGACCTTTCCGGCCAACACCACTTCCCGGGATGCATACTGTTCGACGTAGTTGTCCAATAGATCAAAGGTGCGTGTTACTTTCATATGGGTAAGTTTAAGGTTGAACGAGAGTGCTGAGCGCCAAATATACCTTGTTTTGTTGTTTTTTAAAAGGGAAGGTCATCTTTTTCACCGCCGCTGAGGAATTCAGGAGCCGGTGCGCCAAACTCGCTGGGTATTCCGTGTTGCTGCTCTGAACGGTTGTTTCCTGCCTGGGTAGCTCCCTGTGTGGCACCCTTGTCAACCCGCCAGGCCTTGACATCGGTGTAGTATTTTCCGTTGAATTCCCGGCTTTCCACATCGAAGAAGACGGTGACGGTTTCACCTTCGGTCAGTGCGAATTGGTCCACCTTGTCGCCCCATAGGTTGAAACAAACGGTTTTGGGGTATTGGTCACCGTATTCGAGCAGGTATTCCTGTTTTTTCCAGGTACCATTTTTTCCTTGACCGGTTTGAAGGGGGAGCAGTTTGACAATTTTTCCAACGAGTTCCATATCTGTAATCTGTTTTTAGTTAACTGTTTGTGTTGAATCGGGGGTGTTGATGATCTGGTTCACCGAACGCATGAAGTTGGACAGTTGGTCGGGGTTCCTCAATTTGATGCGTTGGCCAACCTTGATGGCAGTGCCTCGTTTCATTTCGTTCAGTTTGTAAAGGGCATCCAATTTCAGGGCGTAGGTTTGTGAAATGCTGTGCATGGTTTCGCCTGCTTTGACAATGTGGGTGGGGTTCTCACCTTCCCACCAGCTGGTCTTGCTGTCCAGGAAGAGGCGTTCGCCTTGTGAGAGTTTGTAGCTCGCGTCCATGTCGTTGATTTTGCGCAGGCGATTGGCGGATACACCGAATTCCTCACCGATTGATTTGAAGCTGTCGCCATACTTGATGGTGATGCAGGGCGTCGTGCCCACGTATTCAACCAGATGGGTGGTTAGCGGGTTGATGCGGTTCGAGGAAGCATCGCGTTCCATGGCGTGGTAATCCTTGGCAAATTGGATCAGTTCGGCCGAATTCAGGATGGTGGAGTCGGGCAGGTCGCTTACGTTGGCTGTCCGCGCTTTCTTGATGGCGCGTTCTTTTTCCTTGCGGCTGGGTTCTTTCGGTTCCTTGGCTTTTTTGACGGCTCCCTTGGTGTATTGGTTCAGGTCATAGGTTTCGATGACCCGTATCAGTTTGTCGGCGTATTGTGGGTCGGTGGCGTAACCGGCTTTCTGCAAACCTCTGGCCCAACCTTTGTAGTCGTTCAGGTCGAGTTCGAATAAAGAGCGGTAGCGGGCACCGTTCACCAAAAACTGGGAATGGTCATCGTACGAATCCGATACCTTGTCGTACTTGCGGAAACATGAATTTTGATTGTCATCGAAGGCATACGAGGTTTCGCCCTTCCAGTTGTTGTGGCATTTGATGCCGAAGTGGTTGTTGGAGGCTTTGGCCAGTTCGCTTTTGCCGGCACCTGATTCCAACAGGCCTTGTGCCAGGGTGATGCTGGCGGGTACGCCGTGTTTATCTTGTTGCTCCCTGGCTATGTCGGCGTATTGGGCTATGTATTCTTCGTAGGGTTTGAGTCGGTTTTGGGCCGAAACTGCGCCGATTCCGGCCAGCGTCAGTAGGGTCAACAATATCCGCAGTTTCATGTGTTTGTGGTGATTTTATGCTATTTTTGCAAGAAAGCGTTGTCGTATGGTTGAAAAAGATATTAGCGCAAAGATACACTTTTGTGCCATCCATGAACTGTCTGAGGCGGAAAAAATGCTGGTTGACCTGGCAAAAGAAACGGCGTTGAAGGCGTACGCTCCGTATTCCTTGTTTCGCGTGGGGGTTGCTTTGTTGTTGGACAATGGTCAGGTAGTCACCGGAAACAACCAGGAAAATGCGGCGTATCCTTCCGGTCTTTGTGCCGAACGGGTGGCTCTTTTTTATGCCAACGCCAATTGGCCTGACCTGCCTGTAACTACCATGGCCATAGCGGCTACTTCCATAGATGGCTATACACCTACGCCGGTTGCTCCGTGCGGTTCGTGCCGGCAGGTGTTGCTGGAAACCGAAACCCGGTTTGAAACGCCGATCCGCCTGCTGCTTTATGGCGAAGAATCCATCTGTATCGTTGAATCTGCTTCCGACTTGCTGCCGCTCAGCTTCGACAAGAGCTTCCTTCCCTAAATTTTTCCTGGCGCTTAACAACGCTCCCTTTTGTTACAGAAATTTGGATATTGGTTGCAACCATTCCGCCGGGACGGGTAGCTTCGGCTCCGACTCGATGGGCTACAACCCTTCGCGCTTCCGGCTAAAACCTCAAAGCGTCAGTCACTGCGTTCCTTCCTCGAAGATGAGGTTTTTTTACGCCTACAGCCAGCTCGGTTTGCTTGACGCCCGTCTTCGCAACTACGCCCGAACCTGCCCATCCCAGCTCATTCCCTGCAACCAACACCCAAATCCCCTTCCATCAATTAATGGCAGTTACATTCATATCTTTCCAGAATGGAGCTGATTTGTATTTGTCAATTGATGTGGACGGCACTTTTACGTTTACCATTTCTTTGTTCCAGAAAAATATCTTATCTATAATTGGTGGGTTTTCAGACTCAATAATGATAGATTTAAGTGCTGGATTATTATAGAGACAATCCTTGTGAATGCTAACAACACTTGCCGGTATTATCAGTGTCTCGAGTTGCCTGCAATTGCTTAAAACACCGTTAGTTATTTCCCTGACATTTTTAAATTGAAATTCTTTGAAATTGCAAACAGCAAAAGCATATTCTCCTATCATTTTTAGACTTTCAGGCTGAATGATAGAAGTAAGCGATTCGCATCCGTTAAAAGAAAAGCTGGATAGGTATTGTAGGTTGTTTGAAAGTTTCACGGTTTCGAGATTTTTACATCCCTGAAAAGCTGCCGTTGAAATAGTCTTTACACTGTTTGGAATGACAATGTTTTTTAAATTAATGCAATCCTCAAATGCATGGCGTTCTATGGATAATACTCCTTCTGGTATAGTTACAGATGTAATTTCGGCTTTGTTAAATGCTTTAACATCAATGCAAACAACAGGATATTGCTTGCCTTTGTACTCAACGAATGGTGGTATATCTATATCACCACTGTATTTGCTGCCGTCAGTTGGAGATGTAAGAGTAGTTCCATTTGCCATTTTATACATAAAGTGGTTGGCTCCTTTGTTTATGCTATCAAGTATACTGGCTTCTATACCTTTAAAGAATAAAACCTTACCGTTGTGATTGATTGAGAAAAATCCTTTTTTACCTACACCTGAAGCAGTGTCCACTAAAACATAATCTGAAAAAACTGAATAATTACTTGCAACATTTTCTTCGGTAGTTGCAGACTCTTCACCAGCTGTATTTGTATTTTCGGAAAAATTAAATTTGGTATTTTTAATATACGCTAAGATTTCGTCTTCAGAAACAGGTTTCTTAAACGTTATGTTAACAACAGCACAAACGCTTTCTCCCTTTAGTTCGATTGGTTTGTTGTCAATGTTAAATGATATTTTTGATGAGTCGTTGCTCTCAACATCATCACCGGATAAATCGTCAAACATATCCATTTGATTGCCTATCTCAAAGAATAGTGTAAAGTCATTTATTTTACTGCCACCGTCAGAGACTATTTTTATGTTCATAACTCCGCCCATATCGAAGGCTAAAAGTTCTTCCTGGTCGTTAAAGAGTTTTTTTAATGCATCACCTTCACTGTCACTTCCTATCGGTTTATCAGAATCGGCAATTATGGTAACTTTATCAACCTTGTTCAGAAGGCTCATAATTTGTTTTTTATCTTTACCGGAGACCTCACTTAGAATTTTTGATTCTTTTATGCTCTCAATAAACTTCTTTCCAGTGATAGTATGAATTTGTATTTTATCTTCACTATTATTTTTGCGTAATTCAAGATATTTGTCTGCAAATGTTTTATTCTCCGAATATACAGAAGCCGCAGTAAATAATAGTAGTGCGATGTAGATAAGTTTTTTCATGACTATTTTTGTTTTTTAAGGTTTGATTTTCCGGTTTTTAGCTTGTCGAGATTTTTTAAGTAATTTGTGCCGTTAACGTCTACACCCTGAGAAAGCTTTGATAATTGTTCAAGGTCTATTTTTCCGGTTATATTCATAACAGTAAGATTATTGTCTGCTTCGACACACATGACAAATTCTATAATTTCTCCTTTTTCTTCGAGGGTGTACATGACAATTTTTGCATCATTCTCTATTACTGACATCAATTCGCCGTACGGTTGCAATATCTTTCTTATTTTATTTCTTCTATCTGTATTCAGATGTAGATTCATAAGCACGGACATCTTTTTTACATTGGTAAGAAAAGCCTGAAGTTCTTTGTCTTTTTTCATGTTGCTTTGTTCAGACTCAATGGCCATTTTTAACATTTTACCGGAAATATTAAAGTTCATGGCACCTTCACTCATTCCTCCTGTTTGCTCAATTATTTTCGGCACGACATTTTGACTGAGAACGGCAACAGGCAGTAAAAGGAATATGAATATCAGTAGTTTATTCATAGTATGATATGTTTAAAATGTCATTCATAATGTTGGCGGTTTTAAGTTGATCTTTTGCCGTGGTTTGAGCTCTGTTCATTTCTGAAGAGGTAAGCAATAATAATGCTTTTACTGTTATTACCTTTTCTTCATCAGTCAGTTCTCTATTTTTTTTCTCTGTGGGAAATCCTTGTTTTAATCCAATTAAGACCAATAATGCTATAGATGCAGCCATAGAAATCCGGTAAAATGTTGTTGTCCTGAAAAAAGGAATTTTCTTTCTTTTTTCATCAATTACCTCGAGTATCTTTTTATCAAATTGAACATCAGGCATTTCTGAAATACCTTGCAGGCCTGTAAACCACTCACGCCATTTCTCAAGGTCTTCAGGCAGATTCGAATGTTGCTTATAGTAACCGGCAATTATTTTTTCTTCGTCCTTATCGGTTTCGCACTGCCAATAACGCTCTATTAAATTTCTTATTTCTTTATAATCCATAGTTGTCAATCTTTAAATAGCGTTCTTTTATTTTTTGTCTGGCTCTGAAGAGATTAATTTTTACCTGGGCTTCTGTAGTTTGCATAATTTCTGCTATTTCCAGGTAGGAGAGCTCGTCTATTTCTCTAAGTATAACAAGTTTTCTTTGATTGTCTGGGAGTTGGTTGATTGTTTTCCAAACCAGAGATGTTTCTTCATTTTTTATGACTGATTCCAGTGGGTTGTTGTTCCTGCAACTGACTAGAGTTTCAATTTTTTCATCAATAGAATCATTGTTGCCTGCTTTGTTTTTTATGCGGTCAAGTGCCTGGTTTTTGGTTAACACCATGGCGTAAACCTCCATGTTTTTAATTTCATTCCATCGGGCTCTTTTATTCCAGAGAGCTATCATCACATCCTGAACAATGTCCTGAGAATCTTCTATCGATTCCGTCATATACAATGCTTTCCTGAAAAGTTTGTTTTTCAAGGGTATTATATGTTGGATGAAGTAATCACGCTCTGTTGCCATACTTGTTATGAGGACGATTGAATCAGCGGAAAGTTACAAATTATCTTATACTAAAATAAAGTCTTATACTTAAATAGGTTTGTACTTTATTCTTAGTTGATGTTTACGAGGTTGCAATGTTTGCCCAATGAGCGTTGCAGTGGAGCCGGGAGGGTATGGTCTGTGCCAGGCTTCTTGGAGGGGCGTGAATAGAAAATTAACCGTAGTGATGCGTGAAAAAATTTCATCTTCCGAGGAGGAAGCGCCAGCGACCGACGCTTTGAAATTTTAGCATCACTGGTTAAATTTTCCGCGCACCGAACCGAAGCCTGGGACAGACCATACCCTGCCGGCGGAACGGAAACAGGTTGATTTTCGGAAAACAATTCAGCCGCCCTGTTGCAATGAACGAGACGGCTGAAGTTGAATAAAGGGAAAGCGGCTTAATATTCTTGCCAGCTCTTGATTTGGATGTCGGTTTCGGCCATGTTGCAGAAGGCTTCGATGAAGGCACTGGCCAGACGCGAGTTGGTGATCAGCGGAACGTTGTGGTCAATGGCGGCACGACGAATTTTGTAACCATTGGTTAGCTCCCGTTTCGACAAGTTCTTCGGGATGTTGATGATCAGGTCGAAGCGGTGCTTGGCAATCAGTTCCATGATGTTGTCACCCTTGCCGGTACCATCAGGCCAGGAAACTTCAGTGGCCGTGACCCCGTTTTCAGCCAGGAAAGCACAAGTGCCTGAAGTGGCATAGATGCTGTAGCCTTTTTCCTGCAGCAAGCGGGCGCTGTCAATCAAGTCAACCTTCGATTTGGCCGCACCCGATGAAATCATCACACCCTTATCTTTGCTTGGAATGTTGAATCCCGTGGCAATCATGGCCGACAACAACGCTTCGTTGAAATCATCGCCTATGCAACCCACTTCACCGGTGGATGCCATGTCTACGCCGGATACGGGGTCAGCCAGGTGGAGGCGGGAGAAGGAGAACTGGGAAGCCTTGACGCCGATGTGCTCAATGTCGAAGACCGAACCGTCCGCCTTTTGGTAGGGAGCATCCAACATGATGCGGGTGGCCGTTTCAATCAAATTACGCTTGAGTACCTTGGAAACGAAGGGGAAGCTGCGCGAAGCCCTCAGGTTACATTCAATTACCTTGACCTCGTTGTTCTTGGCCAGGAACTGGATGTTGAACGGGCCACTGATGTTGAGTTCCTTCGCAATCTTGCGGCTGATTTTCTTGATGCGGCGGGCTGTTTCAAAGTAGATTTTTTGAACGGGGAAGACCAGGGTGGCGTCACCCGAGTGAACACCCGCAAATTCAATGTGTTCGGAGATGGCGTATTCCACCACTTCGCCGTTGTGGGCAACCGCATCAAATTCGATTTCCTTGGCGTTTTGCAGGAAGCGCGAAACAACCACGGGGAATTCCTTGGAAACATTCTTGGCTTTTCCGAGAAACTCTACCAGCTCTTCGTCCGTATAACAAACGTTCATGGCTGCACCGGAAAGCACGTATGAAGGACGCACCAATACCGGATAACCCACGGTTTCGACAAACGATTGGATATCATCCATGCTGGTCAACTCCCTCCATTCGGGTTGGTCGATGTCCAGGGTGTCGAGCATACTGGAGAACTTGTGACGGTTCTCGGCCCTGTCGATGGAAAGGGGTGACGTTCCCAAAATGGGAACAGCTTGGCGGTGTAGCTTGATGGCCAGGTTGTTGGGGATTTGTCCGCCCATGGAAACAATCACGCCGCGGGCCTGTTCCAGGTCAACCACGTCGAGTACCCGTTCAAAGGAAAGCTCGTCGAAGTAGAGGCGGTCGCACATGTCGTAGTCGGTGGAGACCGTTTCCGGGTTGTAGTTCACCATGATGGACTTGTAACCCAGCTTGCGGGCTGTTTGCACCGCGTTCACCGAACACCAGTCGAATTCAACGGAACTGCCGATGCGGTAAGCACCCGAACCCAGTACGATGACCGATTTTTCGTTCTTGTAATAAGGAACATCGTGGTCGGAACCGTCGTAGGTGAGGTAGAGGTAATTGGTCAGGTCGGGGTTCTCCGAGGCTACCGTGTTGATGCGCTTCACTGAAGGCAGGATGCCCAGCTTCTTGCGGTGGGCACGTACGCGCAGCAGTTCTTTTTCCATGTTGCCGGCGGGTCGTTCCACAAAACGGGCAATCTGGAAATCGGAGAATCCCAAACGCTTGGCTTCCTTGATAACATCGGCGGGCAGGTCTTCAATACGCTTGTATTGACCCAGTACCTTGGTGTAATCGTAAATATTTTTGAGTTTGCCTATGAACCAGGGGTCAATCTTGGTCAACTCGTAGATGCGGTCTATGGTGTAGCCGGCCTCGAGTGCTTCGGCTATGGCGAACATACGCAAGTCGGTGGGTTTGGACAGTTCGGTGTCCAGGTCGGTGAATTCCAGGCCGTCGTTGCCTACGAAGCCGTGCATGCCCTGGCCAATCATGCGCAGGCCTTTCTGGATGATTTCCTCGAACGATTTGCCGATGGACATGATTTCACCCACCGATTTCATGGAGGAACCGATTTCGCGGGAAACCCCTACGAATTTCGACAAGTCCCAGCGCGGAATCTTGCAGATGATGTAGTCGAGTTGCGGAGCCAGGTATGCAGAATTGGGCGTACCCATTTCGCCGATTTCGTCCAGTCCGTAGCCCAACGCCAGTTTGGCGGCCACAAAAGCCAAGGGAAAACCTGTGGCCTTGGAAGCCAGGGCAGAGGAACGGCTCAGGCGCGCATTGACTTCGATGACACGGTAGTCGTTGGTTTCAGCGTTGAACGCGTATTGGATGTTGCACTCACCCACGATGCCCAGGTGACGGATGCACTTGATGGACAGGTTAACGAGCAGGTCAATTTGGTATTGGTTGAGCGAGCAGGTGGGAGCCACCACGATGGATTCGCCGGTATGGATACCCAATGGATCGACGTTTTCCATGTTGGCCACCGTGAAGCAGTGGTCGTTCTTGTCGCGAATCACTTCAAACTCAATTTCCTTCCACCCTTTGAGGGATTCTTCCACCAGGATTTGGGGGGCGAAGGAGAGGGAGTTTTCGGCCAGTTTTAAGAAATCTTCTAAGTTATCGACGATGCCACTGCCCATGCCGCCCAATACGTAGGCCGAGCGTACCATGACGGGAAAACCGATGGTGTTGGCTGCCTTGACCGCGTCTTCCACGGTGGTGACGGCCTGACTTTTCGGGGTCTTGATGTCGGCTTCAGCCAGCTTCTTAACGAACAAGTCGCGGTCTTCGGTGTACATGATGGCTTCCACCGAGGTACCCAATACCTGTACGCCGTATTTCTTCAACACGCCGCTTAGGTAGAGCTCGGTCCCGCAGTTTAGGGCTGTTTGACCGCCAAAAGCCAACAGGATGCCGTCTGGCTTCTCTTTTTTGATGACTTCTTCCACAAAATACGGGGTGATGGGTAGGAAATACACCGTATCGGCTATGCCTTCAGAGGTCTGGATGGTTGCGATGTTGGGGTTGATGAGTACGGAGCGGATGCCTTCTTCGCGCAAGGCTTTCAATGCCTGGGAACCGGAGTAGTCAAATTCGCCCGCTTGTCCAATTTTGAGCGCACCTGAGCCTAAGACCAGGACTTTGTGGATGTCTGTCTGCATGTATGGTTAAGTTTTTTGGGTCAGAATCAGCGGTAATCACTACCGCTCGAAATCAACTGCAAAGAAAGCGAAAAAGCATGAAAACGCAAAACTATCCATGTTAGCTCTTTATTAACAATATTTATTACGAAGTATGGTCTGAATAAGTTAATTCTGTTTTAAATTTACCAGTAATAAAGATGCATCCCAAAAGCTGAACGTATGAAACGAAACGTTATTTGCATAATGACGGTTTTTCTGCTTTATGCATTTTCTGCGTATTCACAATATCTTCCAGGTATTCATGGCGGTTTGGGAACTTATCTTGAGGTTGTCCGTGTACGTGATACGGTGCTTAAAACACATCTCAACGACGATTTTTATGTACAAATCAGGCATATGCCTTCCAGTGTCAGAGAAGGTATAGATGATTATATTCTGCTAAAAGAAAAGGACAAATGGAGCGCCAAACATAGGAAGATCACATTGGAACCACCTGAAGGAACCTCCTATACAGCAAAGGAAGTGGTTACAGTGAAAACAATGGATGAAAGCAACATGGAGGCCTTTCTAAAAGCGATTGACATCGATCGGTTGGTACAAGGGTCAACAATTGATAGTCTAGCTTTGCCCGAACCGGACGAACTGACTGAACCTGTGTTAGGAGGTGGTAGTATGTATGCTATCATGATCTGCTCAAAGGGGAACTACAGACTTATCGAATACCCTTATTATGCACCTCCACTACGTATAAATAATAAAGAAAGATACGACAGACCGAAAGATCAACAATTCAACCATGTTCATTGGCAATCCGTCTATCTGGATAATCTGCTTGAGTGTTTTACCAAGGCGCTGTACATGGAAAACGACTGGATATACCGAGGCTCCAACCGTTAACCCAATGAACTTTGCAGTGAAGAGTACCCTGCAGGCGGAATACAAACAGTCACATAATTAGGATGAATCAAATCGGCAAAACGGAAATAGTAATGACTTCTACCGTTTTGTTCCGGTGTACAGCGAGCAGGCGCCGAAGGTGAAGGTAGTGCAGCGGGTGTCGGTGAAACCGGCCTGGTTTAGCAGTTCCAGCATGGTCTTTCCTTGGGGAACCAGCTGGATGGAAGCGGGCAGGTACTCGTAGGCCTTGCCGTCTTTGGTGAAGAGTTTTCCGGCCAGGGGCATTAACCAGTTTGTGAAAACCTTGAACAGCACGTTGGCCGGGAACCAGGTAGGGCGGGAGAGTTCCAGCAACAGCAATTGTCCGCCCGGTTTCAGCACCCGCGCCATTTCCGTGAGGCCTTGCAGGATGTTTTCGAAATTCCGTACCCCGAAGGCTGAAATCAACGCGTCGAAGGTCTTGTCTTGAAAGGTTAAGGCCAGGCAATCCTGTTGTTCAAAGCGGATGGTTTTTTCCAAACCAAGAGCCTTGATTTTTTCCCGTCCCACCTGCATCATTTCCTCCGACAAATCGATTCCGACCACCTCCTTAGGGGTCAGGTACTTGCAGGCATCGATGGCAAAATCGCCGGTACCGGTGGCTACATCGAGAATGATGGCCGGGTTTAAGTCTTTCAGACGCTTGAGCGAGGTACGCCTCCAGCGAATGTCCTGGCGGAACGACATGAGCCGGTTCATGAAATCGTAATCGGGAGCGATGGCATCAAACATCTTTTCCACCTGCAGGTGTTTCTGTTCGTCGTCGTTATAGGGGCTGAGGGTTTCGGGTGTACGGTTCATGTCAGAAAATCAAATGAGTCGGAAAAGGGAGGCGATGGCCACTCCCAAATACGTGCCGATGGCATAACCGGCCAGGCCTATGACAATGCCGCTGATCAACACCTTGCGGTTACCCATGGCGGCCACCACGGGGGGCACAAAGGGTGGGGAGTACAACAAGCCGACGTGTGCCACGGTAAATAAATCGCCATCCACCTTGAACAGGCGCGACAGCAACAGATGGACCAGGGTGGCAACCACGATGACAAAACCGATAAAGGCCAGCATCAGCAGGTTGCCCTTGTTCAGGCTGGCCAGGTCGAATTGCGAGGCAATGACCACACTGAATACGTTGATGAAATACATGCCCAGCTCAAACGTTTTGGGTAGCGTACGGATTTTCGTTATGAAGGAAGCCCCAATAGCCAGGGAGGTAATGGTAAAGATGACGGCCAGTTCGTTGAGGCGTCCGGTCAACATCAATGAAACACCGGCACCAATGACCAGCAACAGTACGGAAAGCAGCAAACCCAACCCGGTTTTGCCTACCGTTTTGCGCTTGAACATGCCATCGTATTGTTCCACATTATAGACCATGTCGGACGCTTCCAGTGTGGTCGCTTCGTCGTGGAAGGGCAATAGCTTCCTGAATAACCGGTAGCCTCCGCTGATAATGAACATAAGGAACAAGAAGGATAAGACCATCTCAAAGGCGCTGACCAGGGTAAATACCGTGGAGTCAACCTCCAGAATGCGCCCGATGGCGGCAAAGTTCATGGTGCCTCCCGTGTACATGCCCACCATCATACCGCTTACCTTCCACAATTCAGACAGGTTCTTGTCGTGGAAGAGAAGAAAACCAGCCACAACAGCGACTAAAACAGAAATGACGCCACCCAACAGCGCGGCAAACGTTTTTTTCATGGACCGACTCCATAGCTTGAAATCGGAAGAAAACAGCATCAACGGTATGGCCAGGGGAACAGCGATGTTCATGATCCAATCCTGGATGGCAGTCATGTCCATTTTTTCCTGATAGCTGAAATCCATCAGGCCACTAAAGGACAAAATCAATCCAAGGGCATAGGAAAGCAGGATGGTGCCCGCTTTTCGCGCGATTCCGACGCGTTGGAAAAGGGTAATGATAATTACAGGACCGAGTAGGTAGAGCAGAGCAACAAGGAGTAGTTTCATGGCAATGGGCTTTACCGTTTGCACGTTTTCGTGCCCAAAGATAAAAAATATCCGGTTGGTTCGCTACCTTTGGGCGTAAATCATGGGTCTATGCGCATAGGATTGCTTTCGGACACACACGCTTGCTGGGACGACCGGTTTGAACAGTATTTCAAGGACTGCGATGAAATCTGGCACGCGGGCGACATTGGTTCCGAAGTGGTGGCCAATGCTCTGGAGGCCGTCAAGCCTCTCCGGGCTGTTTACGGCAACTGCGACGGGTATCCCATACGCCTGCGCTTTCCCCGGTTCCAGTGTTTTGAATGTGGAGGCATGCGCGTGCTGCTTACCCACATTGGTGGTTATCCGGGCAGATACGCCCCTGAAATCATCCGTGAATTGAACGAATACAGGCCCAGTCTCTTCGTGTGCGGCCATTCGCACATCCTAAAGGTGGTGAACGACAAAACGCGCAACTTGCTACACATCAATCCCGGTGCGGCAGGTCTTCAGGGCTTTCAGCTGGTGCGTACACTGGTCTGTTTCGACATCAACGAGGGAAAGGTGGAAAACCTCGATGTCATTGAATTGGGCACCCTCGGTTGATATTCATTGCAAGCAAACCTTACTTCAGGCTGAAGGTTTTATACTAGATTTGAAATCTAACGCGGTTTTGTTGCATTACTGTTTCCGCATGGTTCTTCGGAAGGCAATGACAGCCAGTACCGTGCTTGTCAGCGCATAACCCCCCAATAAAAGCAGCGAGTTGGATTCGGCACTCAGACTGCCACCCTTCAAAACGGCTCTTGCCGCATCGATGGCATGCGCAAAGGGCATGGCGTACCCTATCTGTTCAAACACGCCGCCCACCATTTTTAAATCCATCCAGGCTCCGCTCATTAAACTGATGACCGTGATGAGGAGTGATCCAACAGCTGAGACCTGACCAACGGAAAACAAGGCTCCCAG
>CAYPLF010000030.1:14151-28532 GCA_964411555.1 uncultured Bacteroidales bacterium | reverse complement strand
ATATCAGCAAACAGAATAAAAGTCAATTAATTGAAGCACTTAAAATTGCAGACAGTGATATTGAAGATGTAAAAATAAAAGTGCTGAAGCTACCGGGGAAAAACTTCCAGGCAGACTTGGCAAACATGACAATGAAGGTAGAAGATGTGGTTCAAGACCATTTACAGATTCATACCTATCACAAGAACCAACCAGGTGTAGCCTTCGATTTTCTTACTGAAGAATCGCAGGGAACCATCAAATTGTTTTTTATTATGCTCACATTGCTTGATGTGATAAAAAATAACAAAATAATACTTATCGACGAAATAGAAGAAAGCCTACACCCGAAAATTGTTGAATATATTTTCAACCTATTTAGAGCAGGTGAAAAGGCACAGATAGTATGTACAACTCATAACACTAGATTCCTTGACCTGAGGAAGTTCCGTAAAGATCAGATTTACTTTGCCAATAAAAAAAATGATGGCAGTACGGAGTTGTATTCGTTGTTTGATTACAGCGATTTTCGCGACACCATGGACTTGGAAAAAGCCTATCTACAGGGTCGTTTCGATGCTGTTCCAATAGTTAATGATTCTGTCTTTCAACTTAAACGATTGTTGAATGAGCAGTAAAAGAAGGGCACCGAAAGGAAAACGTATAAACCCGCATTATTGGGTTTTTTGCGAAGGTGAGACGGAAGAGGCTTATATCCATTTTTTACGGACTGAATACCGATTGCCCGTTGAAATTGTATCAAAGATTGCCGGTTCTTCTATTAGCTCCCGTTTTATTCATTCGTTCAAAAAGGGAAAACCTCAACATGAAAAAGATAGAGATTTCTTGATGTATGATGCTGATGTTCCCGATGTGTATGAAAGAGTTAGTCATATTTCAGGAGTCACTCTCATTGCCTCAAACCCGGCAATAGAGCTTTGGTTTCTCTTGCATTATAAAAACCAAGTGACTCATATCAGCGAAGATGAATGCATCAGACAACTTGGTAATCGCAATCATGTCAATTACAAGAAAGGTGTATTAGATGAATCACTACAAATTAAGTTACGAGAGAAATGTAAAGAAGCATGCGCTAGGTCAAAACACCTTGCCTTCTGTATGAATCCCTCAACAAACATGCATATCTTTATTGAAGCTCTTGAAAAAGCAAGGAGTGAAAAGTGAGTAATTGAAAAAATAGGACAGTTGTCGATATGTCATGGATAATCGTCATAAAATGTTGAGATTTTAAAGATATTCAACTGTCGCAAAATATGCGACGGTTCAGAATATATGGTGAGTCTTATTATGGCGAATATGCCATAATTAAAGATAATAATATCCGGGAAAAATAAACAAATCTGTTTACTTTTTGTGTATCTTTGCAAAAAGGCTTTTTTACTATGGACAAACGTATTGACTTGTTGAAGGGGGTGCATCCGGGAAAATTGATGGAGCGTGACTTGAAGAAGAGGGGTTTGTCCCAGCGTGCTCTGGCTGAACGGACGAATATACCTTATCAAACCATCAATGCCATTCTGTCCAGCAAGCGGAATCTGACAACCAGACAGGCTGTGGCCATTGAAGAAGCATTGGGGTACGAGGAAGGTTTTCTGCTTATTCTTCAGGCATTCCATGAAATTAAGTCAATAAAAGAAAAGGAACTTGCTGAGCAATTTCCCGGTAAACCCAACATTCGCAGCATTCTTTTCTGGGACATGGATGTTGACCGTATCAACTGGGGTGCAACTAAAAATGCGGTTGTGAAACGTGTCTTGGAAAGAGGTAATGAAGACGAGGTTGAAGAAATCAAACGGTTCTATCGGATTACTGAGGCTGAATTGACATCGTATAAGAAACAGGTAAAACAGAAATCCAATGATGTCGATATTTCCGGCATAGCAATAGTTGAACTGTTGCAAATTCGGACAAACGTAAGCATTCGGTGAACACCTTTTTGTTTCTCACTACCATGGTAATCATATTGGGATGGTTGGTGGATAACCTTCCAAAACCATTACTCTTTACCCGTGATGGTGAAAGTCATCTTGATGATAAAATTGTGATAGGTGTAGTAGAGGATCTTGCCATTTGATATGTATGGATGACCCAAACATTCATCATCATGCACCTTGATGGTCTGTGTGCCTATCCTTAGCCGGAAGTAGTCGCCTGCAATCGTGGTGGAAAAAATGCCGTTTTTATAGTGTACCGTAATACCATCTGTTTCATAACTTTCGTACAACCTGATAAAACTGCTTGTCGTCATCGATTCCTTATTGCAGTTTGGCCTTTGAACAGTAACAATGGGATACACCTTGAAGGTTTTTTCGTTTTGATCATCATTATCTTCCCCACCACTTCCGCCACCACTTTGAACCGCTGGTTGCTTGACATCAAGCGTTATGGTATGCTCAGGATGGCCTTCCACATGAAAGGTCAGTTTGCCCTTGCGTTCTTTGCCGGTCATGTTGGGTTGAGCAAGAATAATGAACGTGTTGTGCTTGATATTAGGAGTACTACTATAATCAAAAAGGGGTTTGTCATACGCTAAATGCTGGACGTAAAACCAGCACCACGACGCATCGCTTCCCGACATGACCAAATCGCTATTGAATGGTGAGCTTATCGTGTAACGAGGCCATTCTGAAGAGCCCATTTCATAATAATCTGCAGGTATGCTTATGCAGTTTGTATCGGCCATCAGCATTTGACATGTATCCGGTTCAGGCGTGTCATGTACATACATCCAGAAATAATCATACGACGTGTCAAAACGGAAAGCTTCTTTGTCGAACAGACTCCAATCGTACATATCCATCTTTTCTGTACAATAATAATATCCATCAGAAGTGACAAATATATTTTTGTAGTCATCCGGCACATTAAATAAGCTTTCTGATATGCTTGATACTGCATGCGCCCTGCGACTGAGTCTAGACAGGCCAATTTTTTTATCGCCCTTTGAAAAGAGATGAAGCCTTTCGCACTGCTTCATTTTTACATACGTATCCGTTTGGCTGTCGAACGACCGGTAGTTGAAGATAAGCAAATACGACGTTGTATGCTCCCAATCGGAATAATCGAACTGTTCCGATTTTGGAAATCCGATGAGATTACCCTCAACCATACAGTAATTCCATAATTCTTCGGGATACTCCTGTCCATAAATGATGTCCCATTTCTCCAAATTGGCCGTAGGCAATGGGTTGTCGTATGGATTCCCACCCGGATCTTCGGTTTTGTCGCATGCTGCAACAAAAAGAGCCGTAAATACGGATATGGAAAGTAGACGGAAAAATGGTTCTACTTTTTTCATGATCAGATTAAAGATAGCGCATAGGTCAAACCAGTCATATGCCCTCATTAAGGAAAAAAATTATTCATGCATCAAATTTGAACTCCAGGTAATGCATGTCAAATGTATAAATCATTTTATTTATATATAAATCGAATGAAAGTAACAACACTGTGTTTTCGGTAGATAATGGATTGAACATCCTGGAGTAGGGTTTGCCTCTTATCCATACACATGCACGCTGCCACCGGCGGAAGGCAGGTAACCCACGCCTTTCCAGGTGATCATCAGGCACAGGAAGGCCAGTACGAGTAAGCACAAGGCCAGGCGGCTCATGCGTGGTTGTTTGAGCCTTAGGTGTACGTAGATGAGATAGATGGCTGCTGTGATAAAGGCCCAGGTTTCCTTCGGGTCCCAGCTCCAGAAATCGCCCCAGGCCTCTTTGGCCCAAAGCGCCCCTATGAGCAAGCCAATCAGAAACAAGCCCAGACCCACGTAAACCAGGTTGTCGGTCAGGTCTTGCAAGGGCTGTAAGTCGGCAGCGAGCTTGTTTTTTTCGGTGCCAATCCTGTTATGGACAGCCCCGGACCGGCCATTTTCGGCACCCGCCCTGCTTTTGATTAACAGGAGGATGGCTGACAGGAAAGCCGCGCTCAACATGGCGTACGACAGCATGTAGGTGGTCACATGAGGGATGAACCACACGCTTTGCAACGCCGGCATCAAGGCCTTGGAGTGGATTTCAGGATTCAATAGGTTGATGACCACGAATACCACCGCCAACACTTGACTGAAGGCAAACAGCCATTTGTACGACCATTTCAGGTAGAGTATCAATCCTATACCCGATAAAAACAAACTGTACCACAAGCGCGTTTCCCCCATGGTACGCATGGGTGGACGTTCCAGTGAAACCCACATCCAGGCTATAAAGCCTGCATAGACCAGTAAACCGACAACGGCCAGCATCAATCCGGGCCAGCGCCGCTTGAAGAGGTACAGCGCGGGTATGGCTGCCAACCAACATACCATGGTGGGTAGCGCCAGGTGTACGAATTCATTCCACGGATTCATGCCTACGTGATTTAGCGGTTTTACTTCCTTGCCACAACAGGCACAGCGATCCCAATACAAACAAGACCAGTCCGAGGTAGGTGCCGGGGGCCCATCGGTCGTACATGAGTTCAAAGCTACTCCAGGTAGCATCCTTGCCTTTATCGGCCTCGTAGCCATATTGGTAAATCATCCATGCACCCAGCCTGATGGGGGCGTTGACACGAACCGTACGTTCCAGGCGTTGTTCGTCACGGGTGTACACCACCACTTCCGACTCAAAAAGCTTGGGCTCTGGTGGAAAACCCAACCGTGCCGGATACGTTTCCATCCTGAAATCAATCAGCTTGATGGCCAGGGGCAATTCAATCAGTTCATCATGGGTGTCATACACACGCCACTCGGTGGTTCCTTCCATCACCGGCATGATGTACCGTTGTTTGTCGGCTGCTCCGAAACCGGCAGCAACCAGCATCAGCCATAATCCCAAATGGTTAAGGTAGAAGGCATAAGAAGCCCACCTGAACGAGTTGAAGCGCCTCACCAGCACTGCCGTCAGGTTGAGGGTTAACAACAGGTAGAGCAGCACAAATGGCCAAGACCTGAGCAAGCTGTCAACACCCAAAACGGAGGCCCCTTCATAGCCGACAGGCAGCTGAGGCACCAGGCCCAGTATGATGGCGAGTAGAGTCATGCCACTCAAGCACGCGATGCTAAGGGGTAAGCCGGATAACCAGGCAAAACAACGATGACCCCGTCTTATCACCAGCAACAAACAGAGCAGCACCATGAGCCCCACTACGATGGCATTGACGGGAAAACGTAGCATTTCCACGGGGACACTCCCAACGGTGAATTGCAACAACCAGCCGGCCAGAAGAACGGCGCCGACCACGGAAAAGGAACCCTTGTAACCGGAAATATACGACCACAGAGGGCTGTCGTGCTTCATCGCTGTTTCTTTCATTTACAATGCGGTTGCATGACGTTGCTCGGCCGCCTTGATCCAAGCTGGCACCACCTGTTTATTAAATACCGCCTTGCGCTGTTCAAGTGCCGGCATGTCCAACCCGATGTACGACTGAGCCTTTGCTTTGGTGGAAAGGTCGGGTAAGACGACAGCCTCTTTTACCCCCAGGTCGTACAAGATTGTTTGGAGGGCCAACTGAGCTTGCATAGCTTTGTCCAACCCGTGTGATAAGATACGCATCGCTTCAACCGGAGCGTGAAACGTGCTGCCATGGCTGGCCACGGTGAAATCCCACCGCCATTGGGCCTGTCTGACCAAGTGGAGGGCCTGGCTCATCTGTTTATCGGCGGCACCGTTGTCCCAGGCGGTCTTGGCCATGATGTGGGCTTTGACCAGTTCGGCTTCCAATCGATTCCTGATTTCCAAGGCTTTATCCTGGTATTCGTATACAAAACCCTTGAGTTTCTCTTCCGATTCGTTGTGACAGGTCTGGCAGGTACCGGCGATGTTCTTCAAGGGGCTCACCACCTGATGGTCGCTGAACTTGATGCCCCCGTCCGTTTTATAGGGCATGTGGCAATCGGCGCAGGAAAGCCCCCGTTGCGCGTGAGGCCCCATTTTGAACAGCTCGTAATCGGGGTGTTGGGCTTTCAACATGGGCGCCTTGCTCAAGCTGTGCACCCAATCCACATGCCCCACCTTGTCGTAATACGCTTCTATGGCTTCCATAGTCATGCCCTCGTCCCAAGGAAAGGTCAGGTACTTGCCATCACCCTTAAAATAATACTCCACATGGCATTGGGCACAGGCCAACGAACGCATCTCCTGCGCCGTGGCATCATTGACGGATAGACCCTGACGCTCAAACGCTTCAATCAAAGCCGGTCTGGTTATGGTCAACCCCATGGTTTTGGCGTCGTGGCAATCGGCACACCCTACCGGATTTCCCATCTCAGGCCCCCACTCGGACCATTTGGCTCCGTAGAACGCCTCAATGCCTTTTTCGTGCATCAATCGAGGAACATCAGGCCCCTTGCAGGACCAGCATGTGCCGGGTTGTGTGTTTTCATCCAGTTTCATGGGTGAACCGGTGCGCAACGTCTGTCGGACATCATCGATGGCATGACGGTGTCCCCTCGGCGCTTTGTAATCCATAGCAAAGGCGTACCCGGCCCATAACACCACCATGGCCGGCCTGTCTTCCAATACATCGTCTACCTTGTTGCCCATGTGCTTGCTGGCAAAATCCATGTCGGCTGTTTTCTTCCAGGTCTGGTATTCCCTGGGGTAATTGACGCCCCACACATCGTTGTTGGTCTCATGTTCCTTGATTTCCACCTTGCGGTTGTTGAACACACTGGCTATCTCAGCCCTGCGCTCTGTGATGGAGGCAGCCAGGAGACCTACCAGGAATACGACGACCACAATACCGGCAAAAAGCAGCCAGCCCCAGACTGGCCTGCGTTGAATAAATTCGGATAGTTTTGTCAACATGATGCTATGGTATTAAATGTTTCAACCAATCGGGGACAGGCGACTCCGGTAATGGCGTGACGATGGCGTTGGGGGTGGACGCTATGTTGCTCTGTTTGCCGTGGGCCACGTTGGGGTGGCAATCCCAGCACGCTTTCCCCTTGCCTTCCAAGGTTTCCGTAAACCGGATCATACCGGTGCCCACTTCCGTGTTCAACGCCAGGTGGCAGCGGATGCAATTGTCCATAATGACGGAAGAACTGGCCTCCTTGGCGCGTATGGCCATGGGTTCGGCCCTCAACGTAAAGACAGCTGAATGGTACAATCCATCCTTGGCCTTGAAAAAGTATTTATTGAACACATTGTTGTGCGGGACGTGGCAGTCGTTGCAGTTGGTTGCCTTTGCGTGCGAATTGTGAAACCAGGTTTGATAGTAAGGGGTCATCACATGGCAATTCACGCAGGCTGACGGGTCATCAAACAAGTAGGAATGAGCCTTAGACATGTATAAGGTGTACAAACCCAAACCCGTTATCAAGCCCCCGAAAACAATCAGAGGAAGGATAAAAGGGCGGGGAATCCGCAACAACGAAAGCCATGTGGAAAGGTGTTTATGCATGGTTGTCAAGGTTGAACATCGTTGAACAAATATACGTTTTATAACGATTTGCCCAAGAATAAGGCCTTTTTTTCTATATTCGCAGTTCATTCTTTTGAAGACTGTTTTACGAACCACCCCATTCCCCTGTTTCTGCCATGAAAAAAACGTTGATTTCCGCCTGCTTGCTTGTTTGTTTTTCCCTTAGTTTATTTGCTGAGGTTGTATCCAAAGATAAAATTACCGCTGACAATCTGTATTTGTTCGGTGGGAGTATGAAGGAATACATCGTTCCAAAAACGACTTATTCCGCTGCGCCAAAAGGGTATACGCCGTTTTACATGAGTTCCTATGGCAGACACGGTTCGCGCTACCTGCTGAATGCTCCACAGTATGAGGGTCCTTATAACACGCTGAAAGAGGCCAATGACAAAGGCGTGCTCACTGCATTCGGCAAGACGGTGTTGAGCCGTCTGGAGAAAATGAAAAATGATGCCAGTGGACGCTTGGGTGATTTGACGGCTAAGGGCAAACGGCAACACCGCGACATTGCCTACCGTATGGTGAAGAACTTTCCTACCATCTTCAACAGTAAGGCCACCATCACAGCCCGTTCTACCACGTCGCACCGGGTGATGGCCAGTATGACATCGGCATTGATGGAGTTTGCCCGTTTGCTGCCAAAAATGACGATTGACTACGATGACAGTGGCTATGACGTTTACTACATGAATACGGAAGACCGGTTCATCAATGCTTCAAAGAACAGCAAAGAAAGGAATGCGGCGGTTGCTCAGTTTAACGCCAGCCGCACGCATCCCGAACGCCTGATGGCCGCGCTGTTCACCGATACAACCTTTATCACACGCTATCAGATGCAGCCACCCGGATCTGCCCGGGTTCCTCAGGCAGGAGCTGCTTCTGCGCCTGCTTCCGTTCCCGTTACGAACCGTTCCGCTTCGCTATACAACCAGATTTACGAAGTGGCAGCCAACATGCAGAGCCATGATTTGGGTTTCAATCTAGATGATGTTTTCACGTACGAAGAATGGTACGACAACTTCACCCAAAACAACGTGTATTGGTATTCGGTTTCCGCCTTTTCACCCCTTACCGGCAACATTGTCCCCTACGGCCACGCTTCCCTTCTTCAGGATATTCTGGATAAAGCCAATTCCGCATTGAAAGACGGTTCCACCAATGCCAACCTCAGGTATGGACACGACACGGCTTTGTTTCCCCTATTGTGTTTGATGGAAATCAACGACTGTGAATGGTCGGTAGCTGATTTTGAAAAAATTGCTGACAAATGGGTGGCGTACGACATTGTCCACATGGGCAGCAACTTGCAATTGGTTTTCTACAAGAACAAGCAGGGTCCGGTATTGGTAAAGGCGCTGTTGAACGAAATTGAGGCTGAACTTCCTGTCGAGTCCTATCGTGATGCAAAGGGGAAGGTGTTCGCGCGCTACTATGAATGGGAGAAAGTGAACCGCTACTATCAACAAAAGCTTGATGCCTTTTACTCTAAAAAGAAGTCAGATTTGTAAAAAACTGGGAGGACTACGTATGAATGTACTGTATGTAGTGATTGGGTCGTGTATCATTCTGTTAATTGCCTACAAGACGTATGGTGCTTTCCTGAGTAAGAAAGTATTTAAACTTGACAACACCAAGGTAACACCGGCTGTCGAACACAATGACGGTGTCGACTTTGTGCCTGCTAAAAAAGGCATGCTATTGGGCCAGCATTTTTCGGCCATTGCAGCGGCCGGTCCCATTAACGGCCCCATCATTGCGGGGGTTATGTTTGGTTGGGGGCCTGCGCTGATTTGGGTGCTTCTGGGTTCCATCTTTATTGGCGGTATCCACGATATGGGCTCGCTGGTGGCTTCTATCAGGCATAAGGCGCGTTCCATTACGGAAGTCATCAAAGTCAATGTGTCCAAAAGGGCCTGGATTTTGTTTATGTTGTTTATTTGGATAGCGCTGGTGTATATCATCGTAGCGTTTACCGATATAACGGCCAGTTCCTTTGTTGGGATGGTCAATCTGGAAAACGGAAAATCCGTAACCGGTGGCGCCATTGCTTCTTCTTCCATCATGTACCTCATTTTGCCAGTCATGATGGGATTGTTGATCAAGTTTACTCGATTGAAGGAAAGCTTGGCGTTGTTGCTGTTTCTTCCCTTGGTTGGGCTGTGCATTTGGGGCGGGCAATTTATGCCGGTCAATCTTCCGATAGCCGATGTCATCCTGTCGCAAAAAGTGTGGTGCCTTCTTATTTTGCTTTATTGCCTGATTGCTTCCGTGGTTCCCATGTGGGCGCTGCTTCAGCCGCGAGGGGCATTGGGCGGTGTTTTCCTTTATGCTTCGTTGATGTTTGCAGCCATTGGCATTGCCTTCGGTGGCTATGATATCCAATTCCCTGCCTTTGTGAATCTTGGGGCCGGTGCTCCGGCGGGTAGTTCGTTCTGGACGCCCATGTTTCCGGTTTTGTTCATTACCGTTTCCTGTGGGGCTGTCTCCGGGTTTCATGCCCTGGTTTCTTCCGGTACCACCTCCAAGCAACTTAAGAAGGAATCGGACGCCAAGCCCATCGGTTATGGCACCATGCTGCTCGAGGCAATGGTGGCTGTGGTGTCGTTGGCCTGTGTGATGATTCTGGCAAAAGATTCCGAGATGCTTTCGAAGTCGCCCAACTTCATTTACGCCTCGGGGATAGGGAAATTTATGGGATTGGTGGGTATCTCGCCGGCCTTTGGCATCACGTTCGGATTGATGGCCTTTACGACCTTTGTGTATGACACCCTGGATGTTTCAACACGGCTTGGACGCTATATCATTGAAGAATTGACAGGGCTAAAGAATTGGAAAGGGAAGTTGTTAGGCACGGCGCTGACTACGGTTGTGCCTGTTTTCTTTATTTTCCAGACCATGACGGATGCGCTTGGTAATCCGGTGCCTGCCTGGAGGATTTTCTGGGGCACCTTCGGTGCTTCCAATCAATTGCTGGCCGGGTTGGCTCTGGTGGGTATAACCATTTGGCTGATTAATACCAGAAAGGGCTCGTTGGTGTGGCTGTCAACCTTCATACCTGCCGTAATCATGTTTGTCATGGCCAACTGGGCATTGACGCGTGATGTGTATACCGGTTGGGTGTTGGGTAAAGGGCACCCGTCCATTCCCTATATCTCGATTATTTTGATTGTACTTTCCATCCTGGTGGTCGTTGAAACCGGGGCATCGTTGGTTAAAAAGAAAAAAGGGGTTCCATCTCCCTAAAAAGGATGCCATCCCTTTTTGATAGATGGAACCCTTTTCAACACAAGCGATGATGATAGTTTATGTTGGATCTTTCAAATTAGCTGTATTGAGAATTTGAAAAGCCAAACATTGTTATTCTATTTGCACCATTATCATCTAATATGATAATAGAGCAATATATATTGATAATACTTGATTATGAGCATTGTAATTTCAATTTTGGGCATTCAAGTAGCATTGATTCCACTGCAGCGTGACGCGTTACGAGGAATTAATGCTGATCTGTTTCTGAGGTTTTCTTTCTATCGTTTGGAATTCAATAATCAGTTGTTGTGTGCCATTCAGGCCAAAAATAAACAGGAATCTTTAACCCCATTGAACTATAAAAGGATTACCAAACAAATAGAAAATTTGGTAGGTATGCCTGTCGTTGTCCTTTTAGATTCGTTGACTTACTACGAACGAGTACGCCTGATAAACCAAAGTGTTTACTTTATTATTTCCGATAAGTATGCCTTCTTGCCTACTTTGATTGTAAATGTCCAGGCTAAAAAAGAGAACAAGCGTTCTGCAACGTTAACTCCGGCAGCACAATACCTTTTACTATACCATTTGCTGTCTGAAAAACGAAATGAGGGATATACAATTAAGGATTTGGAGCAAATCATGCCTTATAACTATCTTGCCTTGGCGCGTGCTGTTGCCAATCTTGAAGAGTGTACATTGTGTCGTTCAGAAATTCAAAACAACACAGGCATTAAGCATATACGATTTGATGGAAATAAACAGGAACTTTGGGCGAAAGCGCTACGCTATTTATCTTCACCTGTGAAGAGGGTTTTGTTTTGCGATTCCATACCGGAAGGTAATTTCAGTATCAGTGGAGTAAATGCATTGTCGCACTATTCACATTTGAATTCTGAGCAACATAATACGTTGGCAATCTGGGAAAAACTTTTCAAACCATCCGCGTATTCATTTAATGAGGTAGAAGGGTTGAATACAATTGAGCTTTGGAAATATCCAACCACCATGCCTTATTTGTTAAATCATGATGTGGTTGATAAACTATCGTTGTATTTATCCATGAAAGACAACCCGGATGCCCGAATTGAAAAAGAGTTGGAAATAATGATAGAAGAAATGAAATGGTAAAAGGATTAGAAAAATTTAAAGAACACTTTGCCGGTTTTGAAGGGGCCGGGAGTCGCTTGCGTTTCGGGGGCGGTTGAAACCTTATTTGGAGCAGCACGGGTTCTGCATGCTGATTCGTGCAACGGACGCCTTTGAGTCACTGTTGGCCGAATATGCTGCTTCGTTCGGATTTGCCTGCTATTATTTCCAGTGGGACGGTTATCTGGACAGCAGGAAGCCTGCGTTCAACGAATCGCTCCACGCGTTCCTGCAGCCGTATCCCATCGTGCACCTGCACACCAGTGGGCACGCCGATGTGAACACCTTGCGGGCGGTGATTGAAACCGTCAAACCCACGCGCGGCATCATTCCTATACATACCGATGCGTCCGAGGCTTATGAGAAGTGGTTCGGTGATGTGGCTCGTGTTGTCCGGTTGCGGGATGGGGTGGGGTTTGAGTGTGGAGTATAGGGTGTATAAATATGTTTAAAAACACAAACAAAGTGTTTATGAAAAAGTACACATATAACAAATATGTTATATATTTGCGGGGTAAAGTAAAGCTCTTTGACGTATGAAAGTATCCGAATTCAAACGAAGGATTGAGGCGATCGGATGCGTATTGATACGAAATGGTGCAAACCATGACATTTATCGTAGCCCAATTACAGGGCAGATATTTCCAGTATCAAGGCATGGTGGCCAAGAGATTCCGAAAGGTACACTAAAGAGTATGGAAAAGAAAGCAGGTCTGTAAAAAGGCCTGCTACTTTACACGAAAAACCGCAACATTAACAAGAACATGAAATTTAAAGCAATTATTGAGAAAGGAAAAGACGGGATGTTTAGCATCTACGTTGATGGAATGAAGAATCACGGCCTGTATGGAGCCGGGAAAACGGTGGAGGACGCAAAGAGCGACATGTTTAACGCTCTCAATGAAATGATTGAAGCTTATAAAGAAACCGGAGAAGAAACACCCAAGGAGTTGGTTAATCCAACATTCATTTACAAGTATGACATTGCTTCTATTTTTGATTATTTTGATATTCTAAACGTTTCAATGGTGGCAAAACGGGCAGGGATAAATCCGTCGTTATTGCGCCAATATAAAAGCGGCCATGCGTTTGCTTCTGAAAAGCAGTGTATGAAACTGCAAGAAGCACTGCATAGGGCGGGAGAAGAATTGCGCGCAGCAATCTGCTGCTGATCCTTTCTTAAGAATAAGGAGTTTATACTTTACAACTATGAGAAAGGCCCACCGAGAGGTGGGCTTTTTGCATTTTAATTGCGTACATTTACTGAACTATGTCTTGGTGGCATTGTTAATACCTTTGGTATTGTTTGGCGGCTCTATTTATGTCATTAATCTTTTAACTCCAATAGAATGAAAGCAATCAATTTATGCGTACTGTTTGCTGCGCTTGTTTTTTTGACGGTATCGTGCGTTGAGAATTCGGAAAAATATAAGACGGTTGTGGCGCAACGGGATTCCATTACGTTGGAGAAACTGGCCCTGGATTCCAGTTACAACCAGACAATCACCCTGTTGAACGAAATTGAAATGGGATTCACGGAGATCAATAAGGGTGCAAAGCAGATGATGCTGGATCTTAGCGTTGAAGATGGTAAAGCATCGAATCAAAAGGATAGGATTGTATCTCAAATGAAGGCAATTAAGGTGAACCTGGAGCAAAACAAGGCAAAAATAGCAGAGCTTCGGAATCTTGTGTCTAAAGAGAATAAGGCAAACAGCCTGTTGACTGAGACCATCAATCGTTTGCAAAGTAAAATGGATGAGCAAATCGTTCAAATTCAAACCATACAGGCAGAACTTGCCCAGAAGAACATTATGATTGGTGAGCTTACCACTACGGTGGCCGGTCAGAAAAATACGTTGGAACAGCAAAAAGCCACCATTTCGGAGCAGGTAACCACCCTATCGGAACAGGTATTGGAGAAAAATACGGTCTGGTATTGCGTAGGCACAACCAAACAGCTTAAGGCGGCAAAAATCATTACTGATGCCGGGCTTTTCAGTCCGAAGAAATTGATGGTAAGTGAATTTGATAAAAACGCGTTCACCAAGGTTGACTTGCGAAATACGTCATCAATTGCCACAAACAGCAAACGTGTCAAGATTCTTTCGCCACACCCAATTTCCAGTTATCAGCTGGTCACAGGGGCAGACAAGATTATTACGATTACCATTACCGATCCTTCAAAGTTTTGGAGTGTATCGAAATACTTGGTTGTGCAGATTTAGTATTGTGCCGGATTTTTTTAGATACTGGTTACTTGCCATATGAGATTGGAAACTGTAGCGGTTAAAGAAATCGTTGACATATGTCACCATTTCTTTATATTCGCAGATCAATATGACTGTTCCTAAATCTCACCATGCCCCTGTTTCTGCCATGAAAAAAACGTTGTTTTCCGTTTGCTTGCTTGTTTGTTTTTCCCTTGGTTTGTTTGCTGAGGTAGTTTCCAAAGATAAAATTACGGCCGACAATCTATATCTGTTCGGTGGCAGTATGAAGGAATACAGAGCGCCATCGGTGAGCTATTCCGAAGCGCCAAAGGGGTATACGCCGTTTTACATGAGTTC
>CAYPLF010000030.1:0-14051 GCA_964411555.1 uncultured Bacteroidales bacterium | reverse complement strand
GCGGCGTTGATGGAATTTGCCCGTTTGCTGCCGAAAATGACCATTGACTTTGATGACAGCAGCTACGACGTGTATTACATGAATACCGAAGACCGGTTCATCAACAGTGCCAAAAACAGCAAAGAAAGGAATGCGGCGGTTGCTCAGTTCAACGCCAGACACACGCATCCGGAACGCCTGATGGCCGCCCTGTTCACCGATACGACGTTTATCACGCGCTATCAGGCGCAGCCATCAGCATCCTCGCGTGCAGCCTTGGGTGCTTCAGATCAGCCCAGAGCTGCTGCCGTGTCGGACCGTTCGGCTGCGCTGTACAACCAACTCTACGAAGTGGCCGCCAACATGCAGAGCCATGATTTAGGTTTCAATCTGGACGATGTCTTCACCTACGAAGAATGGTACGACAACTTCCTTCAGAACAACGTGTACTGGTATTCGGTTTCCGCCTTTTCTCCCCTCACCGGCAACATTGTCCCTTACGGCCACGCTTCCCTGCTTCAGGACATTCTGGATAAGGCCAATGCCGCATTGAAGGACGGTTCCACCAATGCCAACCTGCGGTATGGACACGACACGGCGTTATTTCCACTGTTGTGCCTCATGGAAATCAACGATTGCGAATGGTCTGTTTCCGATTTTGAAAAGATTGCCGACAAGTGGGTGGATTACGACATTGTCCACATGGGAAGCAACCTGCAATTGGTTTTCTACAAGAGCAAGCAGGGTCCGGTTTTGGTAAAGGCGCTGTTGAACGAACTGGAAGCTGATCTTCCCATCGAGTCTTACCGTGATGCAAATGGAAAGGTGTTTGCCCGCTACTATGAATGGGAAAAGCTGAACCGCTACTACCAACAAAAGCTCGATGCTTTTTACGCCAAAAAGGCTGCCGCTGAGAAAGGGAATTGAATCGGAACATGCAGCCTACCCCTGTTGGAAGTACGGTGATACCTACAGACAAAACGCAGCGTAGAGGGGGACTGACTTGATGTTGTTTTCGAATCCGAAGTTCTTTTTTGACAAACGGATGGCGTACGGGCAATGGTAGGTATTCATAAAGATGCCTATGCTTTTTGAACGGACCCGCAGGCCGCTTTTAACCTCAATGGGGATGACCTCGGCTCCTTTCTGTATCACGAAATCGACTTCAGCGGTGTTTTCGTTCTTCCAATACAACAGCGGAATTTTGTTTGTGGCGAGTGCCTGTGCCACATAGTTTTCGGCAACGGCTCCCATAAAGGTGTTTTCTGTATCGATGGGTGACAAGATGGCCTGGGTAGCAATGCCGGACTGCATGGTCAGCATGCCAACATCCGACAGGTAAAGTTTGAAATCGCTCAAGTCAATATGTACTTTGATTGGCATGGTGCCTTGAGTGGTTTTTTGGCATTTGAGTATGACACCGGCATATTTCAACCATTCAATGGATTCTCCGAAAATGGTGGAACTGCCACCGCGTTGAACAACCCGGTATTGAAACTTTCGATTCTCTTTGGCCAATTGGGCGGGTATCGATTCATAACAAGCCCGGATCTTAACACTGGTAGTGGGCTCAGCATACTTGGCCATATCGGCTATGTATTCATTTAATATTCTGTTTTGGATATCAGCTACGGCAACAAAACTCTTCGATGCGATAAACTCGTTGACGGCGGCAGGCATACCTCCAACAATCAAATAGTTGTTGTAGAAATCCAATGCCATGGAGTGAACGTCCAGTGGTTCGTTGGACTCGAAATGCTGACGGATCAATGCGGCAAAATTTTCCCTACCCAAGGCCCATAAGAACTCCTCGAAGTCCATGGGGAACAGGGTAAGCTCATCCACTTTTCCAACAGGAAACGAGTATTTTTTGCGATTGATGGCCACCCCAAGTAAAGAGCCGGCTGCGGCAATGTGATAGTCGGGAGCTTGTTCGCAAAAATATTTCAAAGACGTCAATGCTTCTTCTGAAGCTTGTATTTCATCGAGGATGATCAGCGTCTTTCCGGGAATGATTCGTTGGGACTGTGCAGACTCAAGGTATTGGATGATGGGCAGCGGGGTGATGGATTCCTCGAATTTCCGGGCAAGTGCCTTGTCCGTTTCGAGATTGACCATCACGTAATTTTCAAACTCTTGTTTGCCAAACTCCTGCAGGATAAAGCTTTTTCCTACCTGGCGCGCCCCGTTGACAATAAGCGGTTTGCGGTCGGTTTTATGTTTCCACTCAACCAATTTGTCGTATATTTTCCGTTTCATAGCCTCGGTAATTAGACGGTTGTACTAAATCCATTCCAGCCACAAATATACTTTTATCTATGGAAAAATCAAAAATATCAGATAAAATCATAGATAAAAGTATATTTTGGTAGTGTGCAGTTGTGGGAGTATTGGCCACTGCCTGATTTGGAGATTGAGCGCTAGTTTGCTACCTTGCCTCCTCATTTTAGAAACATGAAAAACACGGGGCTGTTGCGTTGGGTATGCTTGTCGGGCTTGTTCGGGTGTGTGGTGCTTCCGCTGTGGGGGCAGAGCGCGGACAGGTTGTGGTATGCCAAACCGGCTACGTATTTTGAGGAAAGCCTGGTGCTGGGCAACGGTAAAATGGGGGCTTCGGTGTTTGGCGGGGTGCAGACGGATCAGATTTACCTGAACGATGCCACCTTGTGGAGCGGGGAGCCGGTGAAGCCGGACATGAACCCTGAGGCCTATAAAATGATTCCTGCCATCCGGGAGGCGTTGGGAAAGGAGGACTACCGGCTGGCCGACCAGTTGCAGCGGAAAGTGCAGGGTACGTTTTCTGCCTCGTATGCTCCGTTGGGTACATTGTTTCTCCGTTTCAACCATTCGGGTGTGGCCCGCAATTACCGCCGTGAGTTGAACCTGGGGGATGCCACGTCGCGCGTTTCGTATGAAGTGGATGGGGTGACATATACCCGTGAATACTGGGTGTCGTATCCGGCGCAGGTGATGGTCATCAAACTGGCTTGCTCGAAAAAAGGGGCCTTGAACGTAGACTTGACTTATACGAGTTTGCTGCGGTACACCTCTTCGGTTGAACGCGGCGACTTGCACATTCATGGCTATGCTCCGGTGAAGGCGGAGCCAGACTATAGGGGAAACAGGCCGGACGCCGTGGTGTTCGATGAGCGGAAAGGCACGCGTTTTACAGCCTTGTTTTCCGTCAGACAGTACGATGGGGTGGTCTCATACACCGACACGTCCCTGTGTTTGAGAAATATGACCGAGGCATGGGTGTTTGTCTCGTTGGCCACCAGCTTCAACGGATTTGATAAGAATCCGGCCACTGAAGGCGTGGATGATGCGGCTTTGGCTGAAAAACAGTTGACGAAGGCGAAAGAGTATTACTTAGAGTCGAAGGAGGAACATGTGGCCGATTATCAGCGGTTGTTCAACCGGGTCAAGCTTGACTTGGGAAAGACGGACGCTCCGGATTTGCCTACCGACGAACGCCTGAAGCGCTACGCCACTGGTCAGGAGGACAAGAACCTGGAGATTCTCTATTTCCAGTATGGCCGGTATTTGTTGATCAGCAGCTCGCGCACTCCGGGCGTGCCGGCCAACCTGCAGGGTATCTGGAACCCTTACCTTCGACCTCCCTGGAGCAGCAATTACACCACCAACATCAACCTGGAGGAGAATTACTGGCTGGCTGAAATTGCCAACCTTTCCGAGATGCACGAGCCGCTGATGGGCTTCATCAAAAACCTGTCAACCACCGGTGCGGTGACGGCCAAAACGTTCTTTGGTGTGCAACAGGGCTGGGCGGCATGCCACAATTCCGACATCTGGGCCATGAGCAACCCGGTGGGCGATTTTGGTTCGGGCGATCCGGTCTGGGCCAACTGGTACATGGGCGGCACCTGGCTCAGTACGCATTTATGGGAGCATTTTGTGTTTTCGCAGGACAAATCGTTCCTGAAAAAACGGGGCTACCCCTTGCTGAAGGGGGCTGCGACGTTCTGTCTGGCCTGGTTGGTGGAAGGCAAAAACGGGGAACTCATCACGTCGCCGTCCACATCGCCTGAAGCCAAGTTCAGGACGCCCCGGGGGTATCAGGGGGGCACGTTTTACGGCGGCACAGCCGACCTGGCCATGATTAGGGAGGTGTTTACGCAAACCATAAAGGCTGCGCAATTGCTTAAAACGGATAAGGATTTCCGATTGCAGTTGGAATCTGCTTTGGCTCGCTTGCGTCCGTACCAGGTGGGCAAGAAGGGGAACCTGCAGGAGTGGTATTACGATTGGGAGGATGCTGACCCCACGCACCGCCACCAAACGCAGCTGTTCGGCCTGTACCCCGGACAGCAGATTACGCCCGACAAAACGCCTGAACTGGCTGCGGCCTGCCGCAAGACGCTGGAATTGAAGGGTGATGAAACGACGGGCTGGTCCATGGGCTGGCGCATCAACCTCTGGGCCCGGTTGTGGGAGGGGAACCGCGCGTACGGCCTGTTCCGCAAGTTGTTGAAGTACGTCGACCCCAGTGGGGTGAGCACTTCGTATTCCGGAGGGGGTGGCACCTATCCCAACCTCTTCGATGCGCATCCCCCGTTCCAGATTGACGGGAATTTCGGCGGGGCTGCCGCCGTGGTGGAACTGCTGCTGCAATCAACCGATGAAGAAATCCGCCTGCTGCCGGCTTTGCCCGATGCCTGGATAGACGGCTCCGTGAGCGGCCTGTGTGCGCGTGGTGGCTTTGTGGTGTCCATGGTGTGGAAAGACGGGGCGTTGCGACGGGCAACAATTTATTCCAAAAGAGGTGGTAGTACCACGGTTGTTTGGGGTGGAAAGCAACGGCGCATCGTGTTGAAGAAGGGTGGGGAGACCGTCATAACCGAATCGTAGTGGAAGGTTTGATTTGTTGGTAATAAGAAATAGGTGCTGAAAAAGCAGAAAATAGCTATTGTTAAATAGGTAGAAAGTTGTTAATTTGTAATTTTACAACTAATACCGTGGTAATTTTTGGTGGAAAGTAACGGTGTATCGTGGTGAAAATGTCACAGTACTAATACGAATTGTCATGAAGAACAAAAAGAGACCATTTACGCTGTTTGCCGCCTTGCTGATGACGGTGTATGCTTGGGGACAACAACCCGAAACCACGCAAGTGTCATTTTCAGTCGATGGTTTAGCTTTTAAGGTTAAGCATGAAAAGGCTGTTGAAGTTGTTTACCGTAAATCAAACGCCCGGAATTTAGTTATTCCTGCTACAGTCAAGCATGCTGGTGTTACCTATGCTGTTACTTCAATTGGAGATAGTGCTTTTCATCAATGTTCAGCCTTAACGTCAATAACCATTCCATCGTCAGTCACATCAATTGGAAAAAGAGCTTTTGGATATTGTTCTTCTTTAACGTCAATAACTATTCCATCGTCAGTAACGTCAATTGGAGCAGGGACTTTTTTGGGTTGTTCTTCGTTAACGTCAATAACCATCCCTTCGTCAGTCACTTCCATTGGAGGACAGGCTTTTTGGGATTGTTCTTCTTTATCATCAATAACCATCCCCTCATCTGTCAAAACAATTGGAGATGGTGCTTTTAAAATGTGTGAATCCTTGACATCAATAACCCTTCCATCATCCGTAACATCAATTGGAACAGAAGCTTTTTTGGGTTGTACTTCTTTAACGTCAATAACGATTCCATCTTCAGTAACATCCATTGGAGAGGACGCTTTTAAACGTTGTACGGCATTCAAAAAGTTTACTGTTGATACGAGTAATCCGAATTACTCTTCATTTGACGATGTGCTATTTAACAAGGATAGGACTACGCTTATTGCTTATCCCAATAAAAAATCATTTCAGTATGTCATTCCCTCAACGGTTACATCCATTGGAGTCAGTGCTTTTTATGAATGTTCAGAATTGACGTCAATAACCATCCCATCGTCCGTAACATCTATAGGAAGAGGTGCTTTTGCTTTTTGTTCAGACTTAACGTCAATAACCATTCCATCGTCTGTAACATCAATTGGAAGAGGTGCTTTTTATGAATGTTCAAACTTGACGTCAATAACCATTCCAGCGTCAGTTACATCAATTGGAGAAGTGGCTTTTTCGGGTTGTACTTCTTTAACGTCAATAACGATTCCATCCTCAGTAACATCAATTGGAAAAGATGCTTTCAAAGGTTGTACGGCAATGTTAAAGTATACGGTAGACTCCAGTAATCCCAACTACTCTTCATTGGATGATGTGCTGTTTAACAAGGATAGGACTACGCTTATTGCTTTTCCCAATAAAATATCATACAAGTACGTCATTCCCTCAACGGTTACTTCAATTGGAGATGGTGCTTTTACTGGTTGTATAGGGTTAACGTCAATCACCATTCCATCGTCAGTCACATCAATTGGAAAATCGGCTTTTAGTGAATGTTCTTCTTTAAGTTATCTATCCATACCCTCATCTGTAACATCAATTGAAGAAAATACGTTTAGTTTTTGTAAAGGGTTATCTACAATTGTTATTCCATCATCCGTAACATCAATAAAAGAAGGTGCTTTTCATAATTGTATATCTTTATGGTCAATAACCATCCCTTCGTCAGTAACATCAATTGGAGGATGGGCTTTTGGAGGTTGTTCTTCTTTGAGGTCAATAACCATCCCTTCGTCAGTAACATCAATTGGAGGAGGGTCTTTTCAGGGTTGTTCTTCTTTGAGGTCAATAACCATCCCTTCGTCAGTAACATCAATTGGAAGTAATGCTTTTAATGGTTGTTCAGCCTTGACGTCTATCACCATTCCGTCGTCAGTTAAATCAATTGGAGTTGGAGCCTTTACTGGTTGTACGGCATTGAAAAAGAACACGGTTGACGCGGGTAATCCTAATTACTCTTTATTGAAGGATGCTTTATTTAGCAAAGATGGGTCTACACTTATTGCTTATCTCAATAAAGAATCATCTCAGTACGTAATTCCCTCAACTGTTACATCAATTGGAGAGGGTGCTTTTGCTGGTTGTTCAGCCTTGACGTCCATTACCATTCCCTCCTCTGTTACATCAATTGGAGAGGGTGCTTTTACTGGTTGTTCAGCGTTGACATCTATAACCATCCCATCGTCTGTTACATCAATTGCAGAGGGTGCTTATGGAAATGGTGTTTTTGCTGGTTGTTCAGCGTTGACGTCCATAACCATCCCATCGTCTGTTACATCAATTGGAGCGAATGCTTTTTATGGCTGTAAAGGGTTAACCTCAATTACCATTCCAGCCTCAGTAACATCAATTGGAACGTATGCTTTTTGTGAGTGTTCTTCTTTGACATCAATATCCATCCCCTCGTCGGTAAAAACAATTGGGAGTGACGCTTTTAGAAAATGCTCAGCCTTGGCGTCAATAATCATCCCTTCGTCGGTAACAGAAATTGCTTCGAGTCTTTTTTGGGGTTGTTCATCTTTAACGTCAATAACGATTCCATCGTCAATAACATCAATTGGAGGTCTTGCTTTTGGATTTTGTTCTTCTTTAACTTCAATAACCATCCCATCGTCAGTCATATCAATTGGAGTTAAAGCTTCTCATGAATGTACGGCATTGAAAAAGTTTACTGTTGACAGGGGTAATCCAAATTACGTATCAGTGGATGATGTGTTGTTTACTAAAGATAGGACAACGCTTGTTGCTTATCCCAATAAAAAATCATCTCAGTACGTCATTCCCTCAACTGTTACATCAATTCGAGATAATGCTTTTTCTGGATGTACAGAGTTAACCTCAATAACCATTCCATCGTCAGTAACATCAATTGGAGGATGGGCTTTTACGGGGTGTTCTTCTTTAACTTCTATAACCATTCCATCCTCAGTAACATCCTTTGGTCAAATGGTATTTTATCAGCGTAATTCAGGGTTGTCAGAAATTCATTGTCAACAAAAAGTACCTGTTTCAAAGGTGGATTTTACCTTTACTGGAGTGGAAAAAACGTGCAAGTTATATGTTCCAAAGGGTTCCTTGGATCTGTATAGAAAGGCGAGGGAGTGGCGTGAGTTCGCTACGATTATTGAGGAATAAAAAAAGGATGCCATCCTTTTTTTGGGATGCCATCCTTTTTGCAGAGATGGAAACCTTTTTATTGAGATGGAATCCTTTTTTAGTTCAGCCGGCTGTCGAGTTCCTGTCTCAGAGCGTCCAGAAAGGCTTCCGTGGTGAGGTAGTGGCTTGTGTCTAACTTGTCGCCGTGGATGAGGATGGCCAAGTCTTTGGTCATGCGACCGGCTTCCACGGTGTCGATGCAAACTTGTTCCAGGGTGTGGCAGAAGTCAATCAGCGCTTGGTTTCCGTCCAGTTTACCCCTGTGGGCCAGGCCTCGTGTCCAGGCGAAGATGGAGGCGATGGGGTTGGTGGAGGTGGGTTTGCCCTGCTGGTGCTGGCGGTAGTGCCGGGTCACGGTTCCGTGGGCGGCTTCGGCTTCCACCGTTTTGCCGTCGGGGGTGACCAGGACGGAAGACATCAGACCCAGCGAGCCGAAGCCCTGGGCGATGGAGTCAGACTGCACGTCGCCGTCGTAGTTCTTGCAGGCCCAGACGAAGCCGCCTTCCCATTTGAGGGCGGAGGCCACCATGTCGTCGATGAGGCGGTGTTCGTATACGATGCCGGCCTTGGAGAAGGATTCCTTGTAGGTGCTGTCGTACACTTCCTGGAAGATGTCCTTGAAGCGCCCGTCGTAGGCCTTGAGGATGGTGTTCTTGGTGGAAAGGTACAAAGGCCAGCCCTTGTCGAGCGCCACCTGGAAGCAGCTATGGGCGAAACCGTAGATGGATTCGTCGGTGTTGTACATGCACAGCGCCACGCCGTCGCCCTTGAAATCAAACACATCCCAGCTGGTGGTTTCGCCTTGTTCGTTGGTGAAGATCATCTGCAGCTTGCCCTTGCCCTTGATGACGGTGTCGGTGGCCTTGTACTGGTCGCCGAAGGCGTGACGGCCGATGACGATGGGCTTGGTCCAACCCTGGACGTAGCGGGGAATGTTGCGCATTACGATGGGTTCGCGGAACACCGTGCCGCCAATGATGTTGCGCAGCGTGCCGTTTGGCGATTTCCACATGGCTTTTAGGCCGAATTCCTTGACCCTGGCTTCGTCGGGGGTGATGGTGGCGCATTTGATGCCCACGTTGTACTGCTTGATAGCTTCAGCAGCCTCAATGGTAACTTTATCGTCGGTGAGGTCCCTGTTTTCCATGCCCAGGTCGTAGTACTTGATGTCCAGGTCGAGGTAGGGTAGGATGAGTTGTTCGCGGATGTATTGCCAGATGACGCGGGTCATTTCGTCGCCGTCTATTTCGACGACGGGGTTGTTTACTTTTATCTTGTTCATAGTCGGATAGTAAGGGTTTATCGTTCGGAAAGCGGTGTAAACGGCCTGAGCTCTCCCACGTTTTTGTAAGCCGGGCGGATGATGCGCTTGCCGGTGAAGTTGAGTTCTTCGATGCGGTGGGCTGTCCAACCCACGATGCGCGACATGGCAAACAGAGGGGTGAACACTTCTTCGGGCAGGCCTATGGCTTCGTACACAAAACCGGAGTAGAAGTCCACGTTGGCGCAGACCTGCTTGTTGATGTTCGAACCCTTGTGGTCCATGAAGGCTTTGACGGCACGTTCTTCCACCAGTTCCATGAAGTTGAACAGGGCTTCCTGGCCTTTTTCTTTGGCTAGATCGCGGGCGAGTTCTTTGAGCAAGACGGCCCTTGGGTCGGACACGGTATAAACGGCGTGGCCTATGCCATAGATGAGGCCGGTTTTGTTGTACACCTCCTTGTTGAGCATGCGCTTCAGGTAGCGGTCAATTTCCTTGACGTCGGTCCAGTCGTGGATGGCCGTTTTCAGGTGGTCGAACATGTCCTTGACCTGGATGTTGGCGCCTCCGTGCAAGGGACCTTTCAGGGAACCGATGCCCGCTGCAATGGCGGAATAAGTGTCGGTTTCGGTGGAACTGACCACGCGGACGGTGAAGGTGGAGTTGTTACCGCCCCCGTGTTCGGCGTGCAAAATAAGCATGAGGTCGAGAATTTTCACGTCCAGTTCGGTGTATTTCCTGGGACCCTTCATCATGTAGAGGAAGTTTTCGGCGATGGACATGTTTTCATTCGGGTGACGGATGTGCAGGGACCGCCCTTGCTGGCTGTGGCGCAGGATGTTGAAGGCGTAGGCGATGACGGTGGGGAACTTGGCGATCAGGTTGATGGACTGGCGCATCAAATTGTCCCGGGTGATGGTGTCGGGGTCCTTGTCGAAGGTGTACATGACCAGCACGCTTCTGGCCAGGATGTTCATGATGTTGTTGCCTTCCAGGTAGAGGATGTTCATCTTTTCCGTCTGTTCCAGGGGCATGGCGTTGTTGATCACATTGCTGAACGACTTCAGCTCTTCTTCGTCGGGTTGGTAGCCGGAAAGAAGGAGGAAGGCGGTTTCCTCGAAGCCGAGGCGGTTTTCAGCCTGGATGCCGTGCACCAGGTCTTCTACATCTATACCGCGGTAAATCAGCTTGCCGGGAATGGCTTTCAGTTTGCCATCCTCGTCTTTTTCGTACCCCACCACGTCGCCGATTTTACTCAGGCCGACCAATACGCCGGTGTGGTCTTCGTTGCGCAGTCCGCGTTTGACGTTGAACTTGGTGAAGAGTTCTTTGTCCATGCGGCTGGTGGTCTTGATGGTCTCGGAGAGCTTGTAGACCATGTATTCGTCTTGCATTGTTTGATTCTATTAGAAAGTGAATACTTTGTTTTTTATATTCGGGGTTGGCGCCACACTTGGCTTGCCATCCCTAAAAAGGGGTTCCATCTCCCCAAAAAGGATGCCATCCTTTTAAAAGGATGCCATCCCGTTCAGTGCGCTTCCGGCCTTGAACCACTCAATCTGGGCCTGGTTGTAGGTGTGGTTCAGTTGACAACGGTGCTGGCTTCCGTCCACATGGTGGAGAACGAAAGTCAGGGGTTGTCCGGGGCTGAAGGTGGTCAGACCCAAAATGCTGAAGCTGTCGTCTTCGCGGATGAGGTCATAATCAGCCTTGTCGGCGAAGGTGAGGGCCAGCATGCCCTGTTTCTTGAGGTTGGTCTCGTGGATGCGGGCGAACGACTTGACGATGATGGCCCGTACATTGAGGTGCCTGGGCTCCATGGCCGCGTGTTCCCTCGATGAGCCTTCACCGTAGTTTTCCTCGGCTACAACAACGGAACCTATGCCGGCCGCTTTGAGTTTCCTGGCGTAGGCGGAAACGGCTTCGTAGCTGCCATTGGCCGGATTGAGCACGGCGTTGGTGCGTTCATTGAAGGCGTTGACGGCGCCCATGAGCAGGTTGTCGGAAATGTTGTCCAGGTGTCCTCTGAAGCGCAACCACGGGCCGGCCATGGAAATGTGGTCGGTGGTGCACTTGCCTTTGACCTTGATCAACAGAGCCAGGTTGTTCAGGTCGCTGCCTTCCCAGGGGGCAAAGGCGTGCAATACTTGCAGGCGTTCCGAACCGGGGGCAATGCTCACGTTCAGTTCCGGCTCCGGGTTTGGAGGAATGAAGCCCTGTGCAGGTGTCTGGTAACCGCTTGGCGGGAATTCCCGGCCTTGGGGCGGGTCCAGTTTGACTGCGGCACCCTCTTTATTCATCAAGGTGTCCTTGATCGGATTGAACCGTAGGTTGCCGGCTATGCTAAGGGCCGCCACGATTTCAGGCGAGCTGACGAAGGCGTGTGTATTGGGGTTGCCGTCGTTCCGTTTGGCAAAATTCCGGTTGAAGGACGTCAGGATGGAATTGGCTTTGTCGGGCGTTTCCGTGACGCGCTTCCATTGCCCGATGCAGGGGCCGCAGGCATTGGCCATCAGGGTGGCACCGGCTTGTTCGAACATGGTCAGCAACCCGTCGCGTTCTGCCGTGAGGCGCACCTGTTCGGAGCCTGGGTTGATGATGAGCGGGGTCTTTACTGTCAATCCTTTTTGAAGCGCTTGTTCCAACACGGAAGCTACCCTGGATATGTCTTCGTAGGATGAATTCGTGCAGGAACCGATCAGTCCGGCTTCCAATACGGGCGGGTAGTTGTGTTGGTCAATGTAGCCGGCCAGTGCCGAAAGGGGCGTGGCTGCATCGGGGGTAAAGGGCCCGTTGATGTGGGGTTCCAGTTGGCTCAAGTCGATGTCGATGAGCCGGTCGTAGAATTGTTCGGGGTTTTCCAGTACCTCGGGGTCGGCAGTGAGGTGTACCTGTTGTGCCAGGGCTTGTTCGGCCAGTTTGGTCCGTCCCGTGGCTTTCAAGTAGGCAGCTGCCCGTTCGTCGAAGGGGAAAAGGGACGTGGTGGCACCTACTTCTGCCCCCATGTTGCAAATCGTGGCCCGACCTGTAGCGGAAAGACTGGCCACACCGGGTCCAAAGTATTCGATTACGGCGTTCGTGCCGCCTTTGACGGTAAGGATGCCGGCCAGTTTGAGGATGACGTCCTTGGGCGAAGACCAGCCACTGAGGCTGCCTGTCAAACGCACGCCAATCACGGTGGGCATCTTGAGCTCCCAGGGCATGCCCGCCATCACGTCCACGGCGTCAGCTCCTCCCACACCGATGGCTGCCATGGAAAGGCCGCCTGCATTGGGCGTGTGTGAATCGGTGCCTATCATCAGGCCGCCCGGGAAGGCGTAGTTTTCAAGCACCACTTGATGGATGATGCCGGCGCCTGGTTCCCAGAATCCGATGCCGTATTTTTTGGAAACGCTGCGGAGGAAGTCATAGACTTCTTTGTTGGTAACCACCGCTTCCTTTAAATCGGTTTCTGCCGATTGATAGGCTTGAATCAAGTGGTCGCAATGTACGGAAGAAGGCACAGCCACCTCGCGTCGCCCTGCATTCATCAACTGAAGCAGAGCCATTTGGGCTGTTGCGTCCTGCATGGCCACCCGGTCGGGGGCAAAGGCCACGTAATCATGCCCGCGCTTGAAGTCTTTCAGGGTTTCTTCCGGCGACAGGTGGGAGTACAGGATTTTCTCCGTCAGGGTGAGGGGGCGATTCAAAAAGGTTTTTACCTGTAAAGCCTTTTTGGGAAATACCGTATAGAATGTATTTGTTAAATGTTCATCCAGCGCCATTGCTTGCTATCAATTAGTCGTTTTTTCGTGTTAGTTTCCTACAAATATACAAAAAAGCATCGTATTTCAGATTAAACAAGTAAAAAATTGGTAAAATAAGTATTGTGCTGATAGGCAAAGTGATAAACAATTATTGATGAACCTTTGTTCGGCTGATTTGTTCTCTATGTTGTTGAGTTGGCAACAACTAAATTGAAGTGTCATGAAAAAAGGATTGAAAATGCTGATGGCAATCCTCATGATGGTTGTCATCAATGATGCGCAAGCGCAGGTCAAATTTGGTCCTAAGGTGGGATTGAATCTATCCAACATGACGTTGACATCGTCTAATTTATCTCTTGGCCCTGTTGGGAAAACGGGGGTGAACTTCGGTTTTGTATCTGAGATTCCGTTGAAAAACAGCTTTGTGTTGCAACCCGGAATCTTGTATTCAACAAAAGGTTCAAGCTATCATTATTCCGGATCCGAATTGTCACTTTTGCCCACTTGCATTGATGTACCCGTCAATGTCATGTGTAAATCCAGCTTGGGTTTTTTAAATCTGTTGGTATTTGCAGGTCCTTACGCCGGTATGGGTGTTGGTGGACAAACAAAATAGCCTGGAGGATCTACAGCTATTGTGTATGGAACCGGTTCGGATAAAGACATGAAGGCGTTTGATTTCGGTTTGAATGTTGGAGGGGGCTTTGAACTGTTTTCTTTTCAGTTGACGGCTCAATATGGCTTCAGCCTCACAAACCTGGCTCCTGTCACAACAGATGATAAGGTTATGAAAAACCGGGTGGTAGGTTTTTCATTGGCCTATTTGATTGGTAATTAGTAAAGAACCATTGAATGGGTTCATTGGCTGCGTAGTTGAAGGTGATTGGGTGCAAGGTTTGCTATGACTATTAGAGCGTGATTCTCACCCAATCACCTCCAAATAATTCTCTTTACTAACCACCCGGAACGCACTTCCCGGGTAATTGTTGCTAAAGGTCAG
>CAYPLF010000029.1:0-28685 GCA_964411555.1 uncultured Bacteroidales bacterium | reverse complement strand
ATTAGCTATCTGCTCAATGTTGATTTCTCCATCAATCAATACCTGAATAAATGGCATCTAATAATGCCGGGTTTATCGCTTATGGCCATATGCAAAAAAAATGAATAAAACTGGAGTAAGAAACATACACGGCTGTTTTATTTCAACGCTGAGATATTCGTTGATGGTCAGTCTGTTTTTCTTCTTTTCATCCCTGGTTTCTGCTCAGTAAGGAAGTATTTCAGGTGTTATTTCAGACAAGGCCACGCGTGATATCATCCCTTTTGCTTGCGTTGAGGCTGTTTGCCTTGCTGGACATTTTTTATCTTAATCTTCAAAAACAAAACTCAGGTCTGACACGTTGTATAAACTGTAGATAAGGATTAAGTTGTATTTATACCAGGTTGTTTCTCATTCTTAAAGACACCCAAATGGCAAGTGGTAAACCAACAATAGAGGAACTCGAGAAAAAGCTTGCAATGCTGGAGCAAGAACTGCAGCATAAAAATGAAAAGCTTTCAGATTTGAGGTCTATTTTTGACGAAATTCAAGAGTTGGCGAAGATAGGTTATTGGGAACTTGATTTGATCAACAACAAACTCTATTGGTCGGATGAAATATTTTCAATCATTGGATGTGAACCACAATCATTTGAACCAACGTATGAAACGTATATTTCGATTATTCATCCCGATGACAGGGAGTATGTAGACGGTTCCTTCAAACAACATCTTGGTACAAAAATACCATTCAGCATCATTCATCGGGTTTTATTAAAAGACGGAAGTGTCCGGTTTGTGAACGAACGGTGCAAATCAGATTTTGAGGCTAATGGAAGACCCATTCGTTCCCTGGGTGCGATTGTCGATATTACCGATAGGATACAACTTGAACATGACCTGGAAAACGCCGAAGAAATTGTACGGGAAAGAGATCGCAACATAAAAGATATTACATCAAACTTTGAAACCTTTTTCAATACAACGGATGATTTCGTATTTGTTATTGATCGACGGGGAACGATCATTCATTGCAATAAGACAGTAGAAAGACGTCTTGGTTACTCGTTGGAAGAATTGATAGGCAAATCCATCATGAATGTTCACCCTGAAGAGAAAAAAAGTGAAACGGAAAAGGTTTTAGCCGATGTGATAACAGGAAAGTTGGATTCATTTCAACTATTATTACTCACAAAACAAGGTAAACAAATACACGTTGAAACACGTGCGAACAAAGGTCTGTGGAACGGGGAAACAGTATATTATGCCGTTTCAAAAGACATTACCAAACTGAAACTTTCCGAAGAAAGATTCTCATCTGCGTTTTATCTTAATCCATCCGCTTGTGGTTTGAGTGAAGTAAAAACAGGAAAATATTTAGAGGTCAATGATGCTTTTTGTACATTTCTCGGCTATACAAGAGAAGAAACAATTGGTCATACAGCTAAAGAATTAAACATATTGACCGAGAAAACCAGGTCTGAGATACTTTCAAAAGCCGATAATTTAGGTAGTATATATAATATTGAAACAGAGCTTGTTACAAAGAGTGGTGAGGTAAAGAGGGTACTATTGTCCGCACAGAACGTCTATTTGCAAGATGTAACCTATCGTTTTACCATCGTTAATGACGTATCGGAATTACTCAGAGCCAAGGAACAAGCCGAAGAAAATGAAAAGAAATTTTCTTTGTTGTTTTATGCCTGTCCCGAACCACTTTCGGTTACCTCGCTCGAAGACGGACAACTGTTGATGGTGAATGATGCATTTATTCAATCGTCCGGGTATGAAAAAGAAGCAGTCATCAATCACAAATCGACTGACTTGGATGGGTGGCTTTCCACAGAGGATAGACAAAGATGGGCAACTGATTTACATAAAAATGGTTCAATCAGAAGTGAAGAGTTTCAACTTCGGACGCGAAAAAATGGAATAAGAGACTTTCTGATATCAAGCGAAATCATTGAGTTTGAGAGGAAGAAATGTGCACTGAATTTTTACATCGACATAACCGACAGAAAGAACGCTGAAACGGAATTGCTGAGAGCAAAAGAACGTGCAGAGGAAAGCGAAGAAAAATTACGAAACCTATATGAGTCACTTTCAATAACATACATGATATTGAAAGATGGTCTCTGTGTTGACTGCAACGAATCGGCACTGGTTATGCACGGCGTTAAAAACAAGGATGAACTGATTGGAAAATCACCGGCGGATTTCTCACCGGAGTTCCAGCCCAACCATGTAAAGTCATCAGAAGTTGCTGCAAAAAATATGGAAACTGCCCTTGAAAGGGGATATTATACGTTCGAATGGTTGTCGAGAAAAAAGAACAAGGACGTGTTTTACGCTGAAGTTTCATTGAAGAAGTTCTTTTTTAAGAATGAGTTGTACATCCAATGCTTGTCAACGGATATTACCGAACGTAAGCGGATAGAGCTTGAACTTGTTTCGGCCAAAGAGAAAGCAGAAGAAAGCGACAGGCTGAAAACGGCTTTCTTGCAGAATATGTCACACGAAATACGAACGCCCTTGAATGCGATTTGTGGTTTCTCCTGCTTTTTAAGTGATGATGATTTGTCCGACGCGAAACGTAAAAGCTTTGTGCAGATCATTCAAAACAGCAGCAATCAGTTATTGTCCATTGTATCCAATATCCTTACCATTTCTTCACTGGAAACAAAACAGGAGAAAGTCAGTATTTCAATTGTTTGCATCAATGACATTCTCAATGAGTTGCTTGCTATTTTCAAACAACAGGCGAGCAATCAAAACATATCGCTTTATGCGTATAAACAATTATCCGATAAGCAATCGGAAATCTATACCGATAAAACCAAGATCATCCAGGTATTGTCCAATCTGATATCAAATGCATTAAAGTTCACTCACGTTGGTTCAATCAAATTTGGTTATCAACTGATCAATAATGACATTGAATTTTTCATAAAGGATACTGGAATAGGAATCAGTCAGGAATTGCATGAAAAGATTTTTGAACGATTCCGCCAGGCGGACAAATCAATTCAATCAAATTATGGCGGAACGGGCTTGGGATTGTCCATTTGCAAAGGTTTTGTTGAATTGATGGGTGGTACAATCCGGGTTGAATCGAACGTTGGCGAAGGTTCAACATTTTACTTTACGCTACCCTTCAAACCGGCAAACGAAATGGAGGTGCCAACGCCATCAGACAATCAAGACAAAGGTCAAATGAATGAGATTAAAACGGTGTTGGTAGCAGAAGATGATGATTTGAATTATTTATACATTGAAGAAGTATTGATGCGTTTGCCAATTAAGATCATTCACGCGAAAAATGGAAAAGAAGCGATTGAGCTCTTTAAATCGAATCCGGAGGTTGAGCTGATATTGATGGATATAAAAATGCCGGTCATGGACGGACATGAAGCTGCAGTATCGATACGGTCAATTAAACCTGAATTGCCAATTGTAGCGCAATCGGCTTATGCTATGGACTATGAACGGGTCAAATATGAAGGAGTATTTGATGATTATTTGACCAAACCCGTCAACCGTAAAGCGCTATCTGATATCATATCCAAATACTTGGGATAAATAATCGCTAAACCATATCCTGAAGCAAGTACAACTGTGCACAAGCCCTGGCATCACTCAACGCTTCGTGATGGTTGAGCGAGATGCCCATGCGTTGGCAGCAGACTGCCAGGTTGGCCGGTCGAAAACCCTTTGCGCGGTAAATGCGGCACGTACATTCCCATCGATGCGGCAATTCAAGGTCATCATAATCCAATCCATTATCCATCATGCTTCGTAGGAGTACGTTGCGGTCGAAGCTTTCGTTGTGGGCAACGACCACCTTGCCTTTCAGCCGTGCCCGGATTTCGGGATAGATCTCGGCAAACGTTGGGGCATCTTCGGTATCTTCGGGATGAATGCCGTGCACCTGGATGGTGAACCAACTATACCGGTTGTCCGGTGGCCGAACCAGGGCACTGAATTCATCAACCACCTCTCCGTTTTCCACACACACGATGCCCACAGCACATACATGGTGGTCCATGGCGGTTTCAAAATCAATGGCTGCAAAATTCATGTGGTAGAAATTTCAACAAAGATAAAAAAAAGGAAGGGTACGCGGTGTGATTGGAATGTTAGCATTTAAAGTGTATTTTTAGCGTATGAAACGAACTGCAACACGCATAGTCAGAGGCCGGCACGCCGTGGATGGAGCCGGTGTACACTTACGTCGGGTGTTGGGCCTGCAAACTGTCCGGGATTTTGACCCATTCCTGATGTTGGACGGATTCGATTCCACCGACCCGAACGATTACATCAAGGGCTTTCCCTGGCACCCGCACAGGGGCATTGAAACCATTACGTATTTGCTGAAAGGTAGGGTTGAGCATGGAGACAGCTTGGGAAACAGTGGCACCATCGGTGAACTGGAATGTCAATGGATGACAGCTGGTTCCGGCATCATCCACCAGGAAATGCCAAAGGCTTCTGAGCGGATGCTGGGATGCCAACTGTGGGTGAACTTGCCGGCTAAGGACAAGATGACCGAACCGGCATATGGTGATATTACCCGGGACAAAGTTACCATGGTGGAGGAATCGGACGCAACCGTCCGAATACTGGCAGGCACGTATAAGGGCAGCAAGGGCGTTTTTGCAGGGAAATATGTGGCCGTTACCTATCTGGATGTCGATTTGGCACCCGATACGACCTGGAGCTACGCTGAAACGCCGAATGCCGAAACGTTGTTCATCTACCTGTTGGACGGAACGCTGGCTGTCAATGAGGACTTGTCGGATTTTGAGGAAAAATCGTGTGCCGTATTGTTTGCTGCGCACGATACAACTACTGCCGAAAACGAATCCGTTGTCGTACGTTCAGGAAGCGAGGGCGCGCGGTTTGTCCTATTGGCTGCACTGCCTTTGCACGAACCCATAGCATGGGGAGGTCCCATTGTTATGAACACAGAAGCGGAACTGGCACTGGCGTTTGAAGAATTGGAAGCGGGAACATTTATCAAATGAATGAAAAATTACTAAGTTGATTTTTATGGAAAAGAAAGAAGTATCAAAAAACGAACTTGTGATCAATTATGACATCAAACGGAACTTGTTGGAAACAGCCCAGTGGAGTAAATTCCTGGCCATTTTCTGTTACATAGGAATGGGCTTTTTTCTAGTTATGGGTTTGATCATGTTTATTGGAATTCCCTTTATGGAATCGTATATGAAAATGGTTCCCATGTATGTATTTGGCATTTTTTATTTAGTGATGGGTATCATTTATTACTTCCCTTCTACCTATATGTATCGGTTTGCGAAACGGATGAAACAGGGGGTGCTGACCGATGATGAGGCTATTTTGACAGATGGTTTCAACAACCTCAAAAAACTATACCGGTTTTCGGGAATCATATTGATAGCCTCGTTGTCATTAGGTGCCATTTCACTTTTTCTAACCGTGCCAACCATACTTGCAGCTCAGTTTGCCTAACGTCCACGTTATATACATCACACGATAAAACGAAAGAAAGGTTAAACGTGCGACTGGTATTTGGCCAATACCATAATTAGTCGTATTTTGGTAAAACACAGAACCATAATGAGTAATTATGTTATCGGATGTCCACAAAAAAGAAATTGATGAATTGTTCAAAACGCCCATCGTTCAACAAACAGCGTTTTGGTCAATCGTAAAAAAGAGGGTCGGAGAGGATTCCATTGCATTGAACTTCAAATCCCCCCTGAGTAATTTGTATACGTCTTACAACAGCAACGCCACGATTCAATCAGACTTCCTTGTCATCATCAAGCAACTCAATAGGACGGACAGCATTGCTTATGTCCCTTATGGCCCGGAGTTGGAACCAGACAGTGAGTTTCAGGGCATTTTTTTGGAAGAACTTTCCGAGTGTTTACGTTCCTTCCTTCCGGCAAATTGCTTTATGGTTAGGTACGACTTGTGTTGGGAGTCTTTTTGGAAAAAGGAAAATGCCTCCATCGATGAAACGGGAATCTTCATGGAAGAACCGTCTTTGAAATCGCAGGAAATCAGGTTCAATTTCAATACAATCAACTGGAATCTCAGAAAATCGGAAACAAACATCTTGCCGACAAATACCTTATACCTTGATTTGACGCCCGATTTGGATGCCATTTTAGAACGGATGAAACCCAAAACAAGGTACAACATCAGACTGGCTCAAAAAAAAGGTGTAACTGTACGAATTGCCGATAGAAGAGATTTAAGTATTTGGTACGACCTTTATACAGAAACTGCAAGGCGAAACGGCTTGTATTTGAATGATATCAAGTACTTTGAGGCTATTCTGACAACCAAGGCCGATTCAACCAAGTCGCCTGCCGATGTATATTATCTGATTGCCGAGTTTGACGGTACCCCTTTGGCGGCACTCTTTTTAATCGTATCCGGACATCGAAGTGCCTATCTGTATGGTGCATCATCCGGAACAAACAGGAATTATATGGCAACCTATGCCTTGCAGTGGTATGCCATTAAATTGTCGAAAGAAAAGGGGTGTAAGGAATACGATATGTTTGGTATTTCGCCCAATAAGGATAAAATGCACCCCTTGTATGGTTTGTATAAATTCAAAACGGGTTTCGGAGGTGACGTTTATCACCGGTTGGGCTGCTGGGATTACCCATTCGATCAAGAAAAATACAATTTGTTTAAGAGTCATGAAATAGTAAGTCAAGGTTATCACATAAACTAATGTCAATGAAAAATCTACTGCGTTTAGTGTTTAGTTCGGGTGACTACTCTAAGAGTGTGTCCATGTCTTTGTTACTCATTCGCTTGATTGCAGGTGCCTTTATGATGACCCACGGATATGGAAAACTGCTCACATTGATGGCCGAAGGTCCCGTCCAATTTGCCGATCCCATCGGTATGGGAATGACAGCCTCGTTGGTTTTGGCTGTATTTGCCGAGTTTTTCTGCTCGTTGTTCCTGATTTTGGGCTTTTCAACGCGTTTGTCTACCATTCCCCTGTTGGTGACCATGCTGGTGGCCGCTTTTGTCGTCCATGCCAACGATGGTTTCGGCAGGCAGGAATTGCCCCTGTTGTATGCTTCCATCTATGCGATGATTGCCTTGGCAGGTGCCGGAAAATTTTCGATTGATTACTGGATTTCCGGAAAGCTGAAGATCAGTTAAAAGGTGGTGTCACTTTCGGGAACAGGTCAGTTTTGAAAAGAGCCGATTTGGGAATAGTTGGTCTCGGGAAAGTGATAAAAAACGCTAAAAAATGTTGCTGCATAGAACTTTTTTAGGCATCTAACAGTCAAATAATTTTATGTGATTCATTTTATCTTAAGTCCAATACCCACATGAAACGAATTGTCTTAGTATCTCTTGTCAGCTTGCTCATAGGTGCGTTTGTTTCTTTATCAGCTCAGGAGCTGAAGATCAACGAATTGGAGTATTTTGAAAAGCAGGGTGTAAACCTGCTTGTGTTCAGCAATGTTTTTTCCGGAGGCTTCAACGATGAGAAGAACGCTGGCATTGAATTGATTCATCACGGTGTTCGAACCGGCCAGGGTGGTGCCGTCAGACTGGCCAATACCCCCGAACAATGGGATTTGGTGCCCACCATTTCCAACCGGAAAGTCAACCGTGAAGCCAACTCCATCGAGGCTACCATGCGGTTTGCCGATTATGATTTTGATTCTCGCGTGGTGGTTACCGCCAAAGGCAAGGGAGTGGAGATTTCCATTTACCTGGATAAGCCCGTTCCTGCCTTTCTGGTAGGTAAAGCCGGCTTCAACCTGGAATTCCTGCCCTCCCAGTACTGGGGAAAAGCCTATCTGATGGATGGCAGCCCCAATCGCTTCCCCCGTTACGTAGTCGGAACCACGACCACCCAACCCAACAGCGAAAAGCTGAAGCAATTCAAGGGCTACAATACTTCCGACGACAGGGGTACAGGCCGGTTTATCGATCCACTTCCTTTGAAAAAAGGACGCAGTATCCTCATGGCTCCAGATGACCCTGAACGGACCGTTAAAATTTCTTCCCAGGATGCAGACCTGATGCTGTTCGACGGACGCATTTTGGCCCAAAACGGCTGGTTTGTGGTACGCAGTTTACTGCCGGCCGGAAAAACCGGTAAGGTGTTGACCTGGACCGTTGAAGCCAATGCCATCAACGGATGGATCCGCGAACCCAACGTGGGTTTTTCCCAGGTGGGTTACCAGCCTTCGCAACCCAAGGTGGCCGTGATTGAACTGGACAAACTGGACAAACCCCTGGCAAAGGCTTCCCTCTTCAAGATTGGTGAAGACGGCAATGAAACCGAAGTATTCAGCGGCAACGTGGTTTCATGGGGCAACTACTACAAGTACCACTACGTGAAATTCGACTTCACTTCGGTTAAAACACCGGGCATCTATTTCATCCAATATGGGAAGGTGAAGACCAACAACTTTCTGATTGACAAGAGTGTGTATGAAGAAATTACCGATGCCACCAGTGATGTCTGGGTTCCCATCCACATGAACCACATGAAGGTGCGTGAGGGATACCGGATTTGGCACGGTGAACCGTTTATTGAAGGATACCGTCAGGCACCACCGAGTACCGACCACTTCGACCTGCACAGCCAGGGACCCACCACGGATACCAAATTCAAAGCGCTGGAATTGATTCCCGGCTTGAACGTGGGTGGTTATTTCGATGCCGGCGACTTCGACATTGAAACTGAATCGAACATCAACGTGGTGCAGAATTTTGTGCGTACCTGGGAATACTTCAAGCCCATGCGTGACCAAACCTTCGTCGATGAAAAGCAACGGTACGTTGAACTTCATAGACCGGATGGCAAACCCGACATTCTGCAATTTATCGAACACGGTGTGTTGAATCTGTTGGCACAGGCCGAAATCATCGGCCACATGTCACAGGCCCTTTCCAATTCGGTGCTTTTCAATTACCACCACCTGGGTGATGCAGCCTCCTTGACGGACGGACTTCCCTACAACCCTTCATTGGGACGTTATGAAGTAGCTGCCGACGGCAAATCGAGCGGGTTCAACGACGATATGTGGGCGTTTACCACCCGCAACCGCGGCCGCGACCTACAGGCAGCCACCATGTTTGCTGCTGCCAGTCGTGCCTTGAAAGGATACAACGATGACCTGGCCGCCAGGGCTTTGGTCCAGTCGAAACGGCTCATGCAGGAAGCTTCGGCTCCGGCCGCCAACCAGACCGGTATGCGTGCGGGCAGGGGAGCTGGAGGGAGTGATGTGGCCACCAACCTGCAGCTCTACATTTCAACGGGTGAGCAACAGTACCTGGATAAATACCAGGAACAAATTTGGACCTCGTTAGACCGCGGTGTCAACAACAACCTGCTGACGGCGTTGAATGCCATACCCTATTTACCGGCTTCGTACAAGGAAAAATTGAAACCGTATGTGGTGAAATACAAGGAATACATTGAAAGCCTGGAAAAAAACAATCCTTACGGCGTACCCATAGGCACGGGCAACTGGGCAGGCAACGGCGGTATTGTCAGCTTTGGCACCACGGTCTGCTTTGCCAGCAAGTACTTCCCGGAAATTGTGGATAAGAAGCACGCGTACAAGGTGACAGACTATTTGTATGGCTGTCACCCGTACCACAATTACTCCCTGGTGGCCACGCTGGGTGCCACCCGTCCCAAGGCTGTCTTCTACGGCAACAACCGGGCCGACTTTTCCTTTATTCCGGGCAACATGGCTCCCGGTCTGTTGTTCCGTCGGCCAGACCACTTTGAGAACTACGACGACTGGCCCTTCTTGTGGGGTCAAAACGAAGGCACGATCGCCGGAAACACCAGTTACGTGATTTTCGGGTCAGCCTTCAAGAATTTGGTTGAATAAAGCATTTAAGGGATGCCATCCTTTTTACAGAGATGGAACCCTTTTTACAGAGATGGAACCCTTTTTTATGGGATGGCATCCTTTTCAAAGGATGCCATCCCCCATTCGATTAACGTGAAAAAGTTCAGTACCATTGCTTGCTGCGGCATTGATTGTGGTTTATGCCCTCAATTCCATTCCAATGCAAAATCCGCCTGCCCGGGGTGTGGTGGTGAGGATTTTAAATTGAAGCACCCTTCATGCGGAATCCATACCTGTTGTGTGACGAAACGAGGTTTGGAAACCTGCGCGGATTGTACTGATTTTCCCTGCCCTCGTTTTGATAACGATAGTGGGCAATACGATTCGTTTGTCACGCACAGACGGGTATACCCAAACCTGAACAGCATCCGCTCTAACGGATATGAACCGTTCCTGGACCAACAGCGACTGCGGATAGACATACTGAAGGATTTCTTGTTGCTGGCCAATGCTGGCCGCTCGAAGAATTTCTATTGCCTTGCCTGTGCATTGCTACCCTTGGAAAACTTGACGGAAGGACACAGCCAGTTGTTGAAAATGGGCGAATTACTCGATGTCAAACAGCGCTGCTACCTTCTGCGATTATACCTTCAATCAGTTGCCGACTCTCTCTCGATCGAGTTAAAACTTATTCGACCCTAATAATCGGGATTCCATCTCTGCTAAAAGGATGGCATCCCGTAAAAAAGGATTCCATCTCTGCTAAAAGGATGGCATCCTATATTTTAAGAAGTAAACATGGATAGTACAAAAAACACCTACAAGGATATTGATGCGTATCACGCGTTGCAACCCGCTGAATTTCGGGATTTGTTGGAACAATTGCGCCAAACCATCAAACAAGTGGCTCCAAGAGCAACCGAAACGATCAGCTACGGCATGCCAGCTTTTAAACAACACAAGGTGTTGGTCTATTATGCATTGAACAACAATCACCTTGGTTTTTACCCAACCCCAAGCGCCATTGAACAGTTTAAAAAGGAACTGGAAGCCTACAAGACCTCAAAAGGCGCCATCCAATTCCCACTTGACAAGCCATTGCCCCTGCAATTGATTCAAGACATCGTGATGTTCCGCATGGAAGAAGATGCCGGATTGACAAAAGAATCCATCTTATCAGGGATTGTCCACGATGTTCCAGAAGATATGGCACACGTGTTGAAAACGGATAGTTCCTTGTTGGAACGCTGGAACAAGCTGACTCCCATCCAACGCAACGAATGGATTTGCTGGACGACCAGTGTCAAGAAACCGGAAACGAGAGCGGCACACATTATGCGTTTGGTGGAAGAAATCAACGATGGACAACGGCAACCCTGTTGCTGGCCAGGCTGCCCACATCGCAGACCTTCGGCACAGAAGTGGTTCAAAAACAGGAAGGATTTCTGATTTTTATACATCATAGTGCGTCTGGAACGGGAATAAATCATACATTTGTTAGTAAAGGGATTCCATCTCCTTAAAAAGGATGGCATCCCATAAAAAAGGATTCCATCTCTGTAAAAGGGATTCCATCTCTGTAAAAAGGATGGCATCCCATAAAGAACAGCAAGTATGCCTACCTGGAAAGAAGCCATTTCGCTGACACTCCCAACAGAAGCGCACATGATTCAGGGCTACCTGTCCTCTGAAGGAATAGAGTCAATACTGAAGGACGAGTTGACCACTCAAGTCAATAATTTTTATTCCAACGCTTTGGGTGGGGTAAAGGTCATGGTGAGGGATGAAGATTACGAAACGACACTCCAATTACTCGAAAAAGGGGGATACCTTCATCCAGAAGAACCACAGAAAGTTGAGGTGGTATACCGTACCGGGGCAACCCCTGCCAATCAATGTCCTTTCTGCCATTCAGAACACATAGGGAAAAAAAAGATACCCGACGTGCTGATGGCTATTGTCAGCATCGTGTTCGGCCAGATTTTCCCCATTTTCAGAAGAGCCAACCACTGTTATGATTGCGGGAAGGAGTGGGTGTACACATCAAAAAAACAATAGAAAAACATGCAACTGATTATAGATAACAACCTATGCATCAAGTGCAATACCTGTGCGACGGTTTGTCTGATGAAAATCATCCAAAAGGCAACAGACGCCACCTATCCCTTCATTCCCGAAGAGAAGGGCGATTTCTGCTTACACTGCGGTCACTGCGAATCATTTTGCCCGGAGAAAGCACTGACACTCGATTTCCTTGTCGAAGAAAAGCCACGGCACCGCATGCCGGGCAAACAGGCAGATCCGAACGACCTGGCATCCTTCATGAAGATGCGCCGGACCATCCGTCACTATAAGTCAACACTGGTTCCAAAAGAAACCATAGAAAAAATACTGGACGTGGCGCGATATGCTCCTTCCGGAGGCAACGGACAGCCCGTTCAGTGGCACGTGATGTACAATCCAGACGATGTGCAGCGAATAGCCCAACTCACCATCGATTGGATGCGGTCACTGGTGGGAACCAATCACCCCCTGGCTGCATATGTGCCCGTCGTATTGGCCATTTGGGATGGAGGAGATGAATACATCTGCCACAAGGCTCCCCATTTGGTAATTGCTCACTTGCCCGACAACGACCCCACCCACGACAACACCGATGCCATCATAGCCGTGTCCTACCTGGATCTGGCGGCTCAACTCAATGGCTTAGGCAGTTGTTGGGCAGGTTTTGTGGCCATGGCGGCCGCCGAATACCAACCCCTGAACGACTTGTTGGCTCTGCCCGAGGGTCGAAGGTTCGCCTTCGCCCTTCTGCTGGGTTATTCAACCTATCCCATCAACTCCATTCCACGCCGAAATCCGGTGGTGGTTACGTGGAAAGAGTAATATTCTGATCAATCAACCATGAAAAGTGGCTATCGATTTAACTTAAAAAGCGGAAAGGCATGAAGCTAAAACGTACGTTCGTTGTTTTTCTATCCTGTGTATTGATACCGATTAACGCCTTCGGTGTCCAGAAAGAGCTGTTGAAACCCCGCATCGTGGTGCTGACGGACATTGCACCCATCAACATCGAACCCGACGACATGGAATCGATGGTACGATTGCTGGTGCATGCCGACCAGTTTGAAATTGAAGCCTTGATAGCCACCACCGGTTGGAGCAATACGGGTGGAAGCGAGCGCATAGACCTCATTCAAAATGAATTGGACGCCTACGAAAAAGACCTTCCAAACCTAAAAAAACGCTCCAACCAATCGAAGTTTGTAACCGACGAATCAAAACAAGAAATAGGGTACTGGCCTTCTCTCGCCTATTTGCAATCCAGAACCGTCTTGGGTAGCACCAAGATGGGCATGAAGTTCATAGGCGAAGGCAACGACTCCAAGGGAAGCGAGCTCATCATCAAACTGGCCGATGAAAACGACGACCGCCCCATCTGGATTACCGTGTGGGGTGGAGGCAACACCTTTGCCCAGGCCATGTGGCGCGTCCAACACACCCGGACACCGGAACAATTCAAAGCCTTCCTGCACAAATTCCGCGTGTACACCATCACCGACCAGGACAGACCCTGGTCGAGCGGCGATACCATAGCCTACGACAGGAGCTCCCACCAATGGATGCGGACCTTTGAAAAAGACCTGATGTTCCTCTGGTGCGAATGTGCCTGGAACCACCAGAACAACACCGGAAAAAGCAACTGGGACCAGTATGCCCTGCACATCCAACAACACGGAAACCTGGGCGCGCTTTACCCGAAATACAAATGGGGCGTAGAAGGCGACACCCCCTCGTTCATGCACGTCATGCCCAACGGCTTGTCCGACCCGGACAGCCCCACCCAGGTAAGCTGGAGCGGCTATTTCGAATGGGGCTTGGGGCGCGACAAAAAAACAAATTGCTACACCAATTACACCGGTGAACCGTACAAAATCGGCACGCGCTACTTCGCCTATTTCTACCCGGCCATTTTCAACAACTTTGCCGCCCGCATGGATTGGGCTAAGGATGGCAAGGGCAACCGCAACCCGGTGGTCATTGTCAACAAGGAAAAAGGCTTGAAGCCCATAACCATTGTTTGCAAAACAGGAAAAACAATCAAACTCGATGCCACAAAAACCGTGGATCCAGATGGAGATACCATGCGCTACAAATGGTGGGTTATTCCTGAAGCCGGAACCTATACAGGTGCTGTGACTATTTCCAACAGCGAATCAAGTCTGGCTTCCCTAAACATACCTTCAAATTCAACAGGAAAGAGCATTCACATCATTTGTGAAGTGACCGACAACGGCGTACCCAATTTGACCGGTTACCGGAGAGTCATCGTTGATGTACTAAAGTAATGGTGTTGACCTTAAAAGAGGAATGAAAGTTGTTGAATAAGAAAACAATAGCCGAGCATGATACGAGAAACAGCCTACATCAGCGAGGAACGGTTTGACAACCTCAATTTCACGGAAGAACCGCCGAGATATACCGATTATGAAGGGTGCACGTTCACAAACTGCGACTTCTCCAACCTGGATATCAGCGGCCTGAAATTTGTCGATTGTTCCTTCACCGGATGCAACCTGAGCTTGGTCAAAACCCACGATACGGTCTTCTCCGACGTGCGTTTTACCAATTGCAAGATGCTGGGCATTCGCTTTGAAGACTGCCACGCTGTGGGGGTATCGTATGAATTTGATCACTGCCAGTTGGATTATGCCTCGTTTTACCAACAACATCTCAAGGGAAAAACCATAATAGGCTGTCAGTTTAAGGAAGCCGATTTTACCGAATGCGATGTAAGCCGAACACGCTTCGACGACTGCGATTTCCGGTTGGCCCGTTTTGACCGTACCAACCTTGAAGGAAGCGATTTCCGCACATCGTACAATTATTTTGTCAGTCCAATCACAAATCGGGTTAAAAAGGCGAAGTTTTCGCTCAGCGGGGTGGTTGGTTTGTTGGAAGAATTTGATGTAATCGTTGAATAAAAAGCAAGAATATGAACAACTGTAAGATTCTGACATGTGCCATCATGACAATGATGTTGCTGTCCTGTGGGCAAAAACAGAAACCTTCCATTGAAAGCGACTCGAACGGATGGAAGACGTATGCCACGACCGATTATTCCATTCAGTTTCCCGGAACCTGGGACTTGGATGATTCAGGACGTATGGGCATGACGTTTCAGGTGCTCTCTCCACAAGCTTCAACCGAAGACGTGTTTAGGGAAAATGTAAACCTGGTGATTCAAGATTTGAAAGGACAAAAGGTGAAAACCCTTGACCAGTATGCCAAATATTCAATATCGCAGATCAAGGTGATGATGAAGGGCAGCAACATCCTTTCGGAAGAACGGCTGAATCAAAATGGACAAGACATTCAACGTGTGGTGTTCAACGCCAATCAAGATGGGATGTCGTTCATTTTTGAGCAGTATTACCTGATTAAAAGAAAAAAAGCCTATGTGTTGACATTGACCTGTGAAGCTGATTCATTCGAAGCGTACTCAACCGTAGGAAGAAAAGTATTGAATACGTTTATAACAGATTGAATCCCATGAAACCGAATAAAGTGATGTTTGGTTTATTATTGGCTTTATGCAGTGCATGCTCTCCAATAATAACAACAACCAGAAGCAATATGCCCCCCCTGGATGAAAAAAGCGAAGTCCTGGTCCTAGGTTTGTCTCAAACAAAACCTAAGAATGCTGTTGAGTTGGGGCAAGTAAAGATTAACAGTGCAGGTGCTTCAAGAAATAGCACCTATGATGCCGTTATCGAGAGGGCTAAGCTGGAAGCCAGAAAAAGCGGTGGTAATGTCCTGAAAATTGTGCAGCATAGGCTTCATACGGCGGATGGCTTGTGCCACAGCATAACAGCTTTGATTCTAAAGGTGGATGATCCGACAAACTATAAGCCCATCGAGGAAGAAATCATTCAGAATGCTGATTACGCCATTTTTAATGTCTATATGCCAATTGTAAGAGGTAACGTGGATAATTATGATTTGTACCTGGGTGATTCCATCCTATACAATGTAGGAAACAACTCCAGAACCACTCTTTATATCAAAAAAGATGGACTGGATACTCTACGGGCAACAATTGATGCCACAAGAGAGATGCCCATCACGATTGAATTCGGAAAAACCTACTATGTAAGGTGTGGTGTGAATACGGAATTTGAAGGTCTCCTTCTTCCAGAGATCGATTTGATTGATTGGCAAACCGGAAAAGCCGAATTTGAAACGATAAATTCTGATATACGATGAAACACACATGCGTTTTGCTTTTTTTGATTGCCATCGCCCAGGCTGTCTTTCCTCAGGATTTGATCATTACAACAGAAGATGATCAAATAAAATGTAAGATTACCAAGGTTACAAACAAAGAAATCTTTTATATGTTTATGCAGGATGGAGCGGCAAAAGATTCATCACTGTCCAGACAATTTGTCAAAGAATATGCGTATGACAGGTTTGCAGTGAATGATACGCTGAAGGCCATTGTCCCCAAAAACGATTACCATTACAGAGTAGCATTGAATCTTGGCTTGGGTTATTTGATGAATCTTTATCCAGACGATACCTCGGATCCTCTTTCATCTTACTACATGAAATTGAAATCCGGGGGACAAGTCAGTGGGGATGTTGCGTATTATCTTTCCGGAGGATTGGGTATCGGTTTAAAATACAGCCTGTTCAATTCAAAATGCAGCTCTCGTATCGTAAATCAGAACCAGGTGCAAACCGGTATAATGAGCGACGATATAACCATTACATTTATAGGTCCATCAGTATCGAATCGTTTTCCCAGCATAAATGGAAACAATGGTTTCATTTTGGATTTCTCATTGGGTTACATGACATTCAATGATGAAATTGTTTTGTTGAACAATTACACGGAAAAGGGAAGTACCATTGGATATTCATTGGGCATTGGTTATGATATCAGTCTTTCAAGGAATTATGTCATTGGAATCCAGTTATCGATGTATTCCGGACGTCTCACCGAATACGTCATGACCGATTATCTGGGTCCAACAACCATCACATTGGATAAAGATTCATACAGAAGGCTTGAGCGGTTGGATTTGTCTATTGGATTCAGATTCTTGAAATAGTACCAGAAAAGAAATAAAAAAGGTGCAAGTCCATGTTGGAACTTGCACCTTTTTTTTGCGGTAAGGTTGAAGCATCAACCTTGAATGGTTTTACTGAGCCGTGAATACCACCCGGTAGTTCTTGGGAACACCGTTGTAGGTAAACGTAGCCACAGCCGTACCCGTTCTGGAATCAGCCTGCTTGAGTGCGATTTTCACGCTCTTGTCGCTGGCAGAAGCCGAGATGGTGGGAGTACCGGTTACAGAAGCCGGAACGGCGTAGGTGGTTTCGTAGATATCATAGCTTACAATACCGTTGGCATCGGTAGAACGTACCGGAATGGCAGGAATGGCAATATCAACACCGTTCACCTTGATGCTTACAGTTGGCGGAACCGGACGTACAATCTTCTTCTTGGCTGAACTGAAGCCAAGACCGATCAAGTCGAACAGGTCTTCGCTACCACCTTCAGCCACCAGGTAGATGGCATGCTTTTTATCCAACTTGTCAACAATGGCGGACACATCGAGGGTGAACTGTGTGGTTGTCTGGGCTGCATTGGCAGGAACATTGATTACACCCAGTTTCTTGCCTTTCCAGACAGCGTTGTCGTAGGGACCATCCATCCATACATTCACCTTGAAGGCTGCATTGGTTTTCGGAGTGATGAACACATTGAACGCCGTTTTGTTACCGGCCTTTACACCTTCAAACGGTTTCAGACCCTTTTGAGCCTTGGCCAAACCACCAAAACCGAAGTACTTAAACCCGATGATGTTGCCATTTTTGACGTTGGTGATGGGCATGTTGTTGTCCCAGATATCCCAGGAATCCTGTTGGCTGTTGCCGTTGGACAGGAAACAGGCATAACCGGCTGAATAGTACTGGTAAGGATCCAGACCGAAGATGTGGAAACCTTCAGATGTAACCTCTGCACCCGTATATTCACGGCCCTGGCTATCCTTGGCACTCCAGATTTTGTCCGTTGCATAGGGGTCGTAACCTCTGATGACCACCTTGCCACCATCTGCTACTGACTTTTCATCCCAGGTAATGGTTACCGGAGCCACCATGGGTTGACGGGCATAACCAAAACCTCTTGGGGGTCTATGGTAGAACACATACCATTGGTCGTTGATTTGCTGGAGACTACCGTGGGTGTTGTGACCCGGGTAACCGGTTTGCAAGGCACTGCCGTCTTCATTCAGCACAACCGAACGGGAATCAACCAATACACCTCCTGCTTTTAAGGGGCCGAAAGGAGAATCACCATAGGCATAACGAAGGGCGGAGTTGGTGCTGCCCAGGCCGTATTCAGGACCGGAATAGCCACTGTAAACAAAGACATACTTGTTGCCCACCTTACGGATGGAAGCTGCTTCGAAGAAGTTGTAGGAACCGAAATCTTCACCCTGTGAAAGAGAGGGATAGGTGGTGCCTGCCGGGTCTCTGACCACGCCGTAGCGGGAGCTGGCCGGAATGAAGTAGGGAATCGTTTGTGTACCCGGTCTCACAGAATACATGGTGTTCTGATCGATCTGGGCTGCCGATGAACGTTGGAAACCCCAGAAACCATAGGCCCTGAAGCCAATGTTAAAGTCGGGATCTTTCGAATCGGTAATTTGTTCGATATAGACAGAGGGGTCAAAACCAAAGGTGCTTCCGGGAACGGTTCTGGAACCATCTTCGGTCAGGTTGAGAGGAACGAAAGGACCGTCGGGACGGCTGCCCTTGCAAACCATGGCTTCCCTGCCGGGACCGCGGCTGTGGGGATACAGGTAGTATTCTTTTTTACCGTCTTTGCGCTTCACTTCCACCAGGTCAGGAGCGTACATGACGTCCCAACGGTTGTTGTTGAAGTACGTAAAAATAGGACCTTCGTCTGTCCAGCTGGTCAAGTCTTCCACGGGAGCTGACCAAGCCCTGATGTCCGGACCGCAATAACTGCGGAAACGGAGGTCATGCGAACCAATGATGTACACACGGTACTTGCCGGGTCTGTCAGGATCTTCAAACACACGGGGTTCCCCGTCGGGCAGGTGTTCCCACAAGGGCAAATAGGGGTTTCCCGCCAACGTGTGCGTGTACGGCGTGTACGAAGGTTGTGGTTGCGGTGGATTGTTTTGTCCCATAGCGTTTTGTACAGAGAACAAAGTTAAGGCACCAGCCAGCAAAAACAGCTGCTGCCACCTCAATGCAAACGTTGCTTTTTTCATTTTATGGATATTGTTTTAGGTATGGTTCAGACACATGAAAGGCAAAGATAAAGAATTTTATGTATCTATGGAATAAAGACAATTCCGAGAGGCAATGAGTTTAATACATAGGTGTCATTTTAACACTTGAAAGAATGTGTATCTTCGAGTAAGCCTTCAATCGAACAGAAAAATCCTAAAAAGACCTAAAGGAATAAGCTAAAACGGTGGAATTTTTGTATTTTGGAGCAAAACAACATCGATGAGCATTCAACTGGAAGTCATTTTACTCGTTTTATCCGTTCTTTTCTTTCTCAGTATTTTAGCCGGCAAGGCCAGTTCACGCTTTGGCGTACCCGCCTTGTTGTTGTTTCTGGCAGTAGGCATGCTGTCCGGCAGCGATGGTTTGGGCATTCAGTTCGAGGACTACCACGTAGCCCAATACATAGGCTCCATCGCTCTATGCATCATTCTTTTTTCCGGCGGGCTTGATACCAAATTGTCCGAAATACGTCCCGTTATGGTACAGGGAATCATCCTGGCTACCGTAGGCGTACTTGTGACAGCAGTCATAACCGGTTTTATCATCTGGTGGGTATTGGGTATGACCATGGCTTCAGCCGGTATAGGCTTTATCACATCCTTGCTGCTTGCTTCCACTATGGCATCAACCGATTCAGCCTCTGTGTTTTCCATTCTGCGCTCAAAAGGCATGCACCTGAAAAACAACCTCAGGCCCTTGCTGGAACTCGAAAGCGGAAGCAATGACCCCATGGCGTACATACTGGTCGTTACCCTGGTCGGTATCATTCAACAGGATACAAGCCCTAATTACTGGTTGGCAGCCGGAAGCCTGTTCCTTCAACTGCTCATTGGTGGGGTACTGGGTTACCTGCTCGGAAAATTTGCCGTTTTTGTAATCAACCGCATCCGTATCGGCAACGATTCACTCTATCCCATATTGGTCTTTACCTTTTGTCTCTTCATTTATTCCACCACCTATTTTGCAAAAGGAAACGGTTTTCTGGCTGTATATATAGCCGGATTGGTGCTGGGCAATTCCAAATTTGTCCACAAGCGCTCGTCCCTGCATTTTTTTGACGGCATGGCCTGGATGTTCCAGTTGATCATGTTCCTCACCCTCGGTTTGTTAGTAAATCCGCACGAATTGCTGCCCATAGCTGTACCCGGTCTCATCATCAGCTTTCTGATGATTTTTTTGGCACGCCCCCTCACCGTATTTGCCTGCCTGCTGCCTTTCCGGAAAATGGCTATCAAAGACAAAACCTACGTATCCTGGGTAGGCTTACGAGGAGCCGTACCCATCATTTTTGCCATCATTCCCCTGGCCTCCGATGTGCCCCATGCCCGGTTGATTTTCAACATTGTCTTTTTCTGCACCCTGGTATCGCTGCTGATACAAGGCACATCCGTTCCCATGATAGCCCGATGGCTTGACTTAGCTGAGAAGCACCGTCAAATAAAGAAACCCAAAAACTTCGATGTGGACTTTTCAAACGACATCATGTCCATCACCACCGAAATAGAAATAACCCCTAAGCTTTTGGAAAAAGGTACACGCCTTATGGACCTGGCCTTTCCCGAGAAAACGCTGGTCGTTATGGTAAAACGGGGAAACAAATACTTTGTGCCCACCGGAAAAACCACCTTGATGGAAAAAGACAAACTCTTGATTATAACCGATAACCAGGAAGTCTTGATGGAAACGTATAAGAACCTGGGTATCGAAGAAGCATAAATTACGTAACTTTGTCGTATTCATCAATGAACAAAGTGATATGCCTCAACTCTTGCTGACTGACGATCTTGTTTTGCGTGAACTCTCATTGGAAGACGCCGAAGACATCTTCCACACCATCGATTCGCAACGCGACTACCTGGGGCGATGGCTTCCCTTTGTGCCATTGACCCAAACCGTTGACTTCTCCCGGTCATTCATCCAATCTGTTGTGGACACGCCCTACGAGTGCCGTGAGCACACGTTTGCGATCAGGTTTCAGGGCCGGTTTGCCGGATTGGTCGGTTTCAGGGATACCGACAGGGGCAACCGGAAAACAGAAATCGGTTACTGGTTGTCCGAACCGTTCCAGGGAAAAGGCATAACGACTCAATCTGTGCAAGCCTTACTGCGGTTTGCCTTTGAAGAGCTGGGTATGAACCGCATCCAGATTCGCTGCGCGGTAGGAAACCTGCCCAGCAAGCGCATACCTCAGCGGTTGGGTTTCACCTTCGAAGGCATCGAACGCGCCGGCGAGTTGTTTCCCGACGGGCACTTTGAAGACCTGGAAGTGTACAGCCTGTTGAAACACGAATACACAGAAAACCCCAACTAATTTGCGGTGTATGGAAGCCATCATCCAACACGTCCGGCAACGCTTGAAAGAAAGCGTGGACGAAAAAACGCTATTAACCGGTCAAAACTTCTTCAAGGAAACCATCCGGCTATACGGAGTGACCATTCCCACGGTTAACAAAATCAGCAAGGAGTTTCAGGCTGTTGTCGGGTCATTGGAAAAGCAGGCAATCTTCAACCTCTGCGATGAATTGTGGCAATCCGGATTCATGGAGGAATCGTTCATAGCCTGTAACTGGTCGTACGAAATCTGCGACCGATATGAACCGGAAGACTTTCAGGTGTTTGAACGGTGGATTTCCACCTGCGTGAACAACTGGGCCTCCTGCGATACGCTCTGCAACCATACCGTGGGGGCGTTTGTGGAGAAGTACCCCGAGTTCGTTCAACGTCTGAAAGGTTTTACAGCCTCGGAAAACCGCTGGGTGAAACGGGCGGCGGCTGTGACACTGATCCTCCCGGCCAGAAAAGGCTTATTCCTGCAGGAGGTATTCGAAATTGCTGATGCGCTGTTGCTGGACAAAGACGACCTGGTGCAAAAAGGCTACGGCTGGATGTTAAAAGCAGCCAGCCAGTCGAACCAACAAGCGGTGTTCGATTTCGTAATGGCCCGCAAGGCCGTGATGCCCCGCACTTCCTTACGCTACGCCATTGAAAAAATGCCCGAAGCCCTGAGGCGGAAGGCCATGGAAAAATAACCGAAACCCAAACCACTTTAGGTATAATATACTACCGCTATGAAGCAAGCATTACTCATCATAGACCTTCAAAACGACTATTTCCCGGGCGGCTCGAACCCCCTTCACGGTGCCGAAGAAGCCGCCTCGAACGCCAGCCTGCTTTTGAACGATTTTCGTTACAAAGGCTTGCCTGTCATACATATTCAGCACATATCCACGCGCCCCACAGCTACGTTTTTCCTGCCCGGAACCACAGGCGCCGAGATTCACGCTTCGGTCAAACCCCTTTTTGAAGAGACCGTGATTGTAAAGCATACCCCCAACAGCTTTCAAGGCACCGAACTGTTGGAACAGCTTCGTACGTTGGGGGTTAAACAACTGGTCATCTGTGGCATGATGACCCATATGTGCGTGGATTCAACCACCCGTGCCGCCAAAGACTTTGGCTTCGATTGCATCCTGATTGGCGATGCCTGCGCGACCAAAGCCCTGCAGTTTGAAGGACATACGGTGCCTGCCACTGAAGTCCAGGCAACCCTGCTGGCTGCCCTGAGTTACTATTACACCACGGTTAAGACCACCGCGCAGTATCTTAAAAACGAGTAGCTAAAACGTCGTAAAGCGAGAAACTATGCAACATGAAATGACAATAGCCTTGTTATTGTACAACGGTTTTACCGCACTCGATGTGGCCGGGCCGTATGAGGTTTTCTCAAAAATTCCGAATTCGAAAATCTATTTTATTGCCGAAAAGAAGGGCCTATACGCCGATACCAAAGGCATGCAGGTGATGGCTGACACCTCTCTGGATGAACTGCCTTTTCCGGACATGCTGGTGGTGCCAGGCGGTTTCGGCGTTGATGCGCTTTTGACGAATGAAGCCGTGCTGGAGTGGGTACGAAACGCCAACGACCATTCCCAGTGGACGGTATCGGTCTGTTCCGGAGCCTTGTTGCTGGGTGCAGCTGGTTTGTTGAACGACAAGAAAGCCACCACCCATTGGAACCGAAAAGCGCAATTGGCTGCTTATTGCCCGCACATTCTTGATGAACGCTACGTCCTGGACGGTAAGGTGCTGACCTCAGCCGGTGTTTCAGCCGGTATTGATATGGCCTTGTACCTGTTGAGCCTCATAACGAACGAAACCTACGCCAAGGCGGTTCAATTGGGCATGGAATATGACCCCCAACCACCGTTCAACTGCGGTTCACCCAGGACTGCTCCTCCCGCATTGGTGGAGTTGGTAGTCAATCAACGAAAAAGCAAATAAACAATGAATATCCTGATCATACTGGCCCACCCGAATCCGGAGAGCTTCAACCACGCCATAGCACATGCGTGTAAGAACAAACTGCAGGCCAACGGACATACGGTGGTGCTGCACGATTTGCACGCCGAAGGCTTCGATCCTACCATTACTTCGGCCGAAATCCCCAAACACGCTGCTATCGACCCGCTTATCCAACAACACTGCGACGACCTGGTAGCCTGTGACGGCATTGTTGTGGTACACCCAAACTGGTGGGGACAACCGCCGGCGGTGTTGAAGGGCTGGATTGACCGTGTCATCCGTCCCGGCGTTGCCTACGAATTCGAAGAAGGCGATAACGGCGAAGGGGTTCCCGTAGGCTTGCTGAAAGCCACCACCGGCATCGTGTTCAATACCTCGAACACCAGCGCGTTACGAGAGGATACCTTGTTCAAGGACCCACTCGAAACAATCTGGCGCAACTGCATTTTTGATTTCTGCGGCATCAACACCTTCCACCGCAGCATCTTCCGCATCGTCGTGACCAGCGACCTGGAGCAACGTCAGGCTTGGCTCAAGGACGCTGAAGAGGTGATGGAACGCTATTTTGGTTGACGTTTTTTAGACTTTTTTTCCAGCTGCTCCATTCGGGTTATAGCTGCCTCCCTTACGTTTTTATCATCGTCATTATCGACCAGATCTGATAGTGTATTAAAATCGGTCAGTTTTTCAACGACCATTAATCGAATTTCCGGGTCTTCTTCATTGAAAGCCACGTCTGATAGTTTGTATTGGTCGGTGATTCGTTTAACAGCTTCTATTCGGATACCCCTATCTTCCTCATTGAATGCCACATTTCCCAGTTCTTCTTGGTCGGTGAGTCGTTTGACAGCTTCCATCCGGATAGCTGCATCTTCCTCGTTAAACGCCACAATTCCCAATTCTCCTTGATTGGTGAGTCGTTTGACGGCTTCCATTCGGATATCTCTATCCTCTTCATTGAAAGCCACGTTCGACAGTTCGTATTGGTCGGTGAGTCGCTTAACAGCTTCCATCCGGATAGCTGCATCTTCCTCGTTGAAAGCTACTATTCCCAGTTCATTTTGATTGGTGAGTTTTTTAACCGCTTTCATACGGTTGGCTGGGTCCTCGTCGTTGTTGGCCATGTTTGCCCAGGCCCTTTGTGACTCATTATCTTCATTCCGTGATTTTTTATTTTTTCGTGATGATTCAACAGTATAATTGGTTGTCATATTCATGGTACCTTTCATCAATGACATATCGTTTATCATTACATCATATGAATTGTTTGACGGCCCGTACATCTTGTTAATCGAATAAAAAAACAGCTTGTAAACAAGCGTGTTGGTAAGGATCATCGTTGGCAGCGTTTTCAATTGCTTTGGTAGATCATGATGGTCTGCCGAAAAGCTGCGATACAATTCGATGGAATCGTTCAAGTTCAACAAGCTTTTTTCAAAACGCTGAAAATCCTGTTGTGTCAATTCGTTTCTGTCATTCTGTGGAAAGTTTTTGTAGCTGATGGCTTGCTTATTGACCTTCATTTTCAACGCATCCATGAGTGCATTCATGTCGCTTGTTTCATTAGCCGGCTGGGGTGAGCGGGCTAACCGCTGGGCAATTGGCAAGGCTTTATCGACCATGCGCAACAAGGAATCCAACGATAGGTTGAATGAGTATTGCAGTTCACTGTAACCGGTGTTAGCGCTGCTATTTTCAGACGAACGGGTGGTGGAAAGCCGTTCGGCCGGTATCACCTGGCTCTTGCCCGGTAACACGTTCAACGTTGCAAACAAAAATACCAGGAAGCACACGGACGCAACTTTGCGAAGCGTGTTGAGGCGAAGGGGTTCAAGGTGTTTCATTTTGTGTATCATGGCTGTTGGGATTTCTATCTTTGTTAACGTCTATTTGATTTATTATCAAGTTTCTCCATTCGGGCAATGGCTTCTATGCGAACATCCTTGTCATTGTCGTTTCTAGCTACGTAAGCCAGTGTATTTCGATCGGTCAATCGTTGAATGGCCATTTTTCGAACGAATGGTTCTCTGTCATTCCGTGCCACATAAGCCAGCGTGTTCTGGTCTGTCAACCGGATGATGGCTTCAACCCTGACGTCCCTGTCAAAGTCGTTTCTAGCTACGTAAGCCAGTGTATTTCGATCGGTCAATCGTTGAATGGCCATTTTTCGAACGAATGGTTCTCTGTCATTCCGTGCCACATAAGCCAGCGTGTTCTGGTCTGTCAACCGGATGATGGCTTCAACCCTGACGTCCCTGTCATTGTCGTTTCTGGCAACATAGGCCAATGTGTTTTGGTCAACAATGTTGGAACCCACCTTGGTGGTACTCACCTTTGTCGTATTCACTTTGGTGGTATTCACCTTAGTGGAAGGGAGGTTCGGTGACTGACGGGGATTATTCGTTCGATCCACACTTGGTTGTACCGAATTGCTTGTTTGTGCCGGATTGCCAGCTTGTGTGGAAATTGAGCCAATCATTGAGTTCATCATCTCACTCATAGCCTTGGTCATATCACCAACAGCTTCATTCATTTCTCCACTATCATCGGCCCCATCAAACGAAGACTCCATCTGGTTACCCATCGAAGACATGGAACCAACCATTTCCTTCATCGAACTCCCCATCATGGCAATCGCCTGCGTCATCGCTTCCTTTATAAGCAGTTTCATCAGGTTATCGGACATGAACATGAGCTGCAAGGTTGCCGGTTTCATCAGATAGGGCGAGTTAACCCCATTCACTTTATAGGTTCGGTACAACCGGATGGAATCGTTCATGTTCTTCAGGGTTTTCTCAAAATCCTGAAATGCTTGTTTGGTCAGACCTTTCTTGGTTTCCTCTGAGAAGTTTGCATACTTGATTCCTTGGTTGTTGGCCCTGAAATTCAGCGCTGTCAACAAGGCGTCAATGTTGTTGACATCATCGGCTGGATGGGAAGAACGGGCCAATTTCGAAGCTATGGGCAATGCATCGTTAATCATCCATTGTATCGTATCAAGCGATTTAGAATATGCCAGTTGCAGTTGTTTCGGACTTGCAGTCGGGTCGAAGCTGATAGCACTCGATAAATTACCCTGCAAAGACAGATTGCTATTTGTTACTGTATCCACCGAACTGAAAGTGACCGAGGTTGTAGTGCCATTATCGGTTCTGCTGGTAGTGGACGACCGTTCCACCCGGATGACCTGGCTCTTGCCCGGCACCACGCTCAAGGCGGCAAACAACAGGACGAGGAAGCACACGGACGCGATTTTGCGTAACGTGTTGAGGCGGAGGGGCTCGAACTGTTTCATTTGGATGAAGCGTTTTTTGGTGAACGACTGGTTAAACCCGTTGGCCAGGCGGAAGTGATGGCCCAGCACTTCTTCGAGGATGATGGTTTGATAGCGGTACACATCGCAACCCTCGTTCAGCACACTGCGGTCGGCCTGGTATTCGTGCACGCTGCGCAGGTCTTTGCGGAGCAGCCATTGGACAGGGTTGAACCAAAACAAACAACAGGTAATTTCCTGCACCAGGACATCCACATAATGTTTGTGACGGATGTGCCATAATTCGTGCGTCTCAACGATGTCCCGTTGGTTCGCATTCAGGTTGGCCGGCAGAAAGATGGTGGTTGCAAACGAGAACGGCGTCGATACCTCCGGGTGTTCCACCAGGGTATATCCATCCTGTCGGCTGCCCATTCCTGTCCGGCGCAATTTCCGGATGCTGCGGTACTGGAGTAGGAGGTTGATGACGAGTGTCAACGCCACCAACATATATAGGGAAAGCAGCAACTGAAGCAGGTGCGACCGTATCCAGGTGGCAACCTGTTGAAACAGCGATGGCTCGGGTTTGACGGCTGGTTCACCTTGTAGCGGAACAGACAAACCGTCTGCAGTCGGCAATAAAGACACTTGCTGTGCGGCCGGCACTTCCCGTTCCACCTCCACAATAGTAGGAGCCGGATGCGTGACCTCGATGCGGAACTGCGAAACCGCCAGTGCCAGGAAGGCCACACTCAGCAGGAACAGCCTCGATTCCCGGAAAGACGCGTGTTTCCTAAGGAATATGCGGTAGAATACCAACAAAACGGCCGAAGCCAGGATGTACTTACCAATGGCAAGCATCCAGGGTAGCAATTCGTGCATCATGGCTGTTGCGTTTTGTCGTTCAACATCGACATCAGTTCTTCCCATTCCTTTTTCGACAGTTTTTCCTTTTTGGCGAAAAAGGAAATCATCGACTGGAAGGAGCCCTTGAAAAAAGTGTTTTTAACACCCGACAGGAAGTAGTCCATGTACGCCTCACGGGTTACCAACGGGTGGTACAGGTGGCCTTTTCCCACGGGGGTATAACCCACAAAACCCTTCGTTACCAGGATGCGCATAAAGGTGGATACCGTGTTGTAGGCCGGTTTGGGTTCGGGCAATTCGTCCAGGATGTCGCTTACGAAAGCGGCTTTTTTATCCCACAGGACATTCATCAATTGCAGTTCTACTTTGGTCAGTTCTTTTTCCATGGTGTTTCAAGTTATAATCAACGTAGCAAATATAAACTAAGTTTTTAGTACAAACTAATATATTAGTTGAAAAAACTTAAAATTTTTAGTCAAAAAACGTAAATGATAGAATTTCAGACGGTTGAAATGTAGATTTTTTTCAAAATCTATAGTCGAGGCCGCTAATAACTGTTAAAAAAATAGGTTTTACCAATGAAATTAGGTACATTGTGAGGTAAAAGTATTCACATGAAGCATAGACTTGCTTGCTAACTTAATAAGATGATATCAGTAGGATTAATTGGATTTGGAAAAACAGGAAAAGCAGTAGCTTCCATCATACTGCAAAACAAGGAATTCCGCCTGGAATGGGTGTTGCGGCAACGTCCTTTATTGGAAAGCCGGAGCGCGCCTGAATACTTAGGCATTGATTCAGACGAACCCGGACTGATTTATTCCAGCACCAACACACGCATTCAGGATTTGCTGGATAAACACCCGGTGGACATGATCATTGATTTTTCTTCCGATAAGGGTATCTATACCTATGCCGACATAGCCGCTGAACGAACAATAACCATCGTTTCAGCGGTTTCTCATTATGGGGAAGCTGAACAGGCTATATTGAAGCAAGCCGCCCAAAAAACCGTGGTGTTTTGGAGCCCCAACATCACCCTGGGTGTGAACTACCTGCTGTTTGCCGCCAAGTTTTTAAAGAAAATAGCCCCCTGGGTCGATA
>CAYPLF010000028.1:0-28946 GCA_964411555.1 uncultured Bacteroidales bacterium | reverse complement strand
AGCGTTGCAGTGGAGCCGGTAGGGTGAGCTGATGCGTAGTTGCGAAGAAGGCCGTTAAAAAAACCGAGCGGCGGGAGGCGTAAAAAAATCTCATCTGCGCGAATTGAGCTGTATTTTCGGCTCAATTCGTTTTGAGATTTTAGCCGGAGCGTGAAGGTTTTTAGGCCTTCAAGTCGGAGCACAGCCACCCTGCCGGCGGAACGGAAACAGTCACTTAGTCAAGAAAAGGCGGAACGGAAACAGGATGATGTTACGGTTTAGTCTTCTGACGAACCCTCCCGCTTCAACTTCCTGAATTGCGAAGGCGAAACCCCAAACTGCTCCTGAAAGCACTTCGAAAAATAGCTGGTAGTACCAAAGCCCACCTCGCCAGCCACCTCCGAAACACGGTACCCCTTTTCCAGCAGTTCAACCGCATACTTCAGCCGCACCGAACGGATAAACTCAGAAGGCGTCATGCCTGCCGCAGCCGAAAGCTTGCGATACAGGTTCGTACGGTCCATGGCCATGTCCTTGCTCAACTGCTCAACCGAATACGACGGATTATCCAGGTTCTTTTTAATAAAACCAAGCACCTTTTGCAGAAAAACATCATCCGAGCTGATAACGGCAGGAACGTCGAGTACAATGTCAGGGCGAACCTTCGCCGGTGAAATGGAGGTCGAATTTTCAAGGACGTTTGCCTGGCGTTTCCGGTACAAAGAAAACACATACAAACCGGCCAATGACAGCAAGAGCACATAAACCACAACAGCCAAAGGCGTCCCGAAAACAGACGGTTTGACAACAAGGGTCAAGACCGTTCCGGCGGTTTCAACCAAACGCGGATTGTTGGAAGCATAAACCGTAAGCTGGTAAGTACCCGGACGCAAATCCGCGTAATGGATGCGGCAAATGCCGTCCTTGGGGTGTTGCACCAGCCACTCCTTATCGTGCCCTTTCAAACGGTAACGGAAAAAAGACTGATCCGGATGGACAAAATTCAGCGCCGAACACTCGAACGTAACATCCTCTTGGTTGTGTTCTAGCGTGAGCGTTGAGGTATAGCCAAGCGCCTGCGGCAAGAGCAAGCTTCCATTGTTAGCGATACCCGTTTTGATTTCAACCCCATCTACCGTTAGTTTGGTAAATAACGGTTTGACTTCCGATGCAATTTCCCGGGTTTTACGGTTGATGGCCAGATAATTGAAACCATCCGAATGACCACAATACAGGCCTTGATTTCGAGAAATGAACAAGGAACGCGGGTTGAACTCCTTGTCCGACACCCCCTGATTTCGGTCGAACGTGTTGAAAAAGAACGATTCAGTACCATCCGTCTCAACCGTGCTGATGCAGGAAATACCGTTCGACGTAGTTACCCAAATAACCCCCGAAGCCTCTTCCGCTATGCCCTTGATGGCATTGCCACTCAGCCCGTCTTCCCGGTGGAAAATCCGGGAGGTGTTGCGTTTGGGGTCATAGACATTCAACCCATCTTGCGTGCCAAACCAGATGCGGCCCCGGCTGTCGGCCAACAAGCAATTGTACTGTCGGTTGGGGTGTACAAAAAATGGTTTGCTTCCTGAAGACGGAAAACTGATTTTCCCAGTTTGCAGGTCGTACTGGAACAAACCTTTCGTTGACAGCCCCAATAAGGCTTTCTTGCCGAAAGGCACCAGTTGGAATACGGAGCCCAAACCGGCTTTGTCAACCGTTTCAAGGCGAAGGAAACGTCCTGCGGACGGGTCAAACAGGCCAAACCCCTGCTCACTGCAGAGGTAAAAACGACCGGAGGCAGCTTCATACAAGTATCGACACGCAAACGGAAGCGGGTAATGGCGAACCCGGCTACCGGAAATTTCGTACAGGCCGTCACGCTCGGTGCTGAGCCACACACGTTGACGACTGTCGTTAACCAAAGCATTGCAGCCAACAGAAGCAGGAATACCGGGAAATTGAAGCAGCCGACCATCGCCTGTAAACCCATACAAACCATTGGACGTGCCAACCAGCATGGAGCCATTCCGTTCAGCAAAACAAGTAGATGAAGGCTTGCCCTGGGTGAAACCGGAAAAATCACGCGGGCCGAACCGGTTGAATAACCATTTATCAGGGTGGTAATACAACAGGCCCCGATTAAACGTCCCCACCCACAACCCGCCTTGATTGTCGGTGTATTGCGCGCTGATTTCGGTTTCAATGCTGGTGCCGTCCACCAATTTCAAGGGCGAAACCAGGCGTTTCTGTAACGTTTTATGGTCAATCTTCCACAATCCTACATGGGAACTCATCCAGCAATCGCCCTGAGCATCAATCGTAAGCGTATTCAGCCAATAATCCGTTTCCATCAACGTCTCCCACGTGCGCGTTTTGGTATTGAAACGGTTCAATAAGCCCTTTTGGCCACTGTTGCGAACCTGGTACAGGTACTGCTTGTAGGGCACCACCATCAGGGTATTCATGTACGGGTTGGTTCGCTGCGGAAAAGCGGTGAAACGAGCGTTTTCCTGGCCATCTTCCAGATTCAAACGGATGATCCAGCCGGAACGGTAAAACAGATACGCCTGTTTGTCCACTACAGCCACATCGTACAGGGCATCCGGTTGGCGTGTTTTAAGCGAGGTGTTTGAAGCCAGTGTACGGAAGGCAGTCGTCCCGGCTTTTCGGTAAAGTAGGTTATCGCTCTGGGTAAGCAGCCACATGCCTTGTTGGGAATCAATGAACAAGTCGGCCACCGGATCGTTAATGCCCCGTTTTTTCCAGTAGGCATCTAGTTCCGGCACAAACGATTCGGTGCGGGTGTCGAACAAAAACAGGGTGTGGGTGTTTTTTATCCACAGCTGACCTTCGTTGTCGGTATATATATGGTGGTATCCAGTGTATCCGGACAACGGATAGGCTTTCCGTTCGTCGTAATGCATGTAGTGGAAGGTGGCGCCGTCGTAGAGGTGGACAAGCCCCTCGGTAATCACCACCATGCGTCCGTCTGGCAGTTGGCTCAAGCTGCGGACCCCTTTATCGGACAGTCCGTTCAGTCCGTTGATGGGCGAAAAGGTAAAGGACTCCACCGCGTACGACGAAACACAAGCCCAGAGTCCAAGGAAAACCAGGACCATTCGAAGGGTTGAAACCAACTGTGTGTTTTTCGGGGGCATGCGCTGTTACGTTCCGTTGGGGCAAATGTATGTAAAATTGGACAGTTGGTTGCACGGTTGTAGCATCATTTGGAGGGCCGAAGGCCAGCTTGCAACTAAATTGCTATTTTTTGCAACAAGGATACAGTATGATACCATTAAATAGAAATACATTTGTGTTCAAGTGTTTATACCAAAATTCGAAACATACCATGAAAAAAATCAGTTTGATGCTGATAGGCCTGTTGCTGGGATTCTTCAGCGGACACGCCCAAAGCTTCCAAAAAACCAATCTCGGGTTTAGGACGGAAATCAACGGGGTTAATTACGACCTGCAGGTGTACGGCCCCTCCACTGTCCGCGTTGTGAAAACCCCAAAGAGTGTCAACCTCAACAAGGAAAGCCTTTCCGTGGTGAAAAAACCCGAAACGGTTGCGTTTACCGTCAGCCAGCAAGGGCAGGAAATCAGCCTGAAGGCACCCAACCTAACCGTTGTGCTGAACGTACAAACCGGTAAGATTGCCTTTAATACCCAAAAAGCGGGAACACTCATTAGTGAAAAAGAAACCGGCGTCAAATTTACCCCTTTCAACGACGCGGGTACCCCCACCTACAGTGCCCTCCAATCGTTCCAATTGGACAAGGACGAAGCCATTTACGGCTTGGGCCAGCAGCAAGGCGGCAAGATGGTGCAACGCAACATCCGATTAAGGATGGTGCAGGGCAATACCGACGATTACGTGCCCTTCTTTTTGTCAGTAAAAGGCTACGGGTTGTACTGGGATAATTATTCACCCACCACATTCATCGATAAGCCGGAGGAAACCTCCTTCAACTCCGAAGTGGCCGATTGTGTGGACTACTACGTGATGAACGGGGGCAATGCCGATGGTGTTATTGCCTTGATGCGCGACTTGACCGGGTCTTCACCCATGATGCCTTTGTGGACCTATGGCTTCTGGCAGAGCCGCGAACGTTACAAATCACAGAATGAATTGCTGGAAGTGGTGCGGAAACACCGCGAACTGGGCGTGCCATTAGATGGCATTATCCAGGACTGGCAGTACTGGGGCAACAACTACCTGTGGAATGCCATGGAGTTCCTCAACACTGAATTCCCCAACGGAAAGCGGATGATAGATGACGTACACAAGATGAACGCGCACATCATCATTTCCATCTGGTCGTCGTTTGGCCCCATGACGCAGCAATACCGCGAAATGGATAAAAAAGGCATGATGCTCGATATGGGTACTTGGCCTCAATCCGGCCTGGAAGCCTGGCCCCCCAATAGGACCTATCCTTCCGGCGTGAAACCCTACGACCCCTTCCATCCCGAAGCCAGGGATATTTATTGGAAATACCTGAATAAAGGCTTGTTTGCACTGGGTATGGACGGCTGGTGGATGGATTCCACTGAACCCGACCACCTGGACGCCAAGGATTCCGATTTTAACCTAAAGACCTACCTGGGTTCGTTGAGGAAGGTGCGCAACGCCTATCCCTTGATGGCCGTGGGCGGTGTAGCCGAACACCAACGTGCGGTGTCATCCGAAAAGCGCGTGTTCATCTTGACCCGTTCCGCTTTTGCCGGACAACAACGCTACGGGGCCAATACCTGGTCGGGCGACGTGACCTCCTCGTGGGAAGCCCTGCGCAACCAGATTTCAGCCGGGTTGAACTTCTCCTTGTCCGCCATTCCTCATTGGAACAGCGACATAGGTGGGTTCTTCCTGAGCAAGTTCCCCAGAAAGCTGCAAGACCCGGAATACCGGGAATTGTATGCCCGTTGGATTCAGTTCGGGGCTTTCTGTCCCATGATGCGCTCCCACGGTGCTGATGCTCCCCGTGAAATCTACCAGTTTGGAGAGAAGGGTAAACCCGTGTACGACGCCATCGAAAAATTCATCAACCTGAGGTACCTGTTGTTGCCCTATATCTATTCCACCTCCTGGGACGTATCGGCCAATAATTCCAGCTTTATGCGTGCCTTGGTGATGGATTTCGCCAATGACAAAGATGCCTTGGATATCAACGACGAATACATGTTCGGTAAGGCCATCCTGGTGAACCCCGTGACTACGGCCATGTACGTGAACAAGGCCAACGGCGGCAATGTGGAAGATTTCAGCCAAATCAAAACCAAGAATGTGTACCTGCCCAAAGGAACGAAATGGATTGACTTCTGGACGGGCGAAACCTTCCAGGGTGGCACGAAGGTGGACAAAGCCACGCCCATCGACATCATGCCGCTGTACGTAAAAGCCGGCTCCATCGTGCCCATAGGCCCTAAGGTACAATATGCCACCGAAATGAAGTGGGACAAGCTGGACATCCGCGTGTATCCCGGTGCTGACGGTACGTTCACCTTGTACGAAGACGAGAACGACAATTACAACTACGAAAAAGGGCAATATTCCACCATTGTCTTCCGCTGGAACGACAAGAAGCAGGAACTAACCATCGATGCACGCAAGGGTTCATTCCCCGGCATGCTGGCGGAGCGCAGCTTCAATGTGGTCGTAGTGGGTAAGGGCAAAGGTGTTGGCATGGAAACCGGCAGTACGGCTGGTAAACAGGTGGCCTATACTGGAAAAAAAGTTAGCATTAACTTTAACTAATTTTTTTTTAATACATTTGAAGTCTCGGTCGATACAAAACGACCGGGGCTTTTTTTATTACCCGACGATGGTTAATAAACACCAAAAAAACATAAATCTGATGAACCTAATGGTGTTGTAATTGTTCAAACCATATAGATGCCTCACCCTTCTAATACTGTAACAGTGAAAACGGTATTGACATCCCTACTTGCATTGGTGTTGCTACTTGTTTATGCATGCAGCGTGGAGGATGAATATGCCATCAATACCACAACCGTAAATTTATATCCTACCGGAACCATGGCTTTGATGGTCTCTCCGGCTGATGGTGGTTGGGTGTACAGTTCAGACAACAACAACATCGCCTCGGTTTCTGCTACGGGTATCATCACGGGGAATCATACTGGAACAACTACGGTTAGGGCCAGTAATGTCAATGGAGGCTACGATGCCATGGTGGAGGTGATTGTCAATGCGATAAATACACTGTATCGCGAGCCGTGTCCTGATTATTATGTGAGTGATTCTCTAGTCAAAGCATATGAAACCCGAGAATTGGTATCATCGGGTAATTTGATGAATGGTACTTCGTATTTGCTGTTCAAACCAGACAACTTTTATCACAAGGGTATCATGTATTTCTTTAATGAAAATAACCAATATTTCATGTCAGAGGTGATTGTTGATTATTCGTTCAAGGACAAACTGAATGCTCACCTGAATGATCGTTATATTCCCCTGCATACTTATTCAAATGAATTGGTTTCATTTTTAAGTCCGGACAGTACTGCTCTGGTATACCGGAAGATTGTGACCGACACGTATATGAACATTTACCTTCCCATTGATTATTCCGGCCCTGTTTATACGTATTCTTGGTCAATTTTTTAAATTCTTTACCGATACTTTGGCACTTTTTTATAGTCTAAAGGAGGTGAGTCCTAATCTTCTTTGTAATATTGTGCCAAATTTATCGTAACACATGAAAACCACCAGGCTTTTACTGTCTATTTCGCTGTTTCTGTTGATTTCCGTTTCAACTTTTGGTGTAGCTAAACCTTTTCAACAGGAAAAAGTCTACCTGCATTTTGACAATACAGCCTACTTTTTAGGTGAAACCATTTGGTTCAAAGCCTATGTGGTGCAAACGGGACGCAATTCCCTCAGCCCCTTGAGCAAGACGCTTTATGTGGACTTGATTACACCTGAGGGTGATGTGGTGGAATCGAAGAAAATCAAACTGACCGATGGAAAGGGAGTGGGTGATTTTACATTGAAAGATTCGTTACGTGCCGGTTTTTATGAAGTCAGAGCCTATACCCGTTTTGTATTGAATCAAGGCGATGAGGCTGTTTTCTCACGGGTGTTCGCGTGTTATGCACAACCGTCACTGGTGGGTGATTATTCGGACAGACGATTGTCAAATAGGAATAACTTTGAATCCTTGTATAATTACCGGCCCAAAGATAGCAATGCAGGTTCATTCAAGCTGTTGTTTTATCCGGAGGGTGGTACTATCATTGAAGGTGCATACACAAGAATGGCTTTTCAGGCTTTGGATAAAGATGGAAGCGATGCCCCGATTACCGGTGTGGTTGTTGGGGAGAAGGGTGACACCTTGGCTACGTTGACTACCCAACATCAAGGCATGGGTTCATTTTTTTATACGCCCGGGTCTTCAAAAGCGAAAGCCATCGTTGTATACAAAGAGAAAAAGTATCAAGTTGAACTGCCAAAACCACAGAAGACCGGTTATACATTGAATGTGGACAATAGCGAACCGGATTATATCAATCTGATTATTAGTCGTTCAGCTAAAACGCCTGTTGAGAAACTGGGAGTGGATATTTCTTGCAGAGGGCAATTATACGGTGAGGATACCCTCTCACTTTACAATGGAAATGTCATGGCCTTGAGATTTCCAAAAAAAATGCTGCCTTCCGGTGTGGCACAAATTACCCTGCATTCAGCCGATGGAAGGCCTATTGCGCAACGTTTGATTTTTGTGAATCACAATTCACTCATGCACATGGAGGCCAAAGCCAATAAGTCGGTCTATCAACCATACGAACGCATCAACGTGGAACTCGAGCTGAATGACAGTAAGGGAAAACCCATTGAAACAGAGTTGTCGCTTGCGGTGAGAGATGCTTCCACCACCCCGGTAGATCTGTATGCCGACAACATGGTAACCAATTTGCTGTTGTCGTCTGAACTGAAGGGATACATTCAGTCGCCGGGATATTATTTCCAGGATGACACTCCTCAACGCAGTAATGACCTTGATTTGTTGATGATGATTCAAGGATGGACGCGTTATGATTGGAAACGCATTGCCGATATTGATACCACTCAATTCCTGCATCCCTATGAACAGAGTTTGCTGATTGAAGGAAATGCATACACCTTGAATCGAAAGAAGGCAAAGAAAGACCTGGGTGTGACCATGATCCTTACAAGCGACGGCGGTTCGCAACATGGAACATGCGTTACGGACAAGGATGGTCGTTTCAACATGGAGTTGGGTGATTTTTTTGGAAAGGGGAGCTTGTTGATTGAGACCAAGGAAGATGAGAAGCGTAAGGAACACATCATTCGTTTAGACAGGGTGTTCTCACCCGTTATTCGGGCGTATAACATCAATGAAGTACGGGAGCCCGACTGGACCGTGGCCGCTGAAGAATTACCTGAAATCAGTGAAACAACCGAAACGGAGGATTTGACCTGGATGGACACGCTGAAGTTATCAAAGAATGCGGTGGACATCAAGTCACGTCTGTTGCCACAGGTGGAAGTGAACGCGAATAGAGCTACATCGTTGTTGGACGATGGGCTCAGGGATGCAAGCGTGGCCGTGAACGTTGAAGAATCGCTCGATCGGTTGCTGGATAGGGGTGAATGGGTACCGGCTACGGCATTGTCGGCCATTCTTGAACTGATACCTTACTTTACCTGCAACACCGAAACGGGCGCTTGCTACAAGGGGAAGTCATTGGCCATACTTGTCGACAACAAACCCTTGGAAGAAGTTGCCCGGCAATTGGGTATATCCGATACGAACGTATACGATATGTTGTTTCAGTTTTCCAGTATTGACTTATCCATGCTTACCATCAGGGAAGGTTTTAATGCCGGTCTCGAACAGTATGGCCTAAATCCGGGCGATTACGAGGCTACTCTTTACCTGTATACTGATCCGAAACGCAAAGTGCCCATCGGTATTCGCAACACGACATTCCAGGGTTATACGTTAAACAAGTCTTTTTACAGTCCTCCCTATGACATACTTCAGATGCCGGACGTCAACGATGTGAGGCGCACGCTGTATTGGGATCCGTTCGTCAAAACCGACAAGCACGGCAAAGCCAAGGTCTCTTTCTTTAACAATCGTTCCTGCAAAACCATCAATATCAGTGCGGAAACGGTTACAGAGAATGGAATCATTGGCTCCTTGAACCAATGACAGGGCTTAATCCACTCCCAAGACGATTTTCAGCGCGTATCCCACAATAAAGGAAAAAGCGGCTACTCCCAGGCTAATGACGGCCATTTCTGTAAATCTAGCCTTGAAATTCAAGTCTTTGGCTACGGAAATGTAGTAATTGAATCCGTAAATGATGAGGATGACGATGGTCAAGGTAATGCCAAGAGCCAATATCTTTGAGGATAAGAGCAAAAAGGGCAAAATCAGCAGTATAACGGTGATAAAATAGGCTACGCCGGTGTAAACGGCCGATTTCTTGGCCCGGCTGTCTCCCTCGGCTTTCGAGGAGAGGTAATCGGAAGCAGCCATGGAAAGAGCTGCGGAGATGCCTGTGACAAGACCGGCCAAACTGATGATACGGGTGTCTGCCAATGCCAGTGTGAATCCGGCAAGCGCTCCGGTCAATTCAACCAACGCATCGTTGAGGCCAAGTACGATGGAACCAATATACTGCAGCCGTTCTTCATCAATCATGGCAATGATGGATTGTTCGTGCGCCTTTTCTTCTTTGGAGATTAGCATCGTTTCAGGAAAGTGCTCAGACAGCTGTTCATAGAGTCTGGAACCGGTGCCTTCCCGTTTTTCCATCTGTTTCAACACAAAAGTCAGCCCCAGTAATTGAGCAAGAAAGACCGTGCGTCTTACTTTCCAGGCATTTGGTTTCAATACGACACCTGTTTTGGTTTCCCAAAATGTGGCGTGTTTAAGTTCCTGTTTGCCAATTTCCCTAAGCACGTTTGCGTTGTTGATGTCTCGGGCTTTATTTGCTAGTTTTAAATAGATGGCGTGTTCCGTAATCTCAGTTTGTTGTGCCATCAATGCCAGTTTATACCATTTATCCTTCATATGGGGGAGTATTAAGTGATTCAAAGGTAAAAATTACAACGCTCTTCCCCGTGGAGAAGGTAAAAAAAAAGTATATTTGCTAAGAAACACACCCCATCTGTATAGGTTCACATGGAAATCACTCCTTTCTCACTCGTTTACATTCTGACTGCTGTAGTTGCATTTTTCGTGGGTATGCTTGCCTGGCAACGAAAAACCATCATTGGCTCTTCTGAAATAGGCTTACTCAGCCATTCCATTTCGTTTTGCGCATTTTTTCTTACCATAGAATCGTCGGTTACCACACAGGATGCCAAGGTGTTTTGGTCTCAGGTATCGTATTTGTCCGGTGTGTTCATTCCTGTTTTATATTTCATCTTTGCTCGGCGGTATACGGGTATGATTCGCTTCAAGAACATGAAGCAGGGTTGGCTGCTATTTGTTTTTCCTGTGGTTACCATCATCATAGCATTTACGAACAAGTACCATAACCTATTGTGGAGTCATTTTTCTCCCATTGACCCCAAGACCAATTTGATGGTGTATTATCACGGCTATTGGTTTTGGATTGGTTATGCCATGTACAACTATGTGTTGCTGTTTATGGCAACTTATCAGTTGGCTCGATTTATTATCAAGAACAAATTCAACAAAAATTACCGGCAACAATCGTTCACTATTATCCTTGCCGGCTTGTTCCCTTGGGTGGCCAGCATCTTTTACCTGATGCGGATTACACCGTTCAACGGGTTGGACATCACAACAATCAGTACTTCCTTGAGTGCGGTACTGTTTACCTGGGCCATACTAAAGGGACAATTACTCAACTTGACACCTATAGCCCGTGAAACCTTGATGGAAACTTTGCCTTTGGGTATCATTGCCTTGGATGAAAAGAACCGCATTCAAGATATCAACCTGGCTGCCAGATCGTGTTTGGAACTGGACGAGGATGGAATACTGGGATTAACGCTGCAACAAGCTGTAAGCTTCAATAACAATGCTCCAGTCAGTCCGGGCGTGAATTTATTGATCGATGTCATTTGTGATCCAAATCCGGATCAGCAACTGGATGTCTCCACAAAGGACGGTGTCATATCATACCGGATTACGAAAAAAACCATAAAGGGAGTTACAGGCAGCCGTCTGGTATCCATTCAAAACATTACCGATGAAGTGTTGCGGCAGAAAGAACTGAAATTGGCCAAAATGAAGGCAGAGGAAAGTGATAAGTTGAAGTCAGCTTTCCTGGCCAATATGAGCCATGAAATTCGAACGCCGATGAACAGCATTATCGGCTTTATTTCGCTGTTGCAGGAAGAAGACCTTTCTGATGGAGAAAAAACAGAATATCTGGGCATCGTACGTAGCAATGGAGACCGGTTGCTTTCTACCTTGAATGATATCGTGGATATTTCTAAAATTGAGTCAGGTCAGGCGGTAATCAATTATTCTGATTTTGACATGAATGAAGTGCTCATCAACACGTATTCTTTGTTCAGACAGGAAGCAGAAATGCGCGGGTTGGTATTTGCCAGACCCGCCATCATCATGCCCAATCTCTCGTACATTCGGTCCGATAAAGAAAAAGTGTATTCCATTGTGACGAACCTGACCAAAAATGCCTTAAAATACACAGCCAGAGGATTCGTAAAGATAGACTGTTCCATCAATGCGGGTGAGTTGTTCTTTTCCGTGAAAGACAGTGGTATCGGGATCCCTTTGGTAAAGCAAAAGGCTGTATTTGAACGGTTTATTCAGGTTGACTCGTCTAAAAAGTCAAGCTACGAAGGTGCCGGTTTGGGCCTTTCCATCACAAAAGCCTTTGTGGAAATGTTGGGTGGAACCATTACCCTTGAGAGCGAAGAAGGACAGGGCAGTACCTTCTATGTACGCCTGCCTGTTGAGTCGGTCCACTTGTCACAAGATTGATCTGTATCCCCGCCCCATTGGTTATACCTTGACCGTGATTGCGTTTCCTTTATACGTTACTTTTCGATTGATGGTGACGGCTGATTTATCGGCAGGGTTTGAGGCCGGAGAAATGATAACCACCTTGAAGCTGCGTTTTTTCAGCATGCCGTTGAAGTCACCCTCTCGTTTTCCAATGGTCAGGGTTTTTGCGGATTCGTTCCAGGTAAAAGGAATCGTGGTGTATGCGCCTTTTTCGTAGTTGTAGGAATCTCTTTCATCTTCATACAACGTGAATGAGCCGTTTGCACCGGGATATACCCTGATTTCCAGTTCTTCCCAGTCATTTTCCGTGGCATAGGTTACGTCAGGTCCCCACGGAATGATACTCCCGGAAGGAATGTATAAGGGAATGATGTCGATGGGGGTGTTTTTTTCAATGTGTTGGCCACCCTCAATGGTCTCGCCTGACCAAAAATCAATCCAGTTGCCCTCAGGGAGATAGACTGAGCGGGTTTTTGTCTGTTGGAATTGTTCAACAACGGTGCCGTTTGTCGTTGTGACGTATTGAGCTTTGGTGACAGGGGCTACCAGGAAAGAGGAACCGAACAGGTATTCATCCCGCATGTTGCCGGTATTCGGGTCATTGGGATAATCAAAAAACAAAGGACGCATGAATGTTTTTCCTTGACTGCTTACCTGCCAGGCTGTGGAGTACAGGTAGGGAAGGAGGTGATAACGCAGGCGGATGGCTTTGGCCTGCGCGTCAAATGACCAGTCACCTGGTTTTCCGAACTGATAGATTTCACGCGGTGCAGTTGCTCCATGTGAACGCATCATGGGAGTAAATACAGAAAATTGCATCCATCGGACATACAGTTCATGAAACGATTTATCCTCAATGCCATTCGGAAATGCTTTTTCACCGGTAGACCCACCAATATCGGAACTATAGTATGGAATGCCGGTTGCGGATAAGTTCAATGCTGATGGTATTTGTTTTTCAAGTGTTTGCCAACTTGAACTTACTCCACCCGATGAACAGATGCTACCGTAACGTTGTTGACCTGCAAAAGCCGAACGCGTCAACATGACTACGCGTTTGTCGGAGGTTGTGGCCCGTTGATTTTCGTACATGCCACTGTTTAACATGAAAGGATACAGGTTGCATACCATTTGGAAGGGACCCATGTGGGTGGATTGTCGGAGCTGCTCACCTGACATGCTGAATGTTTCGGGTTCAGCGCCATCCATCCACCAGGCGTCCATGCCTAAACTGAAAAGATTATTCTTGACACTATTCCAATAGGTTTTTTGAGCTGATGGATTATATGTATCAAATAATCTGGCGTTTGATCCCTTGGGCCAGGTATCAAAATACAACAATGAACGATTGCTGCTGAAGACGCCATATTGTTTTGTGTTGGGCCCGAATGAAGGCCACAACGAAATCATCATGCGTGCATTCAAGGCGTGAACCTGGTCGATCATTTCTTTTGGATTGTTGTAGGCGGAAGGGTCAAATTTCATGGAATTCCAGTCCCCATTGTCATCTCCCCAGTACTGCCCACCCTGTATGATGCCATCAAGGGGTATGCCCAATTTTCTGTATTGTTTGACCACGCCAACCAGTTCTTCCTGGTTTTTGTATTGATCTTTGGACTGGAAATAGCCAAAAGCCCATAAAGGTAACATGGGTGATTGACCCGTCAGGTCCCTCATCATCGCAGTCAACTCGTCGCCGGTTTTGCCCACCATAAAACAATAATCTATGCCGTCTGACATCTCTGATTTGAAGTGGGTGTCATAGCTGTTGTCACCGAACAGGGTAGAGGAATAGTTGTCCCAGTAGAGTGCATATCCTTTGCTGGATTGATAATAGGGAATGCCGATTTTCATGTTTTCATGACGGAGCTTGATCGTTGATTTGCGTTGATTCAGCTTTCCGTTTTGTTGCAGCCCCAATCCGTAGATGGTTTCTTTATCATCGAGTTTAAAGCTTTGTTGAATCATAAACGACGAATCACCACTAAAATAGTTGTTGGTACCGATGACGGTGGCTTCATCCATTTCTGTAAGTAATGGATTGCCGTTTGTATCACAAAAACGAATGGTTCCGTTTTTTGTAACCTCAATATGCATGGACGGAGTCTTGATGGAATATTCCCCTTCCGATTCGGCTGTTTCAATTTTGGGAATCTGAATGGCTTTTACAATGACCGGACTGATTCTGGTTGAAATTTTCTCACTGGGTGTTTTCAATACACGTACGATATCGGAACCGTAAAAACGAAGCTCGATATTCCCGATTCCAAGCCGGATCAATATGCCTGATGGCGTTTTTTCAAGGGTTTGTGCACTGGAAATGGTGAAAAACAATAGCAAAAGGAAAAGTAAGGAGTATCGTTTCATAAAGGATCTTTTTGCGCGTATGAGGTTTCAAAGATATAAAAAACATCGGTTTGTTTTTGTTGAATATTTCTATCTTTGTGCATCCTTGTAACAAGTCGGAATATACAAGCTTTTTCTTGTCAATTAGGTTCATCCCGGAACGGTTGACGCCTTTGTTGTCTGCATAAGGTTTTATCCATGCAGAGAAGGTTGTTTTATCCGGGTATTGTAGGTTTTCAACAGTTTTATCATGTCTTTGCTTAAACGGTATTTTTCGGGTAACAAGAAACCCGGTGGAATTAATGACCTCTTGGTCATTGCTTTTCCCATGATGGTTTCCACGGCTTGCGATGGAGTAATGACATTTACCGATCGCCTGTTTTTGGCCAGGTTGAGTCCGGATCACATGAATGCGGCTCTCGGAGGTGGCTTGACCTATCAGATGCTTACGTTTTTCTTCATTGGGTTGACCGGTTATTCAACAGCCTTGGTGGCTCAGTATTTTGGAGCAAAAAAATACGAGAAATCACCTCAGGCTTCATTCCAGGCTTTATTGATAGCCTTTTTTGCCTGGCCGGTCATCATGTTGCTGCAGCCCTTCGTCAGTTCGCTTTTCGGGGTAGTTGATTTGCCGGTCAATCAGGTGGGGCTGCAAAAGGAATACCTGGAGATCTTGTCTTGGGGAAGTATCTTCGGCTTGTTGCGCCATGTGCTGGGTTGCTATTTTACCGGCATCGGTAAAACGCGCATTGTCATGACGTCTACCGTGATGGCCATGTCGGTGAACGTGGTCCTCGACTATGTGCTGATTTTCGGCAAGTTGGGTTTGCCTGCCATGGGTGTGAGGGGAGCTGCACTGGCAACCATAACCGGTAGTGCGGTGGCTACGTTTATGTTGACGGTGATGTACATGAGCCAGTGGAACCGAACACGATATGCCGTCATGAAGTCATTCCGATACAATGCCAAACTGATGAAGAAGTTGCTCCACTTTGGTTATCCGGCCGGTGTGGAAATGTTGCTCAACTTCATTGCCATGTTTGTGATGACGTTGATGCTGCAATCGCAGGGAGAGGCGGCAGCCACGGCCACCACCATCATGTTCAACTGGGATTTGGTATCTTACATACCGTTACTGGGAATAGAAATAGCTGTGACAAGCCTGGTTGGGCGGTATATGGGGGCTCAGCGGCCACACGTAGCCCACAGGGCTGCGCTTTCTGCCATCAAAACAGGTTTGTTGTATTCGGCTTTGATTTTGGTCTTGTTCCTTTCCATACCGGAGGTGTTGGTTACTGTTTTTCATCCGGATGTGCCAAGTGAAGCCTTTCAGGATGCTATCCCCATGGCAAAGGCCATGATTCGCATTGCTGCCATCTATGTGTTGGCACAGGCCTTCATGGTGGCTATGATTGGAACATTAAGAGGAGCCGGTGATACATTTTATACCATGTTGGTGTCGGTTTCTGCCAGTTGGACGTTTGTACCTGCCGTTTACCTGACGCTCTATGTATTTCATTTAAATGTGGCCTGGGCCTGGTTCGCCATCGTGGTGGTGTATATGCTGTTCTGTGTCTTCATTTACAATCGATTCCGCAAGGGGAACTGGAAACAGATCAAGGTTATTTAAGATGAAAAGATGACCCGTCAGTTTGGTTGTTTGGTACATCGGTAACTTACCAGGCTGGCGGATTGACCCCCAAGAGGTTTCTGACAAAAAAGTCGAAGCGTTTGTGCTCGCCGTAGGGTTCACCCATGGTGTGACCAACACCCGGCAATACCACCAACTCGAAGTTTTTGTTGGCTTTAATCAGGGCGTCAACCACCTGCATGGTGGAAGCAGGGTCTACATTTTCATCCATTTCTCCCACGACCAACATGAGGGGCGTGCGCAGTTTGTATGCGTTCACCACGTTGGATGCGCGGATGTAACTGCTGTCAACTGGATAGCCCATCCATTGCTCGTTCCACCAGATTTTGTCCATGCGGTTGTCGTGACAGCCACAGGAGGCATAGGCGGCCTTGTAAAAATCCGGGTAGGTGAGCGTGGCCGTCAAGGCTTCTTGTCCACCGGCTGATGCTCCGAATATGCCTACCCGGGTTTTATCCATGTGGGGGTATTTCTGGGCGGCAGCCTTGATCCATGCCATGCGGTCAGGCAGACCCGCATCCTGCAGGTTTTTGTAGCAGATGCTTTCAAACGCTTTCGATCGGAACGATGTGCTCATGGCATCGACCTGTATGACAATGAATCCCAGCTCAGCCAGAGGACAGGTGTTCCAGTTGACGGTGCTGAAGGTCTTCGGAACATACTGGCCGCCGGGTCCGGAGTAGATGTATTCGATGATGGGGTATTTTTTGCCTGGGTCAAAATTGGTGGGTCGGTAGATTAGGCCCCACATGTCTGTTTTGCCATCTCTTCCTTTGGCAACAAAGGTTTCAGGCGCTTTCCATCCGGTTGAGAGCAAGGCACTTATGTCGGTCTTTTCCAAGGTAAGGATGGCTTTCCCGGTGTTGGCATTGCGTAAAACGGCTACCGGTGGGCTGTCGGTTTTGGAATAAACATCCACCAGGAATCGTCTGTCCCTGGAAAACCAGGCGGTATGCATGCCTTCGTCGGGTGTGAGGCAAATCATTTTACTACCGTCAAAGTTGATGCGGTAGTAACGAATCAAGTACGGGTCTTCGTTCGGATAAACACCATTGGCCGTAAACCAGATATGCTGCTTGGTTTCATCTACAAACAGGACTTCCCGGACGTACCATTCGCCTTTGGTGATTTGCCGAACGACCTTGCCGGTATTTCTATCGTAGAGATACAGATGGTTCCAGTTGTCACGCTCGCTCATCCAGATGATTCCTTTTCCGTTGCGTAGGTCGTACCGATACAGCCGGTTGTAATTGACATAGGTGTCACTGGTTTCGTTGATGATGGTGCGCAGTTGGCCAGACACGGCAGACAATTCATAGACTTTGTATGCCTGATGGCCCCGTTGGTTGTATTCGAACGTGACGGCCTTGCTGTCTGCATCCCATCGAAGTGAACGCAGGTTGTACTGACGTTCGATGGTGTTCATGGACACCATGTAATTTTTGCCCGTTTCCAGGTTGAACAGGTAGGGCTGTTGAATGTCAAGCGTATCGCCCGGTTTGGCGTAATCGATGCTGTGCAGTTTGGGTTGCAGTTGGTCTTTCGGGGATGATTCAATGAAATTGACAACGCGTTTCTTGGCAGGTTTTCTACGCATACCTGTCAGTTTCTTACTGTCAGGGCTCCATTGCAAAGCTGTATAGTAGTTGTCCGCCGTCCCGTCTTTTGTAAGCGCATATTCCCATTTGTCGACAACACGACGAATCCAGACGTTGCTGTTGCGAATAAAGGCTTCGCTACGTTTGTCGGGCGAGAGAATGGTAGTTGTTCCTCTTCTGGGTGGTCGGGCGGACAGCAGTGGAAAGGTTTGACGAGGAGATTGGTTGAAATCCTGTTGTTTGACCAAACGGTTGGATGCAGGCAGATACAACCAACGCGTGCCGGCTGCGGTAAAGGTAAGACTGTCACCACGAGCTGCCACCACCAGGCCATCCAATGTCAGTTCCGAACGGGAAAGCGTTTTTCCGGTCGCCTTTGCTATCGTTTCGGTTAATTTTTCGGCATTCACCAAGCGATTGCGTTGGGGCTTTTCCGCATCGACCAGGTAGTATTCTTTCCCTGATGGTGTGGTGGTCATGTACCAAAACAGGTTGCTGTCGTTTATCCAGGTTGGTTGCACGCCTGAATTGAACACCGTGTTTTTGTAACGTTTGTTGAGCCCGTAGGCTCGTTCATAATCTTCAGGGGTACCTTGACCATATGTGGATAGGATACTGCCAAGCAGCAAGATGGTAAAACAGATTTGTTTCATGTAGCAAAATCGGTGAGATAAGGATGTAAAAATAGGGTATTCCTTTTGTTTTTCGTGCTGTTTCCCGCTGATTTATGGTATATTTGCGCCTGTATTGTCAACTTCAACTGCTATGGAAAAGAACACAAGATCAATGACTCAAGGCCTGTTTGCAGGTATTTCAATTGGTTTGGGGCTGTTGTTTTTTGGCATTTTGCTCCAACAGGGTTTGGAATCGTTCAAGGACAAAGACAGGGTAGTGGCTGTCAAAGGTCTTTCAGAACGGGAAGTAAAGGCTGACAGGGTTATATGGCCGCTCATGTACAAGGAAATCGGCGATGACCTGCAGGTAATCAATTCCACCATTCAATCAAAAAACAAAGCCATTCTTACTTTTTTAAAAGCGAATGGTGTATCCGAAGAAGAAATAACCCTCTCTTCGCCCGAAATTATCGATATGAGGGCGGAACGATATGCCAGTACCGAGTCGAAGTATCGGTACAATGCGACTGCCGTCATCACCATTTTTTCTACCAAGGTTGACCTGGTCAGGAAGCTGATGGAAAATCCCAGTGAATTGATTGGAAAAGGCATAGCACTGACGGGTGAAGATTACCGTTATCAAAAGCAATTTTTATTTACCGGGTTGAATAAAATCAAACCGGCCATGATAGAAGAAGCTACCCGCAATGCGAGGACATCGGCCATCAAATTTGCCCAGGATTCGCAAAGCAAACTGGGTAAAATCCGCTCCGCCGACCAGGGGCAGTTTTCCATCAACGACAGGGATGCCAATACACCCTATATTAAGACCGTCCGTGTTGTGACAACCGTAAATTATTACCTTGAAGATTGACGCCAGCGTTGATTGAACTTTGTTGAAAACTATGAAGAAGTCGTTTAAAATCCTTTTGTACATCGGCGTACCTTTGTTGTGTGTGGGTGCCGTTTTAGTCTATAACAACGTATCCGGTAAGGATTCCTTAAAAGGTGGCCCCGGTAAAGAGGGAATGCCTGAAAATTTTGGCCCTGGTGGACCCGGTGGACCCGGAGGTCCTGGTGGTCGAGGAGGCAGGGGTGGTGGTCCTGGTGGCCCTGGTGGCCCTGGTGGTCCCGGAAGAGGACCAGGTATGGGTAGACCACTGCCTGTCACGGTCAGCATCGCCGAATATGGTACCGGTGAAAGTGGTATTTTGCGCCTGGGAACACTGGTTGCCAACGAAAAGGTGGATGTAAGCAGTGAATTGTCGGGACGCGTCACCGAAGTGAATTTCAACGAAGGTCAGCACGTAAAGAAAGGTACGGTACTGGTCAAATTGAACGACGATGAGTTACGGTCCCAGTTGAAACGCTCTGAGTACGAACTCGTACTGCTTTCCCAACGGCTGGAACGTCAGAAAGTGCTGTTGGAAAAAGATGCCGTGAGCCGTGAAGACTACGACAATGTGTTGACACAGTACAATGTGCTGAAAGAAGAAATTGAAGCTCTTTCCATTCGCATCGACAAGATGAAAATACGGGCACCGTTCGATGGTGTCATCGGTTTCCGTCAAGTCAGCAAAGGGGCTTTCCTGCAACCCGGTGCGAAAATTGCCAACTTGGTGGATATGGCCAAGTTGAAGGTGGAATTTTCCATTCCCGAGAAGTACGTGGCCAACAATTTGGTGGGTTCAAAGGCTTCGTTTACTGTGGAAGGAATAAGCCGCACCTTTGAAGCAAGCATTTACGCCATGGATCCGCAAATTGACGTGACAACCCGTACCATCATGCTCAGGGCTATGTACAACAACAGCAACGGTTTGCTCAAACCCGGTATGTCAGCCCGAGTGTCGGTGAAATCGACCAACGGAACCAAGCGCATTTTTGCACCCAGCCAGGCCGTGGTGCCCGATGTCAACGGCCGCTTTGTCTGGTTGAAAAAAGACGGGAAGGCTGTTCAAACCTACGTGGAAACGGGCGAACGCTCTACCGACAAGGTTGAAATCATGTCGGGTATCAATGTGGGGGATTCCCTGATCATTACCGGTTTGATGCAGTTGAAGAACGATATGCCCGTTATTGTAAACAACTAAGAGCCAGCCATGTCCAGTCTTTCAACCACCACCATCAACCGGCCTGTTTTGGCCACCGTGTTGAGTTTATTGATTGTCATTTTTGGTGCCATCGGTTATATGTCTTTGGGTGTCAGGGATTATCCCAGCGTAGACAATCCCATCATCTCTGTCCGCGCATCGTTTCCCGGTGCCAATGCCGATGTCATAGAAACCCAGATTACCGAACCACTTGAGGCTGCTGTCAACGGTATTCCCGGCATCCGTTCCATTTCCAGCGTAAGCCGCGACGGTAGCAGCAACATCACCATCGAATTCAAGTTGGAAGTCGATTTGGAAACCGCTGCCAACGACGTACGCGACAAGGTGTCCGGTGCCATGCGGCGGTTGCCGCAGGATGTAGACCCGCCTGTAGTAGAGAAATCGGATGCCGACGCCAATCCCATCTATACCGTAACGTTGCAGAGTGCTACCCGCGACATCATCGACCTAAGCGAATTTGCCGAGGTAAATTTCAAGGAAAGACTACAAACCATCAGTGGGGTGAGTAGCGTGGGTGTTATGGGGTCAAAACGCTACTCCATCCGCCTGCGTATGGATCCCATGCTGTTGGCCGCTTACAACCTGACCCCTCTGGATGTTCGTCAGGCTGTATCAAGGGAAAATGTGGAATTGCCTTCGGGTACGGTGGAAGGATCAAATACCGAGCTGACGGTCCGTACGCTGGGTCGGTTGAAAAACTTGGATGATTTCAACAACCTCATCATTGCCAAAAACGGAGAACGTTTCGTGCGCTTTTCTGATATTGGGGTGGCTGAGGTGGATGCTGAAAATACCCGCACCATTCTGAAACGTAACGGAGTGCCCATGGTGGCATGTTCTCTGGTGCCGCAACCCGGAGCCAACTACATCGATATTGTGGATGAGGCCAAGGTGGCCATCGAAGAGCTTAAGAAGAACCTGCCCCCGGATATCAAGGTTGGCGTGGGGTACGACAACACCACGTTTATCCGTGAGTCCATCAGTGAAGTGAAATCGACCATCTTCGAAGCTTTTATCCTGGTGGTGCTCATCATCTTCTTGTTCCTGCGAAACTGGCGCACCACGCTGATACCTGTTTTGGCCATTCCTATTTCATTGATTGGAGCCTTCTTTGTGATGTATGTGGCTGGTTTCACCATCAACATCCTCACCTTGTTGGCCATCGTGTTGTCCATCGGTTTGGTGGTGGATGACGCCATTGTGGTCATGGAGAACATCTACACACGCATCGAAAAAGGTGAAACACCGATCCAGGCTGCTATCAAGGGTTCCAAGGAAATCTTCTTTGCCGTGATTGCCACGACCATCACCTTGGTGGCCGTATTCTTCCCCATTGTCTTTTTGGAGGGCGTTACGGGTCGCTTGTTCCGGGAGTTCTCCATTGTCATTGCCGGTGCTGTGGTCATATCGGCCTTTGTGGCCCTGTCATTCACGCCCATGCTCACCAGCAAGATGCTGAAGAAAAACGCCAGCGAGGGTTGGTTTTACCGGGTGACCGAACCGTTCTTCGTGGGCATGAACCGGTTTTACAAGAACAGCCTCGAATCGTTCATGCGCCGCCGTTGGTTGGCCATCGTGTTCCTGGGTGTAGCCCTGTTGGTCATAATCGGCTTGTGGGTCAGTATTCCCTCTGAAATGGCTCCGTTGGAAGACCGTTCACAGCTTTCCATTTCCAGTACCGCGCAGGAAGGAGCTACGTATGAATACATGCGTGGCTATTCGGACGAATTGTACGATGTCCTGGTCGATCAGGTGCCGGAAAAAGAGATGTTCATGCAAATGGTGGGTATGGGTGCACGTAACCGTGCCAACTTGCAAGTTGTCTTGAAAAGTCCCGATAAACGCGAGCGTACCCAACAGGAAATAGCCGACGCCATCACGCCACTGGTTTCCAATATGACGGGTGCCAAGACCTTTGTAACCCAGCAACAGACCTTTGGCGGCGGCAGAGGAGGGGGTATGCCCGTGCAGTATGTCATACAGGCCAGGAACCTGGATTCGCTGCGACGAATTTTGCCGGTTTTTATGGAGTTGGTGTCCCAAAGCGAAGTGTTTGGAAATTCAGATGCCAACCTGAAATTCACCAAGCCTGAACTGAGTGTCAGCATCAACCGTGAAAAAGCAACCTTGATGGGTGTTTCCATCCAGAATATTGCTCAGACCTTGCAGTTGACCATGAGCGAACAGCGCATCGGGTACTTTATCCGGAACGGCAAGCAGTACCAAATCATGAGTCAGATCAATGAAGGCCAACGGAACCGTCCGGTCGATTTGTCGAACATTTACATTCGGAGCGATGCGGGTAATCTGGTCCAGTTGGACAACCTGATTACCATGGAGGAAAGCAGCATGCCACCCCAGTTGTACCGCTACAACCGCTTTGTTTCGGCAACAGTTTCCGCCTCACTGGGCAAGGGCTATACGTTGGGACAGGGTATTGAGGAGATGGACCGTATTTCCCACGAGGTATTGAACCCCGACCACTATTCCACGGCATTGTCGGGTCAATCCAAGGATTTTGTGGAAAGTACCTCCAGCTTGCTGTTCGCCTTTATGCTGGCCCTGGTATTGATCTATTTGGTGCTGGCTGCACAGTTTGAGAGTTTCAGAGATCCGCTCATCATCATGCTCACCGTGCCGCTGGCTTTGTTTGGTGCCTTGCTGTCAGTGAAATTGTTCGGTCAGACCATGAATATCTTCAGCGAAATCGGCTTGATCATGTTGATCGGGTTGGTGTCGAAGAACGGTATTCTGATGGTGGAATTTGCCAACCAACGCAAACAAGCCGGTTTGAACAAGCACGAGGCCATCTTGGATTCGGCTGCCTCCCGTTTCAGGCCCATCCTGATGACCAGTTTGTGTACCATCCTGGGTATTTTACCCATGGTGTATTCAACCGGTGCCGGGGCGGAAAGCCGGAACGCGATGGGTGTTGCCGTGGCCGGCGGCATGCTGTTCGCCACCTTCTTTACCCTGTACATCATACCGGCCATGTATTCCTTCGTGTCCACGTCAACCAGCAGGAAGGCTGCCAAAACGATGGAAGACACAGAACCTGAACTTAGTCAAATTTCTGAATGATGAAGATAGTACGTACCGCAACGCGCCTTCTTTTGCTGGCCTGCACGTGTGTATCGATGCGGGCTGAAGCCGAAGTTCCAACCGACTCGTTGTTGACGCTTGAAGGCTGCGTTTCCATGGCCATGCAAAAGAACTACGATGTCCAGATGGCTTCCAATACGCTGAAGGTGGCTGAAAACAATGTGACCTTGGCTCCGTTTTTGCCTTCGCTCGACTTCACGTCGGCTCAATCATCCAGTTCCACGTCCACGCAAAAGTACAACAGTTCGGGTGTGTTGGAAGGGGGACAATCCAATTCCACTACCTGGCGAAACAACCTGTCGCTGAATTGGAAATTGTTCGACGGTCTGGCCATGTTTGCCACCCGCGACAAACAGAAAGTACTCTTGGAACAAGGTAAGTTCAAGTTCCGGTCGGTGGTAGAGAATTTGGTCAAGTCCATTTCCATGCAATACTACCTCATCATCAGCTTGCAGAACCAGGTGAATTTGTTGCAGGAACTGGTGTCCATTTCACAGCTGCGCTACCAACAGGCCTTGACACGGTACAACATCGGTTCTGATTCCGGTTTGGAATACAAGCAGGCCAAGATTTACCTGAACAGCGACTCGGCTTCCTTGTTGGTAAAGAAAGAACAACTGAAAAATGCCTACATCGAGCTGAACCAGTTGATGAATGTACCCTTGGACAGCCACTATGCCATTCAGGATTCCATTCAACCGGTTTCGGCGTTGAATGTAGATAAATTATTGGCGGCTGCTTATGAAAACAATACTTCCCTGCTTTCCATCAAGGCTGGTGAAGATGTTGCCTTGCTTGATACGCGCCTGGCCAAAGCATCATGGTATCCCTCATTGTCAGCTTCAGCTGGTTATGGGCTGAATTTCAGTTCAACACCCTATGTCCCTCGTAAGTTCGATGAAAGCAACGGATTGAATGCGGGTCTTACCTTATCGATTCCTATTTTCAACGGGTTTGAAACAGGCCGCAAAGTGAGAAATGCTGAACTGAACCGCCAAAATGCCGAGTTGGACTACCAACAGGCGCGTCAGAGTTTGGAGAGTGAGTTGCGGCAGTTGCACAACAGCTACTTGAATGATTTTAGAATGATAGAATTCCAGGAAGAGAGCCGTGAGGCCGCCTCTTTAAATCTAGAGGCTGCCATGGAGAAGTACCGCCTGGGTTCGTTGGCCGGAATTGAATTCAGGGATTTCCAGGTTTCTTACCTCAATGCCGCCGACCGGAAGCTCAACGCACTTTACCAAACCAAGGTGTCTGAGATCACGCTGCGTTTGCTGGCCGGTGAACTCTATTCGCCGGTGAAATGAAATAGGAGGGGTTTGGCACACGTTGAACCCGGACAATCTTCAGAAAGATAAACGCAAAAAGTGGTTATTTTTATCGCGAACCTTAAACTAAAAGAGTAACTTCGCGTCCAAACATGTAAATTACTAACATTAATACTATGTCAACACAAAAAAACTCGACTTACATTATGGGTATCACCATGGTGGCAACCATCGGTGGCCTGTTGTTCGGTTACGACACGGCTGTGATTTCAGGCGCTGAAAAAGCCCTGAATGAAGCCCTCATCAAGCCTCTTGGATTGGGCTCTTTTATTCATGGAGCCACGGTTTCCAGCGCCCTGATCGGTTGTATCATCGGTGGTGCTTTATCCGGATTGTTGTCCAGAAAATACGGCAGAAAGCGCTCACTCATGCTGGCTTCCGTTCTGTTCTTTATTTCGGCTGTCGGTTCCGGTTACCCCGAATCGTTTATTTTCCCGTTTGCTGAACCCAGCATGGAACTGCTGTGGTTATTCAATATTTACCGTGTCATCGGTGGTGTGGGTGTAGGTTTGGCTTCTGCCGTCTGCCCCATGTATATTGGAGAAATTGCCCCGGCCGACATGCGTGGCCGTTTGGTATCGTTCAACCAGTTTGCCATCATCTTCGGTATGTTGGTGGTGTATTTTGTAAACTGGGGTATTGCAAAAGGCCAACCACTTGAATGGATCAATGAAATCGGCTGGAGATGGATGTTTGCCTCGGAAGCGATTCCTGCTTTCCTGTTTGGCATCTTCCTGATTTTTGTGCCGGAAACTCCCAGGTATTTGACCATGGTGGGCAAGGATGCCGAAGCGCAACGTGTGTTGACCAAGGTGATTGGCAGCGAAAGCAAAGCCGCCCATATTTTGGTTGAAATCAAGGAGAGCTTCCAAAACATCGAACGTGGCAAGTTGTTTTCCTATGGCAAGGTGGTTATCATCGTAGGTATTCTGCTCTCTGTTTTTCAACAATTCGTGGGTATCAACGTGGCGTTGTACTATGCTCCCCGTATTTTTGAAAGCATGGGTGCGGCCAAAGATGCTTCCATGTTGCAAACCATTGTCATGGGCTTGGTGAATGTGGTCTTTACCGTGTTGGCCATCTTGACGGTTGACAAGTGGGGTAGAAAACCCTTGTTGATTACAGGTTCCATTGGTATGGCCATCGGTATGTTGGCTATTTCAGCCTTGTCGTACTTCAAAATTATCGGCATATCCACCTTGATCTTCATCATCATTTACACCGCTTCGTTTATGATGTCATGGGGCCCCATTTGCTGGGTTCTTATCTCTGAAATCTTCCCCAACAAGATCCGTGGTCAGGCTGTAGCCGTGGCTGTTGCCTTCCAATGGGCTGCCAACTACTTGATTTCATCTACCTATCCTCCTATGATGGAATACAGCGGTGCCCTCACCTATGGTTTCTACGGTGTCATGTCAGTTCTTTCAGCCATCTTCGTATGGAAGATGGTGCCTGAAACCAAGGGCCAAACACTGGAAGCCTTGGAAAAGGTTTGGGAAAAGAAGAAGTAATCTGAAGTCGGAATAAGTACTTAAAAAATTCGGCACGAACTGTTCGCACTTGTTGCGAATTGTTCGTGCCGAATTTTTATGGGGTGATGCCTCTGTCAGCCAAATAGGCGAGGAGTAGCTGGATGGATTTTTCCATACCCAGTTTGCTGGTATCCAGGCAGATGTCATATTGCCTCAAGTCTGTCCAGATAGTGCCCGTGTATTTTTTATTGTACCGGCCACGTTCCTTGTCGCTGCGGTGCATCATGTGTTCCGCCTCCTCATCGGTGACTTTGTACAAATGCTTGATGCGTGCGATACGAAACGCTTCGCTTGAGTGGACGTATACACTCACGTGGTATGGATGCTCCCTGAGGATGTAATTGCTGCAGCGGCCTATGAAGATGGCCGAACGTTCAGCGGCTATGCGTTCGATGATGTCGGTTTCGGCATCAAACAACTCCTTGTCAATGGGAATGATGAGTTGAGTGGGCAGGAAACTGTCGGTATTCATGGCGTACGACTCCATCAAGGAGCGCCAGAAGACCGATCGTTCTTCGTTGTTTGCCACTTCTTTTTCACGGACGCGCAGGCGTTCGGCTGCCTGGCTGATGATTTCCCTGTCGGCAAAAAAGACTCCCAATGTATTGGCCAGTTGTTGGCCGATGTAACCGCCGCCACTACCCAGTTGACGGCTGATGGTGATGACGAACTGCTTCTTCATGTTGGTGTTGTTGTGTTTGCGTACACCAATAAAACAAACCGGAAGCCCGAATTGTTTACAACAACACCTGTCAAACCCTACATCCTCAAGCCATGCGGTAGGTCACCGCATTGATGCTCATACCTGCCCCCACAGAGGCAAACAACACGGTGTCGCCCTTGTTGATTTCATGCCCTTGCAGGCGTTTTTTAAGAATGAGGTCAAGCAACGTGGGCAAGGTGGCAACCGATGAATTCCCCAATGTATCGATGGTCATGGGCATCACATTTTCGGGAATGTTCTTTTCACCGTACAAGTCATAAAGCCGTTTCAGAATGGCTTCGTCCATTTTACCGTTGGCCTGGTGTATCAATACCTTTTTAATGTCCTGTAACGGAATCCGGCAACTTTCCAAGCAATTTTTAATGGCCAATGGCACTTTCTCCAGGGCATATTGGTACAAACGTCTACCGTTCATCTTCAGGAACAAGTCATTTTTGCCCGACAGGGATGGGTTGTAGGATTTACCCATATGGAGGAGTCCTGAATACTGGAAGGAATCGGATTGTGCCTTGTGGGCCAGGATGCCGATGGGGGTTTTGCTGAGTTTGCCTTCCAGAATGACGGCACCGGCACCGTCGGCGTAAATCATGCTATCCCTGTCGTGGGGATCGCTCACGCGTGACAGCACTTCGGCACCAATCACCATGACCCGCTTGGCATCGCCGGATCGCAGGTAGTAATCGGCTTGTATCACAGCTTGCAACCAACCCGGGCAACCGAATGAGATATCGTATGCCACTGTTTCTGGGTTCTTGATGCCCAATTTGTGTTTGACACGGGCAGCCAGGCAGGGTACGAAATCGGGTTTATTGTTTTCGGCATGGGTATCGCCGAAATTATGGGCCACAATCAGGTAATCGAGCGACTCGGGGTCTATTCCTGACGATTGGAATGCCTCACGGGCCGCCAGTGTGGCTATGTCGGAGGTTGTCAGGTCGTCGGACACATACTTGCGTTCCACGATGGTGGTGATGTCCTGGAACTTTTCGATGATTTCGTGGTTTGATTTATCTAAGGGAGCCCCGCTTGAATCAAAGAATTCATGGCCGATAAAGGCTTCGTTCATGACATGCACGGGGGGGATGTAGCTGCCTGTTCCGGTAATGATGCTGTAAATGCGTTCCATAAGTTGAGTCAAATGAATCGAAAACCAATCGATTTATGACGCAAAATAACGTCAGGCATTTTTTGGATGCAAACCAAAGGGGTTTGTACCGTAAGTTGGGGGTTAAAATCTATTTTTGGGGACAAAAACCCGCTTTTCAGGGGTGAAAAGGGTGAAGGTGCTTTGTCAACCTTATTCCGAATCGAGGTTTTCACCCGGCAAATCGGCCTCAATTTCGTCGGTTGGTTCTGTTGGAAGGAGGTATTTGCTTGCCAACTTCTTGGAAGGGCTCAAACCCAATTTCTTCAGATTCTCCACCCGTTGGATGAGGTTTCCTTTACCGCTGGAAAGTTGTCCCAGGGCTTCGTTGTAGACGCGTTGGGCTGCACCGATTTCGGCGCCTACCTTTTCAAACTTGTCAGTAAATCCTACAAACTTGTCGTACAAGGCTGTTCCTTGTCGCACGATTTCCTGGATATTGCGCACCTGGTATTCGCGTTTCCATAAATCCATGGCCATGCGTAGGGCTGCAATCAGGTTGGTGGGGCTCATCATCACTACCTTTTTGCCGTAGGCATACTCCCACAGGGTGGGGTCGGTTTGCAGGGCCAGGTTGTAGGAGGGCTCGTTGGGAATGAACATCATGACAAATTCCAGGGCCTGGATGTTGTAGCCGGAATAATCCTTTTTATTGAGTTCATCGATGTGTGTCTTGATGGAACGGACGTGTTCCTTTTTATAGGACTCTTTTTCCTTGGGTTCTTCGGATGCCACGTAGTTGCTGTAGGCGGTGAGTGAAACCTTGGAATCGATGATGACATCGCGTCCGCCCGGATAGCGGACGATGATAT
>CAYPLF010000027.1:0-29011 GCA_964411555.1 uncultured Bacteroidales bacterium | reverse complement strand
ACCTGGGCCACCGCACCCCAATTGGTGGAGACACACAACAACCCACCTCAACCCGGCTTGACCAACAATTCCCTGCGTCAGGTAGTGCGGGTTTCCATTGGAGGAAAGACCATGCGGGTGAAGTTTACCAACGAACACAGCAAAAGCCCTGTTGCCATAAAATCAGCGCAGGTTGCAGCTTCCAAAGGAGGTGGCGCCATTGATATAACAACAAACAAATCATTGACCTTTAACGGCAAGAAGGACATTACCTTGGCTGCTGGAGCGGTAGCCTATTCCGACCCGATTGCTTTTAAGCTGACTCCCCGCATGGATGTGGCCATCACCCTCTATTTCGGTGAGACCTCAGTCGATGTGACCGGACACCCGGGCTCGCGCACCACCTCGTATATCATCAAGGGCAACGACCCTGCAGTGACCGATTTCACAGGAGCTGTCACCACCGACCATTGGTACATCATAAACGGTATTGACGTGAAAGCTTCCGGTAAAACCTCGGCGGTGGCCATCATCGGCAATTCCATCACGGACGGACGCGGTTCCATCACCAACCAGCAAAACCGCTGGCCGGATATCTTATCGGAACGACTCCTGAAAAACAAAAAGACCAGTAAAATCGCAGTGTTGAACATGGGCATTGGCGGTAATTGCGTGTTGGCAGGTGGCCTCGGTCCTACGGCCGTTGTGCGCTACGAACGCGACATCCTGAACCAGGCCGGCGTGCGTTGGGCCATAATCTACGAAGGCATCAACGACATCGGCAATTTGCCGAATAACGAGACGGCGGCTACCAACAGGGCCAAGGCACTCATCGATGCCTACAAACAGATGATTGAAAAAGCCCACGCAAAGGGCATCACGATTTACGGGGCTACCATCATGCCGGTGAAAGGTAATGGGTATTACGGCACCTACCGCGAAGTCTGTCGCAATACGGTCAACGAGTGGATCCGGACCAGCGGCGCTTTTGACGGGGTCATCGACTTCGACAATGCCTTGCGCGACCCGGCCGATCCGACCAAAATGAAGGATGCATTGCAGGACGACTACCTGCACCCCAATGTAACCGGACACAAAACCATGGGCGAGTTTGTTGATTTGAGTTTGTTTGGATTTTAACACAATTCCAACAACTGTTTTGATCATATATTTGTTTACTAAGAAATACTCACAAAAAATAAAACAATGAAACGATTATTATTCGGTTTTGCATTGTTGGTTCTGGCAACCGCGTGCACCACAGAAAATGAAAATAAGGCAACAGTCAGTTTTGCTTTGACAGATGCTCCCTCCCAAAAAGGGTATTTGGCTTTGAATGTTACGATAGAAGGTATTGAATACTCAGTAGATAGCGGAGAATTTGTCGCATTACCCATGCAGGCAGTTAGGGTAAACCTGATGGATTTTACCAATGGAACCGATACGCTGTTGGGAAACGTGGAACTGGAAGCAGGAGAAATAATCACGCAAGTTCGCTTGATCCTGGGGGAAGACAACACCCTGATGTTGGCTGACAGCAGTGAAGTAACTATCAGAATACCTAGTGGCGAGCAATCCGGAATAAAAATCAATATTCAATCGGTGGCTGAAGTATCCAGCGGTTACAAGGTATTGATCGACTTTGATGCCGAAAAGTCAGTTGTTGCCAAGGGTAATGGAACCTATTCACTCAAACCGGTGATTCGCGGCTATATTACGGCTAATACATCTAAGTTATCCGGCAACATCATTCCCGCCAACATACCCTACTTGGTCAGGGCCATCAAGGGAACAGATACCATCCTGACTGTATCCGACACCCTGCAACACAATTACTTTCTGATACACGGTCTTGTTTCAGGTACCTACTCACTGGAGTTTGTCGATGCAGACAATACCATCGCCAAAACTTTGTCGCAGGAAATATATGGCGGAACGGATGTAAATCTTGACACAGTTCGAATCGTACAGTAAGTCCAAAACGGGTTACATAGAAACCAGCCCTCTTAAGCATCTAATGTATATTTATACAATATACATTGAGTAAAATCCCCTGCAAAGGGGATTTTCTATGTAATGTCAGGCCAATACCTTTGTTGCATAAGTAAAACAACTCATTCGATTGATTTATGGCAACAACTACGCAACAACGGTTCGAAACCCTTCAGGTTCATGCAGGTCAGGAAGTTGACAAAACTACCCATGCCCGTGCTGTCCCCATTTACCAAACTACCTCTTATGTTTTTGACGATGCCAAGGATGGAGCCGATTTGTTTGGCTTGCGCAAGTTTGGCAATATTTACACCCGTCTTCAGAATCCAACTACAGATGTGTTTGAAAAACGCTTGGCAGCACTCGAAGGTGGGGTTACCGGTTTAGCCGCTTCATCTGGCCAATCGGCTCAGTTCATTGCTTTGAACAACATGTTGCAGGTGGGCGATAATTTTGTTTCCACCTCGCATTTGTACGGAGGCACCTATAACCAGTTTAAGTCGCAGTTCAAGCGGTTGGGAATCGAAGTCCGTTTTACACCGAACGATGACCCGCAGGAGTTTGAAAAACGTATTGACAATAACACCAAAGCCATTTACCTGGAGACCATCGGTAACCCCGAGTTGAACATTCCGGATTTTGATGCCATCGCCGCAGTGGCCAAAGCGCACGACATACCCTTGATTGTAGACAATACCTTTGGTGCCGGTGGTTACCTGTTCCGTCCCATCGAGCATGGTGCTTCAGTCGTTGTGGAGTCGGCCACGAAGTGGATTGGTGGTCATGGTACCTCATTGGGTGGCATCATAGTTGACAGTGGCACGTTCAACTGGGGTAATGGTAAGTTTCCGGCTTTTACCGAACCGACTGACAGCTATCATGGCTTGGTTTTCTGGAATGTGTTTGGAACCGGTGGTCCTTTCGGCAACATAGCGTTCAATATCCGTGCAAGGGTGGAAGGGTTGCGTGATTGGGGAAATACCATCAGCCCGTTCAATGCCTTCTTGTTGCTACAAGGATTGGAAACACTGTCGTTGCGCGTGGAACGTCATGTTGAAAATACCCAGGCCTTGGCTGAGTGGTTGGAAAAGCACCCTCAGGTAGAATATGTCAACTATCCCGGTCTTAAGAGCAGCAAGTACTACGAGTTGGCAAAGAAATACTTCCCCAAAGGCCCCGGAGCTGTACTCACCTTTAAGGTAAAAGGTGATGCCAGCAATGCCGACAAAGTCATCGATCACGTGAAACTGCTCAGTCACCTGGCCAATGTGGGGGATGCGAAATCATTGATCATCCACCCGGCAGCCACCACCCATGAGCAACTGTCTCCTGAAGAACAAGCAGCTTCGGGTGTCGTGCCCGGATTGTTGCGTGTTTCTGTGGGAATTGAACACATTGATGATATCATTGCCGATTTGGATCAGGCGTTGAACGCCCTGTCAAAATAGTCCTTCAACAGGGAACGAGGTCGTATCATTGTCGTTCCAGCTTCCTCAGTTTGGGCACCAACTCATCTTTCACCCATGAAAAACGAGGCTCCAGTGCCAGCGCTTTTTTGAAGTATTGATCTGCCTTTTTGGGTTGGCCCGTTTCCAGATAGCCCAATCCTATCAGGGCCAGCACATTGAGGTAGTTCCAGTCTTCCTTCACATCATGGGCAACCATCAGTTGCTCAGCCTTGAGAAAATAGGGTATGGCTTTTTCTTTGGAACCACCAAAGAGTGTGGGACGATAATACAGGGCATTCCCCCTCTGAAGGTAAGCAAACGGATTTTGTTTATCCTTAGACAGGGCCAACTCAACCTGCTCAAGGCATTTTGGACCCATTGTGGGTGCTTTTAAAATTGACAAGCTGACTCGGAATCCATAAAAAGCAGCCAAATATGCGTGCGCCTGCGATTCTTTATACTGCTTTTTTATTAACAACAAGGCAGCCGCTTCCGCTTTATCCAGGTATTTTTTAGCTTCTTGGTTCTTATCTGCTCCCAGACACCAACCAATGTATCCGTACTGATAGTTGATTAATTCCAACACCTGCGCCTGTGTCAAAGAAGCCGAGGCTTCCATCTTATCCATGGCAATTTTCCAACTGGCCATGTCTTTATTGATGAACGCCTCGTAAATATCATGCTTATACCCGGCAAGGGCCAGAGCAACGCACAAGAATATTAGGACCAGGGTTACACTACTTTTTCTTACCATGCACCCACCAACTCTTACTTGGCTGTTTCGGCTATCGTGAGTTTGCCCTTTTTCTTCACATCAAACGCCAGCATTTTGAGTGCTTTAACATCCTTTCCTCCTTGTTGGGCCGGTGTCCAATCAGGCATGGCATTGACGGCATTTTTAAAGGCATAAGGATCCAATTCTCGATCTGTTAGGTTTATGAAAGAAACACAACAGGGTCTCCCATTGGGCAGAACAATGATGAGAAGGATAACTTTTCCTTTTTTTACCTTCTTGAATTGTTTGTCTTTGATGGTTTTTTTCAAGTAGTCGGATATACTTCCCGATTCACTTTTCCACGCCGGTTCTTTTTCAAATTCCTGTGTGATACCTGTCATTTCACAATCGCCGAAATTCACACGCTTTGTGCTCAGTGCATTGTCTTGTGCAACTACCTGAAGAGAGGTCAAGATACTTAAAACCAACAGCAGTTTGATTGTTTTCATACAACTTGTGTTTCAAGGTTAGATTTTTCCACAAAGTACGCAATTAACTCATTTTAAGAAAATTTTTTCGGTATTTATTTACTATTTGATGGTTGAACCAAGTTCATCGCATCAATGCAGGTGGAAATGCTTATGGTGAAAAAATCAGCGTTGGCAATAGCAAACAAAAACAGAAAGGGGGCTTCACCGTCATTGACTGATGAAACTCCCTTTCTGTAATCTGACAGACCTTCTCTATTTATTCAGTATCTTCTTTGTCGATTATTTCAAGTGGACAGAATTCCAGATAATCAAGCATAAACTCCATATCAGTATTACTGTTGGACGAACCAAGATTGATGGCCGTAAATTTATGTTTTTCTGTTTTATCAAAGTTGTAAATACCCAGCACCCTGCGAATACAATAAAAGCTCTTACGTGCTGACTCATTATTCCAATACTTCGTATCAGGAGCCCTGTAGGTGGAAGAACCCTTCATATATCCACGATTGTGCATCATCTTGTCGTTTTCATAGCCATAAGGATCGTTATCGTCTGTTCCTTCTTTCACCCATCCAATAGAGGTATGCTCCGCTTTAATGGCCAAATCCAAGGGGATACCGCATGGCAAGCTGTCAAGATACAGTTGGGCTATACCACGATTATCCGTTGATTTGAAACCAAAACGAACCTCATATGTACCTGCAGGAATGGGAGGAGTAGTAAAAGTGAGATTATACTGTTTTCTAACCATGTACATATCTCCTTGATAATTTTCCCAATATAAACAGGCACCCACATACGACAGCCTGGTATTGGGAGAGGCTTCAATACCTTCAATGTATGCGTCATCAATAACCCAGGCACGCGGGTATTTATCAACTTGACCCGTTGGATTGCTTCCACGTAGGTTATTGGTGGTCAATTCAGGAAAGAAGGTTGCCCCGTCAATCCTCAACCGTTTGGATGATAAACTAGATGAAAGTTTTGGTGAGAACATGATGGGTTTTGTGATTCCATGGTAGTAGCCATTCAATGAACCCCCTTCCGGTAAATCCCTGACATCGGTCAGCATGGCTCCTTGAACAGGATCGTCAAAATTGAATACACCGTAAACATGATTGGGATCACTGAGCATGACGGAAGGAAGGATCTTACCCGGTTTGTCCAACAATACTTCAACAATGGAATTCTCGAGCATTGTTTCTATGTATTCGCGCATGACATAAATCGGGAAATGATGTGGTGTGTACAAATCTTTGACAAATCGGCTGCTCAGCAAGATGCGATCAAAACAATGATACGCCATAAAACGGTTCAGGTAATGCTTGGGGTTTTTCTTGTCAGTAATGGTGTCGGCATCGTTGTCATACGCTCTACTGTAATAATACTTTGCCAACGCTTCCAATTCCTTCAGGTTATCGATACCATCTGTCAAATCAATACCGTTAGCCGGATCTGTAATGGGATATCTGCACATCTCCAAATCATCATCGGAAACGGCCAAAATGGTATAACCGAATTTTCTGGATGTAGGTTTTCCTTCAGGATTGTATTCATCTTTTGTATTTGGCGCCCATCCCAATGTATAATCATAGCTTTCGTCTTCAATCGGAGCGGTTACCATTGTTTTATACAAACCTGTCTCTCTTAGGGCATCTACGTAAATGGAGAAATTCTCGTAATCTGCTTCAAAACACTCTCCAATCTTTATATGTGCAGGTGCTAAACAATTCTTGATAACATGGATGAGTCCGTTGTGCCTTTCGATGTCCCGGGCGACAATGAGCGAAGAGCCGTTGATCAAGATTGAATCCATCTGAAAAGAAACGGTAATGTAACGTTCACTCATGGATTGAGAACCCAAGGCACCTTCTTTAAAAGTTTTTGTCTTAATGGTATCACCTTTTACAATGTGGTTGTAGCAAAACTCCTTAATATCCTTGAGGGAGAGTTGGTTCATGGATACAACAGGAAATCCATCTTCATCGGTAAGGGTAGCGTAATACGCTGCAATGGCTTCATTGGTTGGAGCAAAAACGGTATAAATGCCATATGCATTGAGCAAACCCATGACGCCTGTTGTGTCAAGCATTCTGGTGAATTCAGAAAACAATTCGGGATTGTTTGCTAGATACTCGCCAACGAGTTCTTCTTTAATAACAGGCAACGAACCTCTTAGGTCTTCTCTCATGCAACTTTGACATAACAGGAAGAGACTAAAAAATCCAATAAAACCGAATACGGATTTAAACGTAGGGAAAATGCTTTTCATGGTTCACAAGTTGATAGGGTTATAAGGCAGCTGCCGCTTTTCACGTCTGAAAATCGAGTGCAAGATACGTAATTTTTTAATTGTACAAACACTTTCCCTATTGTTGTTAAAAAAATCAAAAAACGTAGGCAAAAAAAAGATGCCTCACCGCACTTGGCTGATGAGACATCCTTTTGTTTTCTGCTATAGTTCTACGCTATCAATAGATATCTTCTTTTTCAATCAACTCGATGGGACAAAATTCCAGGTAATCGATCATAAATTGGGGCTCTTTACTTGAACTCACTGATGTGCCCAAATAAATGGTGGAGAAATAATGCTTTGTTGTTTTTTCAAAGTTATAGACACCCAGCACCCTACGTATACAAGGGGCGCTCTCCCGAGCATTAGTGGTGTTTTTACCACCACCACTGTGTGAAGCGCTGAACACGGCGGGCGCTCTCATATAACCACGGTTGTGCATCATCTTGTCGTTTTCATAACCATAGGGATCTTCACTATTGGGATCAATTGCAACATTACCAATTTCAGGTTTGTCCGATGTAATGGCCAAATCCAATGGAATACCGCAAGGCAAGCTGTCAAAATACAACTGTGAGATGGCGCGTTCATTGGTTGCCTCGTAACCCATGCGTATTTCGTACGTTCCGGCAGGAATGGGGGGAGTTTCCATGGTAAAGTTGTATTGTTTGGTAACATAGAACTCATCGCCCTGGTAGTCTTCCCAGTAAGGAGAAATTCCAACATACTTGAATCGGGTATTGGGTGAGCCATAGAATTTTTCCACGTAACTGTCGTCAATGACATAGCAACGACTTTTATTTTCTTGAACGGCTTTCAATTGGTCATCGGTGGTTGCATCCTTATCGGTGTTGCTACCACGGATGTTGTTGGTGGTAAGTTCAGGTAGGAAAGAAGCCACATCCATTCTCAACCGTTTCGATGAGAATGCAGCCTCAAGTTTTTGGGTGTACATGATAGGCTTGGTGATACCGTGGTAGTAACCATTCAAAGAACCACCGTTGGGCATATCCATCATATCTGTCAACATGGCACCTTGAATAGGATCATCAAAGTTGAATACGCCGAATTGACTATGTGTATCATTTTTCAAATTGCCGATAAACGTTCCCTTAGAGTCGTACAATGTCTCAAGTATGGAATTCTCCAGCATGGTTTCAACATAGTCCGGCATAGGATATTTGATTTTTTTGCTATGGTGGCTCGTATAATAATCCTTTATGAAACGACTGCTGGTCACAATACGATCCAAACAATGATACGACATAAAGCGGTTCAAGTAATGCTTTTTATTTTTTTTGTCGGTAATGGTATCAGCATCATTTTTATACGTACGGCTGTAATAATAGCTGGCCAACGCTTCCAATTCCGCCAGGTTATCAATACCATTTGTCAAATCAATACCTTTAGCCGGATCTGTAATGTTATAGGTGCACTTCTTTAAATCATCATCGGAAACGGCCAAAATGGTATATCCGAATTTTCTGGAAGTGGGCTTGATATCGGGATTGTAGGATTCTTTAGGATCAGCAGGCCAACCGGCATTACGATCCCACGTTTCATCTTCAATCGGAGCAAGAACCATTTCATGATACAAACCTGTTATTTTCAGTGCGTCCACGTAAATGGAGAAATTGAGTGAATCAGCCTCGAATACTTCAGAAATTTTAATACGGGACGGGGCAAACGCTTCACCCAGCACTTGAATCAAACCGTTGTGTACTTCAATGTCCCTGGCAATAATGGGTGAAACACCGTTGATCAAAATGGAGTCATTGACAAAGGAGACGGTGATGTAGCGTTCACTCATGGACCGAGGACCCAATGTGCCTTTTTTAAAGTATTTCGTCCTCAAGGTATCACCCTTCACAATGTGGTTGTAGCAAAACTCCTTGATTTCCGCCATGGTCATTTGTTCCATGGAGGTAATGGTGTGATTCCCCTCATCATCCTTGAGGGTCGCGTAGTACTTGTGTACAGCTTCATTTGTCGGAGCAAAAACCGTGTACAAGCCGTATGCGTTCAATAACCCCATAACGCCCGTAGTATCAAGCATTCGCGTAAACTCAGAGAAAAGGGTGTCAGAGGCCAGGTAATCTCCAATCAATTCTTCTTCAATGACAGGGAAAGTGCCCTCCAGGTTTTCCCGGTAGCAGCTTTGAAAGGTAAAGAACAAACAAAGCATCCCACATAGGCCAACCATTGACTTAGACAGAGTAGTAATTCGTTTCATGGTATATGAATATCAAAATTTTATTAATTACGCGGCTAATTTACACAATAAAAATCGAATCTTACAACCATATAGTAAAAAAAAGATAAACGGATGACATTTGATCTTTATTTGGCGCCCGACAATAATAATAATCTATTTGCTTATTGTTAATTATTCTTCATCATCACTATCAAAAGCCGGACAAACGTGAATCGGTTTATGCGTAAGAGTCACCAACCGGTTTGATTCATCATTCAAAACAGCCCATAGCTTATCCTTCAACAATGGCAGTCCAAAACCTGTCACCGAAGAAATCATGACAGAGTCGACATTGGGCAATTCTGCACGTAGCTCGTTTATCAATTCCTCATCGAGCATATCGCATTTTGTGATGGCCAGGAGACGCTGTTTGTCCAACAATTCCGGGTTGTATTGAGCCAACTCATTGAGCAGGATGTCATATTCGGCACGTACATCCCGGCTATCTGCGGGAATCATAAACAACAACACGGCATTCCGCTCGATGTGGCGCAGGAAACGAAGACCTATGCCTTTACCCTCCGAAGCTCCTTCAATGATACCAGGAATATCGGCCATGACAAACGATTGGTTGTCGTGGTGGGCCACGATGCCCAAATTGGGCACCAGTGTGGTAAAGGGATAATCGGCTATTTTGGGTTTTGCAGACGACAGCACCGACAACAGTGTGGACTTGCCTGCATTTGGAAAGCCGACCAAGCCCACATCGGCGAGCAATTTCAATTCCAAGATGATGGTACGCTCCTCCAACGGTTCTCCCGGTTGGGAAAAGCGTGGTGTTTGGTTGGTGGCTGTACGGAAATGGTAGTTACCCTGGCCACCTCGCCCCCCCTTGAGTAATATGATTTCCTGGTCGGGTTCCGTCACTTCACACAAGAATTCTCCGGTTTCCGCATCGTATGCCACTGTGCCTACAGGTACATCGATGTAACTGTCTTCACCCGACTTTCCTGAACTGCAGGCGCCGCTTCCACTGGCTCCATGTTCAGCAAACACGTGCCTGGCATATCGTAAATGAATCAGTGTCCAATAGTTGGTCCTGGCCCGTAAAACCACATGTCCTCCGCGTCCTCCGTCGCCTCCGTCAGGTCCGCCCTTGGCCACAAACTTTTCCCGGTGGTAATGCGTGCTTCCTTTACCACCGTTGCCGGAGCGGCAATAGATTTTAACGTAATCGACAAAATTGCTTTCGGCCATTTCGGGAGTATTTATGATATGACGGCGTCGAGCGCTGTGCTTATGCGGTGGAAAATATCACTTAAACTGCCTGTTCCATCGATATCCACCGCATATCCCAAGTCTTGATAAAAAGCTTTTACCGGCGCCGTTTTTTCGTGGTACACGTTGATGCGGTGTTGGATGGTTTCGTAGTTGTCATCCGTTCTTCCGGAAGATACCCCCCTGTATAACAAGCGATTGACTAACTCTTCCTCACCCACGTTCAGGTTAATCATCAGGGCAATATCAGAGCCTTGCTGATTGAGCATTTCCTTCAAAGCAACGGCTTGTGCCGTAGTTCTGGGAAAACCGTCGAAAATAAATCCCTTTGCTGTAGCATGTTGCCGAAGAACAGAGGCCAACAGGTCGATGATCAAACTGTCGGGAACCAGATTTCCTTGGCTGATGAACGACTCAATCTGTTTTCCGAGCGGACTGCCTGTTTCCACCTCGGTGCGCAGCAACTCACCGGTTGACAAATGCACCAAGCCGTATTTCTCTGCAATCATCGTGCTTTGTGTTCCCTTCCCTGAGCCGGGAGCACCAAAAATTACCACATTATGGATCATCGTTACAAAACTTTGTTATGTATTCCGACCACCGTAACCGGATTAGGTTTAATTTCCTCTTTTTTATTCCTTGACTGCGTAGACTTGATCGAGCGAACGACCATACCCGTCATAATCCATGCCGAATCCGATGACGAAGTCGTTTGGAATCTCAAACGCTACGTAATCAGGTTGGATGGCACATACCATGGCTTCGGGTTTAAACAGCAACGTAGCTATCCTGATTTCTTTAGGAGAACGTGATTGCAACGATTCAACCAGTTGTTTCATGGTATGGCCTGAATCAACCACATCTTCGAGTACAACGATGGTACGCCCTTCTATTCGTTCGGTAAGGCCAAACACTTCGTGGATCTTGGACCCTCGCTGCATTCCCACATAGGAGGCCAGCTTAATGAAGCTGACCTGACTGGAAATTGTCAGTTTCTTCATCAAATCGGACGCAAACATGAACGCTCCGTTCAATACACCCAGAAAGAGAGGATCTTTTCCGGCCAAGTCATGATCCATCTGTTCAGCGATAGCAGCAATCCGTTCCTGAATGACGTTCCTGTCCAAAAAAAGTTCAAACTGTTTCCCCTTTACCTCGATTGTTTCCACGTCAATTTTGATTCATTCAAAATCAGCGCGAAGGTACAAAAAAAACGGCAAGCTTACTCATTGTCGGTATTTATTTCTAAGTTTGCAACAATTGTCAACCGATATTTGAAAAATGTGTCATGAAGTGCTTTTCAACCAGACAAATCCGTCAATTGGATACCATCACCTGCGAAAAGCAAGGCATCTCATCCCTGGAGTTGATGGAAAGAGCCGGGTGCGCACTGAGTCGTCGAATCCTTGAAATCGTACCAAAAACCACACCCGTCATTGTCGTGGCAGGACCGGGCAACAACGGAGGTGACGGATTGGTCATCGCCAGACAACTGCACCTGCAAGGCTATCGGGTAAAGGTAGCGTTGTGCAACTTTGGAAAACCCCTTTCTGATGATGCGCGCCATCAATACGAACAAACCATGCGTATTCCAGGGCTTGATTTGTTTGAGCCATCATCGCCCGACGAATTGGAAAGCCGTGCAGAAAACGGCTACATGATTGACGCCCTGTTTGGTTCAGGGCTGAACCGGCCGCTGACCGGTCTGTATGCAGAAACGGTGGAATGGATGAACAGGCAGCAAGCCACACGCATAGCCATTGATTTGCCCAGCGGTCTTTTTGGAGAAGACAATGGTGGAAGAGCGGAACCGGTCATTGTTCGGGCAAGCATCACGCTGGGCTTACAGTTCCCCCGACTGGCCTGTTTCATGCTGGAAAACGAACCATTCATAGGCTGTTGGGAATTGGTCGACATTGGGGTGGACAAGGAGACCATGGAAAACCTTACGACTTCTTGGTCATTGACGTTGCCCGAAGAAGCCGCCCATCTGCTGAAAACGCGGTCCCGCTTTGCCCACAAGGGTCAATTCGGTCGTACCTTGCTTATAGCCGGCAGTCCGGGAATGACAGGCGCATGCGTGTTGGCCGGACGAGGAGCTCTCAAGAGCGGAACCGGTCTTCTTACTTTAAAAGTTCCCGATGCCTGTCTGAACATCGTGCAAACAGCTTTACCGGAAGCCATGGCCATCACATATACTCATCATTGTTGGAACGATACTGATGAGTCTGATGCTTGGTCAGCCATAGCCGCAGGTCCCGGATTGGGAATTTCAGAATCCACGACCGAGTCACTGGAACGTTTGATGAAGGCTCACCCTCCCCGCTTGGTGTTGGATGCGGATGCGTTGAATGCCTTAGCCCGAAGACCGGCCTTACTGGAACGGTTGCCTGCAAATACCATACTTACTCCGCATCCGGGTGAATTCGACCGCTTGACCAAACCTCACCGAACCGGATTCGAGCGCTTGCAAACAGCCGTCGAATTTGCTCAAAAACATAACGTATACGTAATTCTGAAAGGCGCATACAGTGCTTGCATCACACCACAAGGATTGTGTCGCTTCAACCTGACGGGAAATCCCGGTATGGCTACAGGAGGAAGTGGTGATGTATTAACCGGAATTATCGTATCTTTGCTCTCTCAAGGCTATTCACACGAGGATGCTTGTGTATTGGGCACATGTCTGCACGGCCTCAGCGGCGACCTGGCACTCGAAAATGAATCACAGGAAAGCCTTACCGCCAATGATATAGCAACCAACCTGGGAAAAGCCTTTCGTTATTTGAAAAAGACCGTTCACTCGGAAACAGTATGAAATCAATAGTCATCGTCATTGCCAGCTTGCTGGTTACCACCACGTTGGAAGCCCAACTCACAGCAACTCCGCTTAAGGAGGCAACCAAACCGTTGGAAGGATTCGCGTATGTGCTTCCAAAAACCGTCCTGACGGCAACAGTCACCTATAAACAAATTAAACAAATACCAGGCCCCTACGCTCAATTCGCCGAGCGATACCTGGGCCTGAACACGGTTATTCAATCCGAGCAAACCACCCACGAGTTGCTCAGTGTGTCACTTGGTTCGAAGGCTGAGCCCGATCAGTCTGCCTGGTTTCATGCTAAACCGTCAGACAGCAAACACCCGGTGGCTGTCAAGCTCTCACCGGAAGGATTTCTGCTAGGCTGCAACCTCAGCAAACCAGATACCAACGCCCCCGCGTTTCCATCATTCACTGACAAGAGCGTGGACAAAACAACGCCCGATCAAGCGCAACTCGCATCCCTACTGACGCGCGATATGCAACAAGCCACCTCGATAACCAAACTGGCTGAATTGGCGGCCGCCCAAATTTTTACCATCCGCGAAACCCGGATGAGCCTGTTGCAGCAAGAGACTGAACACACCCCATCTGATAGTGGATCGTTCCGTCTGATTCTGGATGAATTGGACAGGATGGAAACCCATTATTTGGAACTATTTACCGGAACCAAAACAAGTGTTTGCCTGGTAAAACAACTGGAATTTGAACCAAAACGGGAAGAAGAGGTCGTGTTGTTCCGTTTCAATCAGCAAAACGGAATGGTTGACAAAAATGATCTGAGCGGATATCCTGTTACCATTAAGCTGACAAAAAACGCAGTTCCCGATTTGAACACACTCAAAAAACGGGAAGAAAAAAAGCCAGCGTTGCCCGGAATCTTCTACAGGATACCCTGCCCTACTTCCATTGTCATTTATGATGCACAACAGACCTTCGTGCAGACTTCGCTGCTCATTCCTCAATTCGGGAGCATCAACACTTTACCGCTTGCTTTGACAGGTAGTTTCAAGCTTTGTCCGCTTACAGGATCGTTGCTTGAAGCCGGAAATTGATTGAATCAGAATTGAAATCCTCTGCCATTCCAGGTCAAGGTCAGCGAATCAGTAAAGAGATCCTTGAACGGGGCTAATAGTTCTTCCGGCACATCATCGGTGATAAAGGCCTTAAGGTGGATTACTGGAGCCGACGGATCGGCATCCATCCGTACAAACAGGCGGCAAATACCATCGAAACGTATCATCTGTTCTGCACTCAGACGCGCAGAATCCAAGAATAATCGTGGTTTCAATTCCGGCAAGGAAAAACCAGGGATAGGCTTCCAGTTTTCCGTATAAAGGCGTAACCTGCTATCAGGCAACGGGCCCAAAGCTGTGTTGATCAGCAAGAATACCGCACCGTCCTCCAGAGGTAGTTTCTTAATCTGAATGCTTGATACCGAAGAAGTCTCCAATCGTAAATAGTCATCGGAAAAAGCAGACAGGATAATGGAGCTGTTAAACAATGAAGGTACTGCTGCCGTCTGTTTGTTTTCAAAATAGTCTACCAAATCCTTGCGAGCTGACTGGCTCAGAGTAGGCAACACATCATCCGGCATGTTGAAAAAAAACGATTTCAAGCTGACAGCTTGCAACGAAAGTGTCAGGAAGCAACATCCGGCCAACAAGCAACATTTCATTCCATGTACCATATACTACAACAGCCTTATTTAGTTCGAACCCAGGTACAATAAAAACATTCCGACCAAGACTCCGATAAGGATAACTCCCTTGATGCGTATGTTCTTCTCACGAAAAAACAAAGCCCCCGCCATAAATGAGACCACAATGCCTGAGCGTCGAATGACCGAAACAACCGATATCATGGAATCGGGAAGACTGAGGGCATAAAAGTACAGAAAATCCGACAAACACAAAAAGAAGGCTATGCCCACTATGGACCATCTGAATTCAAAACGGGCTTCCAGATGCCGCTTGGGGTACCAGAATATCAACAGGACAGGCAGCATCATACCGATTTGGTAAATGGTGTACCACACCTGGACGGCCATACGGTCAAAATTTTTCATCAGGAACTTGTCGTACAAACCACTGATGGCTCCTGTAATCACCGCCACAAACAAAAACCAGACCCAGTGGTTCGACCAGAACGACACACCCTCCTTTTTACCTGCCAGTGAATAGAGAAAAAAACAGGCCAATGCCACTAATATACCGGCCCATTGATAGCCGTTCAACCGCTCGTTGAACACCAGCAGCGCTCCCATCAACACAACGGAGGGTTGCAACGCTTTTATCGGCCCCACCAGGGTTACAGGCAAATGCTTGATGGCTACGTAGGCCGTTCCCCAGGAAACCAGAACAATCGACGACTTTAGGAGTATGAAGCCGTGGGTTTCCAGACTGACTGGAGCCACATATAAAATGGTGCCTTGCAGCGTGTGAGGAGCAAAAACAGACAACAATAAGACAGGAAGAAAAAACAAGGAACACAGCACCGTGTTCAGAAACAATACAGGCAACACCGCGTTATCTCTCAGTCCCAGTTTTTTGTTCACATCATACAATCCCAACAGGACAGCAGACGCGAGTGCGCAAATCAACCACATTCAATACTTTTTTAAACGTAACCCTTATTTAACACCATCCGGCAAAGGGCAATTTCATTCAACAAACAGGGCATCCGGATAAGCTACATCCACCAAAAAAAGCCCCTTCGCATCAACCGATGTACCAGCGGCACAACGATCCTTGCTTTCGATGACCTGTCTGAAACCGGCGACATCCAACTTCCTCCGTCCCACCTCCAACAGGGTGCCTACTACGGCCCTTACCATGTTGCGCAAAAAACGATCAGCCTGGATGACAAACACCAGCTGGTCTCCCTTCCACGCCCATTCCGCTTTCATGATTCTACAGATGTTGGTCTTGGCATCCGTATGCAACTTACTGAAACTGGTAAAATCCTCATAGTCAAATAAAACAGCCGCCGCCTGATTCATAGCCTCCACATCGAGCTGACCATAAAACGGCGCTGTATAAAACCGGTTGAATGGATTCTTGACCGCACTCATTCGGTATTCGTAGGTACGCGACAAGGCATCGAAACGGGCATTTGCCTCGGGTCTGACCTTCAGGATGGAATATACGGCAATATCGGGTGGCATCATGTAGTTGACCTTGTAAGCCAACGCCTTCAAATCACCCAATTCTTTTTCCGAGTCAAAATGCGCGAACATGTTTTCCGCATGCACACCCGAATCGGTACGACCTGCACCCGTCAACTGAAAATCGGGTCCGAACAACTGCTTCATGACAGCAGTCATCTTTTCCTGCACGGACATCCCGTTGGGCTGGATTTGCCAGCCATGGTACTGAGTTCCGTCATATGAAAAGTGGATAAAATATCGCTGTAACATGAAGGGTGAATAATTGGGTGCAAAGATACACATTAATCCGTCGATTTTTGCTACTTTTGCATCGTTGACAAACACCCCGATATGAACGAACGCATCTTGATGATAGAGCAGGCCGACCCTGTTCTGTTCAATGGCGTAAATAACGCCAATATACAGCTAATCAAGGCGTTGTATCCGAAAATCAAGATTGTGGCCCGGGGAAATGTCATCAAGGCCCTGGGGGAACCGTCCGAACTGGATGCCTTCGAACAAGCCATCAAGGCCCTTGAATCATATTGTCTTGATTTCAACACCCTGACCGAAGAAATCATCCGCGACATCGTCAAGGGAAAAGCCCCGCTGGAAGTCCGCATGGACAACCTGATTCTGCACGGCATGAACGGCAAAGCCATCCTGGCCAAAACCAAGAACCAACAATTGTTGGTCAAAGCGTACGCTGAAAACGACCTGATATTTGCCATAGGCCCTGCCGGTTCGGGCAAGACTTACACGGCCATAGCGTTGGCCGTACGGGCGCTTAAAAACAGGGAGGTCAAAAAAATCATCCTGTGCCGGCCGGCCGTTGAAGCCGGTGAGAAGCTGGGCTTCTTGCCCGGTGACATGAAGGAGAAGATCGACCCCTACCTGCAACCCTTGTACGATGCGTTGGAAGACATGATTCCACCGGCCAAACTCAAGGACTACATGGAAAACAAAATCATCCAGATAGCCCCGCTGGCCTTCATGAGAGGCCGCACGCTCAGCGACGCCGTCATCATCCTGGACGAAGCCCAAAATACGACCACCCAGCAGATCCAGATGTTCCTGACCCGATTGGGCATGAACGCCAAGATGATTGTTACCGGTGACGTTACACAGATTGACCTGCCTTACAGCACACCATCCGGGGTGGTGCAAGCCATGCACATACTTGGACACATCAAGGGTGTAGCCAAGGTTGAATTCGACAAGGGAGACATTGTCCGCCACAAACTGGTGCAACGCATTGTTGAAGCGTACGAATCCTACCACGAGAAAAAGAAAAAAGAAGATAAACACTGAAACTATGAGCCAAGCACTTACAAGAACCGAGTTCCAATTTCCGGGACAAAAAGCCGTTTATCACGGTAAAGTACGCGACGTGTACACCATCAACGACGACCTGTTGGTCATGGTAGTGAGCGACCGCATCTCAGCGTTCGACGTCATCCTGCCCGAAGGCATTCCCTACAAGGGACAAGTATTGAACCAAATTGCCGCCAAGTTCCTCGACGCCACCAGCGACATCGTAAAGAACTGGAAACTGGCCACGCCAGACCCCATGGTGACGGTGGGCATCCGCTGCGAACCCTTTGAAGTGGAAATGGTGATCCGCGGCTATTTGACCGGTCATGCCTGGAGGGAATACAAAGCCGGAAAGCGTGAATTATGCGGCGTCAAGTTGCCAGAAGGCATGAAAGAAAACCAGAAATTCGATAAACCCATCATCACCCCGACCACCAAAGCCAAGGAAGGACACGACGAAGACATCTCCAAGGAGGAAATCATAGCCAAAGGCATCGTCAGCAAAGAAGACTACGAACAACTGGAAGCCTATACCCAGGCCATCTTCGCCAGAGGCACCGAAATTGCAGCCGGCCAAGGCCTTATCCTGGTTGATACCAAATATGAATTCGGCAAGAAAGACGGTGAAATCATCCTCATGGACGAAATCCACACCCCCGACTCTTCCCGCTACTTCTACCTGGAAGGTTATGAGGAATTATTTGCCAAGGGTGAAGCGCCCAAACAATTATCCAAGGAATTTGTACGCCAATGGCTGATTGAGAACGGCTTCCAAGGCAAGGATGGTCAAAAAGTGCCGTATATGAGCCCTGAATACTGCATGAGCGTATCCGAACGGTACATCGAACTGTATGAAAACATTGTCGGCGAAGCGTTTGTCAAGGCCGACTTGAACAACCTGGCCAAGCGCATTGAGGCCAATGTGACCGCTTACCTGAACACGGTGAACGCTTGACCGAGTACGTCGTTTCATCCGAATACGCAATCGCCTACCAGAAATAAGTGAACATGAGCAACCAACGATACATGATGCGCGGAGTTTCCGCTGCCAAGGAAGACGTCCACAACGCCATCAAGAACATAGACAAAGGACTCTACCCCAACGCCTTCTGCAAAATCATACCCGATTTGTTGGGCGGCGACCCGGACTATTGCAACATCATGCATGCCGACGGTGCCGGCACCAAATCATCACTGGCCTACCTCTACTGGAAGGAAACGGGCGACTTATCCGTGTGGAAAGGCATAGCCCAGGATGCCCTCATCATGAACATCGATGACCTGTTGTGCGTGGGTGCCGTTGACAACATCCTGGTATCCTCCACCATTGGCCGCAACAAATTGCTGATTCCAGGCGAGGTGATTTCCGCCATCATTGCGGGTACCGACGAATTGCTGGCCGAACTCAGGGCCATGGGCGTGGGAGTTTATGCCACCGGTGGTGAGACCGCCGATGTGGGCGACCTGGTCCGGACGATTATTGTAGATAGTACAGTAACCTGCCGCATGCGGCGCGATGAAGTCATCGACAACGGCAACATCCGCCCCGGCGACGTGATTGTCGGTTTGGCTTCCTATGGTCAAGCCACCTATGAATCGTCCTATAACGGAGGCATGGGCAGCAACGGCCTGACCTCGGCCCGCCACGATGTGTTCGCCCATTACCTGGCCGAGAAGTACCCTGAAAGCTACGATGCTGCTGTTCCTTCCGAACTGGTTTATGCCGGGGGTAAGAAACTGACAGACCCGGTGGAAGACAGCCCCCTCAACGCCGGCTTGCTGGTCTTGTCGCCAACACGGACCTACGCTCCTTTCGTGAAACAACTGTTGGAAGCCATGCGGGCCGACGTACACGGCATGGTGCACTGTTCCGGCGGGGCACAAACGAAAATCCTGCATTTCGTGGACAACGTACACGTGGTCAAAGACAACCTGTTCCCCACCCCGCCCCTGTTCAAACTGATCCAACAAGAATCGGGCACCGACTGGAAGGAAATGTACCAGGTCTTCAATATGGGCCACCGCTTGGAAGTCTACCTGGATCCGGAAAAAGCCCAGGCCGTGATGGACATCGCACAATCATTCGGCATCGAGGCCCGCATCGTCGGACGCGTGGAAGCCTCAGACCGCAAACAACTCACCATTGAAAGTCCGTACGGTACTTTCCTGTACAATTGAACCATGGCGGATACAGGCTTTTTGTCAAAACTGGATGGGGTGCAACACCGCTTCGATGAGGTATCCTTGTTGATCACCGACCCCGACGTAATCGGCGACATGAAGCGGTACGTCAAACTCAACAAGGAATACCGCGAGCTGGAACGCATCATGGCCGCCAAGCGCACGTATGAAGGCTTGTTGATAAACATCGAGGAAGCAAAAGAACTCCTCTCCGCTGAATCTGACCCTGACATAAGGGAAATGGCCAAACAGGAGCTGGAAGAAAGCCAGGCCAAACTACCCGAACAGGAAGAAACCATCAAGCTGTTGCTCATCCCGGCCGACCCGGAAGACGCCAAGGATGCCATCGTGGAAATAAGGGGCGGTACCGGGGGCGACGAAGCCGCCATCTTCGCCGGCGACCTCTTCCGCATGTACGCCCGCTACTGTGAAAATAAAGGCTGGCGCGTAGAAGTCACCTCCTCCAGTGAAGGCACCTCGGGCGGCTTTAAGGAAATCATCTTTACTGTGACGGGTGAAAATGTCTACGGCACCCTCAAGTACGAATCCGGGGTACACCGGGTACAGCGCGTGCCTGCCACGGAAACCCAAGGACGCGTGCACACCTCAGCCGCCACGGTAGCTGTACTGCCCGAAGCCGAAGAATTCGACATCGAGCTCAAGGATGCCGACATCCGGGTGGACACCTTCTGTGCGTCCGGTCACGGGGGCCAGTCGGTCAACACCACTTATTCGGCCATCCGCCTGGTACACCTCCCCACCGGCATCACCGTGCAATGCCAGGATGAAAAGTCGCAACTCAAGAACAAGGCGAAAGCCATGGTTGAACTGCGCACCCGCATCTACAACATGGAATACCAAAAGTACATAGACGGCATTGCGGCCACCCGCAAAACCATGGTGTCCACCGGCGACCGTTCGGCCAAAATCCGTACCTACAACTACCCGCAAGGCAGGGTGACCGACCACCGCATCAACCTGACCTTGTACAACCTGGCCTTCTTCATGAACGGAGACATCCAACCGGTCATCGACCAACTCATCGTCGCCGAAAATGCCGAACGCCTCAAATCATCCATTTGACCACTCAATACCCTTCTCATGGACAAACAAACACTATACGCCAACATCCTGAAAAAACGGTCCTTCCTCTGCGTAGGGCTGGACACCGATGTGGCGAAAATTCCTCCGCACCTGTTGGAGGAACCTGACCCCATTTTTGCTTTCAACAAAGCCATCATCGACGCCACCGCTTCGTTGTGTGTAGCGTACAAACCCAACCTGGCTTTCTACGAATGCTACGGCGTGAACGGCTGGATTGCCCTCGAAAAGACCGTCCGCTACATCCGTTCCAACTACCCCGACCAATTCATCATTGCCGACGCCAAACGGGGCGATATCGGGAATACCTCGGCCATGTACGCCGCCAGCTTCTTTGAAGACTTGCCCTTCGATGCCGTGACCGTGGCTCCCTACATGGGCGAAGACAGCGTCTCGCCCTTTCTCACCTACCCGGGCAAGTGGGTCATCCTGCTGGCCCTCACATCCAATAAAGGCTCACACGATTTTCAACTGCTGAAAGATGCTTCAGGAGAACAACTCTACGAAAAAGTGCTGAAAACCTCGCAACAGTGGGCTTCTGATGACCAGCTCATGTACGTGGTGGGTGCCACTCAAGGGGCAAAGTTTGCCGAGGTGCGCAAACTGGTTCCCGACCACTTCCTGCTCGTACCCGGTGTGGGTGCACAAGGCGGAAGCCTGGCCGATGTGGTCAAATACGGCATGAACAGCACCTGCGGCTTATTGGTGAATTCATCCCGGCAAATCCTGTTTGCCGGCAAGGGTGAAGAATTTGCCGAAAAAGCGCGCGAAGAAGCCTTGAAGGTGCAACAGGAAATGGACGGTTACCTGCCAAAATAAACGACACCTTTTACCATGGAAAAACGGAAAATCATCAACGACCCTGTCTTCGGCTTTATCAATTTGCCGACGGGATTTTTGTACGATGTCTATGAACACCGTTTTCTCCATCGATTGACCCGCATCAAACAATTGGGCATGTCTTCATTTGTTTATCCGGGTGCCCAACACACGCGTTTCATGCACACCACGGGTGCCATGTACCTGATGATGGAGGCCGTACAGCACCTCAAAAACAAGGGAAATGTCATCACCAACGAAGAAGCGGATGCCGTTGTGGCTGCCATTTTGATGCACGACCTGGGGCACGGCCCTTTTTCGCATGCCCTCGAGCACGTATTGATAGACGGGGTTTCCCATGAATCCATTTCCTTGCTGCTCATGCAGCGCATGAACGAGGAAATGGGCGGCAAACTCGATCTGGCCATAAGCATCTTCAAGGACGAATACCCCAAACGCTTCCTGCACCAACTCGTTTCCGGCAACCTCGATATGGACAGGTTGGACTACCTGCGCCGAGACAGCTTTTTCACGGGTGTAAGCGAAGGTAACATTGGCTCTGCCCGCCTCATCAAAATGTTGAATGTGGTGGACGACAGGCTGGTGGTTGAAGCCAAGGGTATCTACTCCATTGAAAACTACCTCATTTCCCGCAACCTGATGTACTGGCAGGTTTACCTGCACAAAACCTCGCTGGCGGCTGAAAAAATGCTGGAAAACGTGATAAAAAGGGCCCGACTGTTGAAGGCCCAAGGTAAAGTAGTTCCCGCATCCGCTGCTTTCAGCCATTTCCTGGCCGGCAACCAACGACCTGGAATCATGGACGACTTTTCCCTCGACCATTTCATCAACCTGGATGATACGGATATCTGGTCGGCCATTAAGCAATGGCAAAACCATGAGGACACGGTCTTATCGTTGTTATGCCGCGGTCTGATTGAACGCAACCTGTTCAAAATGGAACTGAGCAAGGAGCCACCCGCTCCATTGACCATCGAACACGATCGCAACCTACTGGCCGACACTTATACCATCAGTCCGGAAGAAGCCAACTTCCTGCTGTCATCAAGTTCTGTGAGCACCAACATCTACAGCGCTGACGTAGACAGCATCGACATTCTCTTCAACGATGGAAGCATTCGTCCCATTACCGCAGCTTCTGATATGCTGAATTTGGAACTGCTTTCAAAAGAAGTGTGCAAATGGGCTTACTGCCGAATGCGGATAAAATAATAGGGTTTGTATAAACAATACTGGCAAGAATACCGATATTTTTGTATTTTTGCCGAAATTTTTTGTAATGACCTACACCGCCCGACAGCTTGCTGACTTTTTGCAGGGAAGCGTGGAAGGAGACGATTCTGTGATTGTTTCCAACGTTTCAAAGATCGAAGAAGGGACTCCTGGAACGTTGACTTTCCTGGCCAATCCTAAATATACACCCTATATTTATGAAACAAAGGCCAGTGTGGTGTTGGTCAACGCTGATTTTATACCTGAGCAACCCGTTCATGCCACACTCATCCGGGTGGAAAATGCATACGCCTGTCTGGCCAAACTGTTGGAGCTGGTTTCAGCTACCAAGAAGGCAAAAACAGGAATAGATTCCCGAAGTGCCATTGATCCGACAGCCACTATAGGAGAAAATGCCTATGTTGGCTGCTTTAGTTATATTGGGGCAGAGACGAGCATTGGCGACAACGCTCAGATACATCCCCAGGTATTTATTGGCGAACGCGTTAAAATTGGCAACAACTGCCTGATTCATCCGGGTGTCAAGATATTGGACGACTGCGTCATTGGTAACAATTGTGTCTTTCAAGCAGGTGCCATTATCGGAGGTGATGGTTTCGGTTTTGCCCCTCAATCGGCAGGCAATTACACGAAGATTGCCCAAATTGGCAATGTCATCATTGAAGACAATGTCGAAATTGGTGCCAATACGACCATAGACAGGGCCACGATGGGTTCCACCATCATCCACAGGGGCGTCAAATTGGACAACCTGATTCAGGTGGCACACAACGTCGAAATCGGAGAAAACACCGTCGTAGCCGCGCAAACAGGCTTTGCCGGTTCCACCAAGGTAGGCAGCAACTGCATGTTTGGTGGACAGGTGGGTTTTGCCGGTCACATTAAAATTGCGGACGGTGTTCAGATTGGAGCTCAAAGCGGAGTTCCCAACAGCATTTCTGATGCATCAACCCCTTATTTGGGTTACCCGGCCATGCAGGCCAGACAATTTGCCCGGTCTTTTGCCGTTTATAAGAAATTACCTGAATTAAACCTCGAGGTTTCGGCTTTACGAAAAGAGGTCAACAAGCTCAATGAGCTGAATAATAAGTAACTACATGTTAAATCAACGAACCCTCAAAACCGACTTCAGCATATCCGGAAAGGGGCTACATACGGGTCTTATCATCACAGCCCGATTTTTTCCGGCTCCCCCCAACACAGGTTACATTTTTGTACGTACCGACCTTGAAAACAAGCCTGAAATCGAGGCATTGGCGGAAAATGTACATCAGACCGAACGCGGAACCGTATTGGATAAGGATGGCGTGCAGGTAAGTACGATTGAGCATGCCATGGCATCGTTGTGGGCTTCGGAAATTGACAATTGCCGGATTGAAATAGATGGACCTGAAATGCCGATTCTCGATGGTAGCGCCATTGAATTCATCAACGCCATCAAAGAGGTGGGTACGGTATCGCAGGAATACGATAAACAATATTATGTGGTGAAAAGCCGCATTGAAGTCAAGGACCCGGAGACCGGATCCTCGTTGATCATCTTACCCTACGACGGATTCAGTATAACAACCCTGATTAGCTATCCATCGTGCATCCTGAACAACCAGTTTGCCCGACTCAATGACTTGTCTGAATTTGCCGGAGAGGTGTCTGACAGCCGGACCTTTGTTTTTGTGCGTGAAGTGGAATTGTTGCTCAAGCACAACTTGATTAAGGGAGGAGACTTGGACAACGCCTTGGTCATCTACGACCAGGAAATGTCACAGGAAAAGCTGGATGAGCTGGCTGATACCATGCACATTCCCCACAAACTGGTGAATCAGTTGGGATACATCAACAACAAACCCCTTAAATACGATAACGAACCGGCCCGTCATAAATTGATGGATCTGGTTGGCGACCTGGCCCTGATTGGAAAGCCCTTGAAGGGACACATCATTGCCACCCGTCCCGGCCATAAGATTAACAACCAACTGGCCCGGCTCATCCGAAAGGAAATCAAAAAACAAGATATTCAGGCTCCGGTGTACAACCCCGATCTGAAGCCCCTCTTGGATAACATCCGCATCAAGCAGTTGTTGCCACACCGTTGGCCGTTCCAGTTGGTGGACAAGGTCATCGAGCTTAGCGAACGCCATATCGTTGGCATCAAGAATGTAACAGGCAACGAGCAATTTTTTATCGGTCACTTCCCCGAAGAACCGGTCATGCCGGGTGTGTTGCAGATTGAAGCCATGGCGCAAACGGGTGGACTGTTGATCCTGAATTCATTGCCCGATCCGGAAAAATATTCAACTTATTTCTTGAAAATTGAAGGTGTCAAATTCCGTCACAAGGTGGTACCGGGTGATACCTTGATTTTCAGGCTGGATCTGATGGATCAGATACGCAGGGGCATAGTCAGCATGAAGGGCTATGCTTTTGTTGGAGACAGGATTGTTTCCGAGGCCGAATTCATGGCCCAGGTAGTAAAAAACAAATAACACATTGCACTATTTTCATCTATGAGACAACCATTAGCCTACGTTCATCCCGATGCCAAAATAGCACCCAGCGTTGTCATCGAACCCTTCGTAACCATAGATAAAAATGTGGTTATCGGTGAAGGAACACGCATCGGTTCAAACGTGACCATACTGGAAGGGACACGTATTGGCAAAAATTGTGTCATATTTCCGGGTGCCGTTCTTGGCGCCACTCCCCAGGACCTGAAATTTGCCGGAGAAGATACCACGGTTGAAGTGGGTGACAATACCACCATCCGCGAGTTTGTCACCATCCACAGGGGAACAGCTTCAAAGGGAAAAACCGTTGTCGGAAACAATTGTCTCATCATGGCTTATTGCCATGTGGCGCACGACTGTGTCGTCGGCAACCACGTCATCATGTCCAACTGCGTACAGTTGGCCGGAGAAGTGGTGGTTGACGATTTTGCCATCATCGGTGGTGGCACGCTGGTGCACCAATTTTCACGCATCGGTTCGCATACCATGATCCAGGGTGGATCAAAAATCAATAAGGATGTTCCTCCTTATATCAAGGCTGCCAGGGAGCCTATTGCCTATTGCGGCATCAACTCCATCGGACTGCGCCGCCGTGATTTTTCCAACGACCAAATCAAGGATATTCAAGAAATTTATCGTTACCTTTACCAATCGGGACTGAACAACAGCGACGCCATTGAACGCATTGAGGCTGAATTACCTGCCACCAAGGAGCGTGACGAAATCATCCTGTTTGTGAAGAATTCCCCACGAGGTATTATAAAAGGTTATTTCTAACGATAAAAGAGCATTCACCATGGTGTACAAATTTCGAATCCTGTCTGATGAGGTTGACGCGTTTGTCCGCGAAATCGCCATCGATTCTGAAGCCACCTTCCTTGACTTGAACAAGGCTATCCTGGAGAGTGTTGATTACACGCCCGACCAGATGAGTTCGTTCTTTATCTGCAACGATGACTGGGAAAAGGAGACCGAAGTGACCTTGATTGAGATGGACAGCAGTCCGGAAGTGGACAGCTGGATCATGGAAAGCACACGGCTCAGCGAATTGGTGGAAGATGAAGGCCAGAAGTTGTTGTACGTGTTTGACTACCTCACCGAACGCTCGTTTTTCATGGAACTCTTCCAACTGATTCCTAACAAAAACCTAGCCAGCCCCAAGTGCTTGTTGGCCGAAGGTGATGCGCCTGCCCAAACCACGAACTTCGAGGATCTGACTTCTGACACTGCCCTGAAGTTGAATCTTGACGAGGACTTCTACGGCGACCAGGACTTCGATATGGATGAGTTGGATGCTGATGGCTTCTCCGGCCTGGGCGATATAGAGGAACCTTCCACCGAATCTGAATTCCATTAATTTTTTCAGGTGAAGACCTTGGTGGTACTCACCGGGCCTACCGGCGTTGGCAAAACAGCCTTGAGCCTTCAGTTGGCTGAATGGCTGCATTCACCCATCCTTTCCTGCGATTCCCGGCAGATGTTCCGGGAAATGCGCATTGGAACAGCTGCTCCAATGGCTGAAGAGTTGGCGCGTGTACCGCACCACTTTGTCGGTTCCCTCAGCATCCACGATTACTACAGTGCCGCCCGCTTTGAGCTGGACGCGCTCAGCCTGCTGGACGACTTGTTCCGCTCCCACGACACCGTTCTGATGACGGGAGGTTCCATGATGTACATTGATGCGGTTTGCAAGGGCATAGACGACATGCCGGATGTTGACCCGGATATCCGTGCCAAGCTGCAGGAACGGCTCAAACAAGAAGGCCTGGAGGCCTTGCTGGCCGAGTTGTCAACGTTGGATCCCATCTATTTCGCACGGGTAGACAAAAGCAACCACAAACGGGTGTTGCACGGACTGGAAATCTGCCTGATGACGGGCAAACCGTTTTCGTCCTTCCACCTGCACTCACCCAAGCAACGGCCGTTCAACATCATCAAGATCTGCTTGAATATAGACCGTTCCCAATTATACGAGCGCATCGACAACCGGGTTTTGCAGATGGTGAATATGGGATTGGTTGAGGAAGCGCGCGAATTATATCCTTTCAAACACCTAAATGCGCTTAACACAGTGGGCTACAAAGAACTGTTTGATTACTTCGACGGTCACGACACGCTAGAAGAAGCCATAGCGAAAATCCAATTCAACACCCACAAGTACGCCCGCAAACAACTCACCTGGTTCCGCCGCGACCCCACCTACCACTGGTTCAGCCCCAACGACTTCTCCGGTATTAAAGCCCTGATTGAACAAACTCACGATTAACCGACTTCCTTTTTATCTACCAGTTTCCGTTCCACCGGGAGGGTAGTCTGCGCTCCGACTTGAAGCCCTAAAAACCTTCACGCTCCCGGCTAAAATCTCAAAACGAATTGAGCCGAAAATACAGCTCAATTCGCACAGATGAGATTTTTTTACGCCTCCCGCCGCTCGGTTTTTTTGACGGGCTTCCACGCAACTACGCCACAGACTACCCTCCCGGCTCCACTGCAACGCTCATTGGGCTATCTTCAGTAACCTTAAATCAAGGGTTAGTGCTAAAACATGAAAATCTAGCCTTGGTTTATGAGTCAGAAGAATTCTGCTTATTGCAAGAAAACTTCTCTACCCTCCCTACGCCCTTTACAAACTTTCAACTTCTATCTTTAAATAACCCTGAGTAAGCCCTAAAAATATCACCTGATTAATTTACCATAAATAATACAATGGATTTTTTAATTCAATAATGTTAAACATCCTTGTTGACCGAGTATATTCATAAATATTAACAAAATGCCCTGTTGAATTAAGATGATATAAACGATTTACAATCCTTCCATAAAATGTATTAATGTTTGATGGAGAAACGTAAGTTGTGTTTAGATTTCTCACCTCATACCAATCTATTATAAAATCAGAACTAAGAACTGCCTGTGTAAAATTGACATTTCTTGGTTCAGAGCTCCAACCGTCATTAACCAATAAATGGTCAATATATTGCCCTGATAAAGTAGTAGTTACCAAAAAAGACTTGTAATGATCCTCACCATTTTCAAGTGTATAAAAAAACAATAGATAATCCCCATTTGAAGGCAACCAATACATAAGCGATAAATAACCTATTGCATCATCTCCATATGGATTATCAAATTTATGCCCATAGCGATAGTCATCAACACATACAGTTGGAACATTATTTTGTAAATTAATTCCAAACCTTTCACCACCCCACATTTTTCCACCTTTTATAGGTGCTATCGAATGTACATTGTCGATATAAATTGGAAAGGTACTTACCTTTGTAATATTACTATCTAACTTTGAAACATTTGATATGGTAATATTTGATGGAAACCCAACTGCTTGTGAACTGTAGTTCCATCCAATAATTATAAAAAGTATAATAAGTGTTCTTTTCATTGTTCAAATCTTTAATATGTTGTTGTGGCCCAACCCCCTATAAGTTGGACACAAAATATGTGTTCTCATAGGTGATATT
>CAYPLF010000026.1:0-29240 GCA_964411555.1 uncultured Bacteroidales bacterium | reverse complement strand
GGAATTTTTCTGGGATCCGTCTAAATAATTTTTCAGGGTTGTTGTTTTATCAAAAGAATCTTATATTTTTGCGTCAAAATCAAAAAACAGGCCACTTGGATCATACCAATTTGTAACTGTCTGATTTTCTGGTATTAAAACACTTATAAACCACCTTGATCATGTATTGGACGTTGGAATTGGCATCTAAACTGGAAGACGCTCCCTGGCCGGCAACTAAAGACGAGTTGATCGATTACGCCATACGCTCCGGTTCTCCTCTGGAAGTTATTGAGAACTTGCAGGAAATTGAGGACGAAGGAGAAATTTACGAAAGCATTGAAGATATCTGGCCCGATTATCCCAGCCAGGAAGATTTTTTCTTCAACGAAGAAGAATACTAAACGATTAAGCCGCTCCCCTTCAGGAGCGGTTTTTTTATGGACATAGGCGCCTCTGCACAATTTTTTCCCCTTTTTTCAGTTATACTTCTCCGTGACCATGAGTTATATGGACGGAAGCCTATATGGGAAAACAGTTTTTTGTTACGTTGAGGATCTGGTTGCTTATCTTATTATCGCTGTATTGCAGCCGAACAGTGGCCCAATTCGATGGACAGTTCAGCCAATATATGCTGAATCCGGGAACATTCAATCCGGCATCCATCGGAGAAGGGGAGGAATTGATTGTAAACCTGACCAACCGACAACAATGGACAAAAATTGACAACGCACCCAACACGTTTTTTGTAAACGCTTCCATGCCTCAACTACTGGGGCCGTCTCGTCATGGACTGGGTCTTGTCATCATGAAGGAATCCATAGGCTTATTCAGCACCCAGCTATTACAAATTCAATACGCCTATAAAAAACCTATGTGGGGAGGGCTATTGGGTTTTGGCATCCAGGGTGGCATGTTACAACAGGATTTCGATGCGGATGAAATCTACATTCCCGAAACTAGTGATTATCACAATCCAAACGATGCGTCTCGCCCAACGGGTAGTCTTTCCGGAAAGATTCCCGACTTCAGTGCGGGCATCTGGCTAAGCCTACCCCAATTCTATACAGGTTTCTCCGCCTCACACCTGCTTGAAACAGGTATCAAACTGAAGAAAAACGAAGAGGAATCCAGCGAAAACGCCTATACCATGGTGGCTTCGCGTACGTATTATTTGACAGGTGGATACAATATAAAACCAGCCAATCCGTTATACACCTTGCAACCGTCGTTTCTGTTAAAAACAGACCTTTCAGCCTGGCAAACAGATATCTCTGCCCGACTGACCTATAAGGATAAGTATTGGGGAATGATGGGTTGGCGACCCCAGGATGCTGTTATCGTGTCTGCAGGCATCAAGCTCCCTCAAGGGCTGAGCATAGGATACGCCTACGACATTTCATTGACGCTATGGGGAGCTTCAGGTGGCAGCCACGAAATCTTCTTATCCTACAGTAAAAAGATTGAAACGGCTACCGTTAGTAAAAAACAGAAAAGTGTACGAATACTGTAACAACATGAGAAATTACGTAATCACCGGCTTGATGCTGTTGCTGCTGGCCTCCTGCAGCTCGTATGACAACGGTGAATTGATCGGTGTAGAGAAGAAATTCTGGAACGAGCCTCAACCCTATGGCATGGTGTTGATCAATCAATCATCATTTGAGATGGGACAGGCTGAGACCGATTCATTGTTCGGACTGAATCGCCCATCAAAACACGTATCTGTCGGTTCCTTCTGGATTGATGAAACAGAAATCACGAACGGTCAGTACCGTGCTTTTGTCAAATGGGTCTGTGACTCCATCATCCGTGAGCGAATGGCAGACCCTGCCTATGCAGGCAATGAAGACTATAAGGTCACGGAAGATATTGACGGAGAGCCCCTGGCAAAGCCCCATCTGAATTGGAAAATTCCAATCCCCTCACCCAAAAGAGCAACAGAGGAAGAACTTACTGCCATAAACTATTTTCTGCAAAAAGATGAAGTATTGGGAGGTATGACTACCAATGTTGATTTAATGCTTTACCAGTACGAAGTATACGATTACGAGGCAGCCGCAAAACGGGAAAACCAATTGGTTCTTTCAAAGCGCACCCGCAACACCGATCCGAGTGCAACACCGTCACCTACTGTGATGATTACCAAAGACACGGCTTATGTCAACGAGTCCGGCCAGGTAGTCAGGAATTCCATTACCAGGCCCCTGACCTCCCGCTATGATTTCCTGAACACTTACATAGTGCCCATTTATCCGGATACCACCTGCTGGGTGAACGATTTCACCAACAGCTACAATGACCCTTATCTGCTCAATTACTTTTCCCATCCCGCCTACAACGCTCATCCCGTGGTCGGTGTTTCCTGGGAACAAGCTACGGCTTTCTGCCACTGGCGCACCATGTACCTGAACAATTCGTTGGCAGCCAAGGGGCAAAAAGTACTTGATTTCCGTCTCCCCACTGAAGCCGAATGGGAACTGGCAGCCAGAGGTAAACAAAAAACAGGCCGCTTCCCATGGAAAAGCAACAAGACCAGCACGGAAGGGGGCTGTTATTACGCTAACTTCAAACCCGGCAAAGGTGACTATACCCAAGATGGGCATCTCATCTCTTCCAAGGTGGCTTCCTATCCGGCCAATGAATACGGTTTGTACGACATGGCCGGCAATGTGTCTGAATGGACCTCGACCAACTGGAGTGAGTCCGGCTTTGAAGATATGAACGACATCAATCCCAGCTTACACGGGAAAATCAGTCAAAGCGACCGTTACATCAATAAACGCAAGGTGGTCCGCGGGGGTTCCTGGAAAGATGCAGCCCGTTTCATCGAAGTGAATGCCCGTACCTTTGAATACATGAACGAATCACGTTCCTTTATAGGCTTCCGCTGTGTGCGTAGCCAAATCGGAGAGTCCAATTCTCGTTAGTATCAAGTCTAAAACGTTACAACTATGTCTAATAAAGCACCCAATAAAAAGAGCTTCCGCACAAAACTGTCACACTTTCTTGGCAGCCACAGGGGCAAAACGATCTTTAACTATTGCTATGGATTTGGAGCCGCATTGGCTATTCTGGGCACCATGTTCAAACTACTTCACCTGGATGGGGCCAACATTGCCATAGCCATCGGTTTGGGCACTGAAGTATTCATTTTTACCCTATCGGCGTTTGAACCTCCTTTCCGCAATTACCGTTGGGAAGAAGTCTTTCCCGTTTTGACATCGCATAAGGAAGAAGACAGGCCGGAATTTGGCCCCATGGGCGTGGTAAGCGGAACGGTAAACATTGTCGGCAATGCTCCCCAAGGTCAAGCAACGGATGGAAATGCTCCTGCAACCGTTATTGTTGGGAATACAATACAGCAGGAAGCACAACGAGCCTCCGGTTTTGTTGGCCCTAAAATCACAGAGGAAGAAGCCCAACTGTTATCCGAAAGCATCAAGAACGTAGGGGAAGCATCGGGTCAACTGACCGATGTGAACAAGGTGACTGATGTGACCGAGCGGTACCTCAACCAGTTATCAGCCATGTCAGAAAACCTGAACCGGTTCAGCGATGCAACGGCTTCACTGACCACGGTATCGAATATCCTGCTCGACTCTTACCGCAGCATCACGGACAATTCCACCGATATCTCTGAAAATTCAAAGGGCTATGTGGAACAGATGGGCACGTTGAACAAAAATCTGTACGGATTGAACACCATCTACGAAATACAACTCAAGAGCATCAGCTCCCAGATAGACACCGTTGACCGGATCAACAAGGGATTGGTACATGTCCGTGATATGTACGAAGGTTCCATGGACGGCAGCGAACGTTTCAGACAAGAAACGGAAAATATGGCGGAAAACCTGGCTCATTTGAACCTACTGTATACCCGCATGTTGGAGGCTATGACTCCCGGGCAAGGATTTCCCGGATTCATGGGTTCAAGGCCCACGCCTCCCTCAACCCCCGATGTTCCCTCACCCGAGCAGGCAGGATAAGCAAAACAACCATTCATCACGCAATAAGTAGTAAGAAATGCCCGCAAGCAACGCACCTGAAACCCCGCGGCAACGGTTGATCGGCCTAATGTACATCCTTTTGTTGTGCATGCTTGCCCTCAACGTATCATCCGACGTTCTGCGCGGATTTGAATTGGTTGACGACAGCCTGACCGTGAGTACCGAGAATTCGAGTGCTCAAAACAGGGATTTATACCTTCAATTTGCCGAATTCTATCGGTCGAATCCGGAAAAAACAAAAGAATGGTATGTGTTGTCACAAACGCTAAAACGCCGTTCGGATTCGCTCTACAACTACATTGACGACCTTAAATGGCGCTGTGTTCGTGAAGCAGACGGCAAAAAAGCCGACATCCATGACATTCAACGCAGCGACAACCTGGATGCTGCCGGTCGCGTCATGCTTCCTCCCAACAGCAAACGGGGAAAGGAATTGCGCAAAGCCATCGAATCGTACCGATCATTTGTCCTGTCATTGTTGACAGATTCGTTAAAGCGCAAGGTCATTTTGAACAACTTCAGTACAAAACCTTCGAAGCGAGCCAAAAAAAGTTCCAGCAACTGGGAGTATTCCTTGTTTGAGAACATGCCTTTGGGGGCTGTTGTCACGATGTTCACCAAAATGCAAAACGACATCCGGTATACTGAAGGTGAAGTATTGCATACGCTGATCAACAACGTGGACGTCCGTGACTTCAGGGTCAACCAGATCAAGGCCTATGTCATTCCCAACTCGGAAAATGTGGTGATGGGCAACAGCTATAAGGCCAACATTGTCTTATCGGCGGAAGACTCCACCCAACGCCCGTCCATTTTCATCAACGGTCGCATGCTGGATCCTTCAAAGAAAGGCTACTACGAAGTGTTTGCATCAAGACCCGGCGTTTTCCCGGTAGAGGGTTACATCGAAATGAAACGGGGTGATGGCAGTACGCAACGGCACAAATTTTCCCAAAAATACACCGTAGTCGAACCAACCGCTACCGTATCAAACACCTTGATGAACGTTCTGTATGCCGGTATTGCAAATGAAGTGAGTATCTCCGTACCCGGTGTGCCCGATAATAAAATCAGTGCCGTATCAAACAATGGCAGCCTGTCGCGTTCGACCCGTAACTGGATAGCCAAACCCAGTCGTCCCGGCCAGGAATGCGTGATTACTGTTACCGCCCTTATGGACGGGAAAAGCCAGGTTGTGGCGAAAATGCCTTTCCGCGTTCGCCCGCTTCCGGAACCAAGACCTTTCCTGGAATACAAAGATGACAACGGCATTGTGCGTCGTTATAAGGGAGGAACCGGTTTTAAAAAGACCATCCTGCTCACCATTCCGGGTATTGTGGCAGCGCTGGATGACGATCTGTTGGATGTGAATTTCAGGGTGCTCTCGTTCAAGACACTGATTTATGACTCCATGGGTAACACCCTGATGGAAAGCTCTCAGGGCGCCAATTTCTCGGAACAACAAAAAACTCAAATACGCGGACTTGCCAGGGGAAAACGCTTGTGGATTTCGAATGTCAAGGCAATCGGTCCAGATGGTATCGAACAAAGCCTTTCTCCCATGGAAGTGATCATCAACTAAAAAAAAAGAAACCATGTACAACAGTGGTAGAAACAACCGTATACTCGCGCTCATGCTGTTGGCCGCGACAACTTTTTCAGGCTTGATGGCCCAGACCACAGAATCCACCTACTCAGGTACGGTAACCGGTATGTCCTTCAGCGAGGCAAAACAACCGGCTCCCTTGAAAACAAGGGCAGAGGATATTGCCTGGAAGCGAGACGTGTACCGTATTGTTGACTTGACCGTAAGTGATAATGCGGCGCTCTATTACCCGATAGAAGCCTCTGCAGAAAAGAAAAACCTTTTTTCTTCCTTGTTTGAAGCTTTGGCTCAAAACAAAGTCAAGGCCTATGAATACCTTGATGGGCGGGAAGTATTTACCGACGCCTATGCCGTCAAGTTCGAGGATTTACTGAAACGGTTTGACATACCTTTCCAGAAAAAAGCGGATGCCAAGCGTCCGAGTGTAATTATTTATAATATTGAAGGCGTTGATATCCCCACCTCGGAAGTAGTTATGTATTACGTGAAAGAAACCATTTTCCTGGATGCCAGGACATCGACCATCCGAACAAAGACCATAGCCTTGTGCCCTGTTCTGGTGCGCTTTGATGAAAATGAGGGTACCCGCAAGTTTCCCATGTTCTGGATTCCGATGGAAGCGGTGAAAGATTACCTCTCCACACAGGCAATTGCACCGGATTCATTGAACAGTGCCGAGCGATACACCTTGTACGACTATTTCAATTTGCGCCGCTACAAAGGTGACATCTACAAGGTTTCCAATCCAAAAAACCAAACCATCTACGAATACTGTACCACACCCGAAGAAATAAAGGCCGAACAAGAGCGCTTGGAAAAAGAGCTTGGCAAGGTGGAAAATGCGTTGTGGGAGCCTAACGAGAAGGATGTAAAAGAGGCAAGAGACAAAGCCGAACTTGATAAGAAAGGAACAGGGAAGAAGAATAAAAAAGCAAAAACAACTGTTCAGTCTACTATTTGAGTGGTTGGGTGAACGCTTTATGCCATAAGTTTGTTATCTTTGGTAACCTGATCAATTTTAATCAAGCATGAACAACAACTACTGTGTCATCATGAGCGGTGGCATAGGCAGTCGGTTTTGGCCGGCCAGCCGCTCTTCCTTTCCCAAACAGTTTCTGGATTTTTTTGGAACCGGCAGATCGCTCCTCCAACAAACGTATGATCGGTTTATCAAACTCATTCCCAAGGAGAACATTTTCATTGTCACGAATCAGCTCTACAAAGACCTGACATTGAGCCAATTGCCTGATTTGAAAGAAAGTCAGGTCTTATTGGAACCGCAGCGTCGAAATACCGCTCCCTGCATCGCATTTGCCTCAAACCGCATTCGGGCCGTCAACCCAAAAGCCAACATTGTCGTAGCGCCCTCAGACCACCTGATTCTCAAGGAACAGGATTTTCTGGATTGCATCAGCAAAGGCCTGGACTTTGTGGCTCAACAAAACGTCCTATTGACACTGGGCATCAAACCGAACCGGCCTGAAACTGGTTACGGTTATATACAAATTGATTCGCAGGGCTTAGACAACTTCTCGAAAATCAAAACGTTTACCGAAAAACCCAATGCAGAATTAGCCCAGGTTTTCTTAGACAGCGGTGAATTCTTGTGGAATTCGGGTATGTTCCTGTGGAACGTGCAAACCATCCTTTCCGCATTCGATGAATTATTGCCCGATATTGCTTCGCGATTCAACAGTGGTCAGGAGTATTTCAACACACCACAGGAGGCCGATTTCATCAACCGCATTTTCCCGGCATGTCCCAACATCTCCATCGATTACGGCATCATGGAAAAGGCATCAAACGTATATGTACTTGGAGCTGAATTCGGTTGGTCCGACTTGGGCACCTGGGGTTCTTTGCACGATCTGGCCGAGAAGGATGAAAACACAAATGCCGTACTGAAATGCGATGCCCTATTCTATGAAAGTCATAATAACCTGGTATCTCTACCCGCTGGCATGTTGGCCGTTTTGCATAAAATGGACGGTTATATCGTAGCTGAATCGGGAAATGTATTGATGATTTGCAAAAAAGAAGACGAACAGGAAATCCGTCAATTTGTCATCGATGCCCAATTGAAAAAAGGGGAGGACTTCAGTTGAGCCGGATCTCAGCAAAAGAGTTATTTTTCTTTACGCGCTGCTTCTCGATGAGGTTTCTTCCGCAACTCAAAATTGAGTCCTAAGTATTTGCGGCGTACTATCTCATTCTGAGACAACTCTTCGGGTGTGCCCTTGAATTGAATCTTACCCTCGAATAACATGTAAGCCCTGTCTGTAATGGACAGGGTTTCCTGTACATTGTGGTCGGTAATGAGAATACCGATATTTTTGGTAACCAGGCTGGATACAATTTGCTGAATATCGTCGACTGCTATGGGGTCAACACCGGCAAAGGGTTCGTCAAGCATGATGAATTTGGGGCTGATGGCCAGACAGCGGGCAATTTCCGTACGGCGGCGTTCTCCACCGGAAAGGCGGTCGCCTATGTTTTTCCTTACTTTTTCCAAATGGAACTCAGCGATGAGGCTCTCCAGCCTTTCCTTTTGTTCCATCTTGCTCAGTTTTGTCATTTCCAGTACCGAACGGATATTATCTTCCACTGTCATTTTACGAAAAACAGAGGGTTCCTGTGCCAAATAACCAATGCCGTTTTGTGCCCGCCTGTACACCGGATAATTGGTTATATCCAAATCACCCAGGAACACGCGTCCTTCATTGGGAATCACCAATCCTGTTGTCATGTAGAACGTGGTGGTCTTGCCGGCTCCATTGGGTCCGAGCAATCCAACAATTTCACCTTGACGCAGTTCGATGGAAACGTGATCAACCACCGTTCGCTGCCGATAGCGTTTCACCAAATTGTCCGTTCGAAGCACCAACTCTTTCTCAGGCATCGTGTTTAGGGGTTTTGTTGCAGCGGCAAAAGTACGAAAACTACATCGATTTTCGTTCAACTGGACGAATTAAAGTATATTTGCAGCAATTGTACTACTTATGGATCCATTCTTTCATGTTGGCCGTTACAGCCAACTCATGTATCGAACATTCTCTGTCCCGCAGCGGTGGAAATTATTTACCAAGCAAACGTGGAAAGAGATAGAGAAATTGGGAGCCAACTCCCTACCCATCACCCTGCTCATATCCGTCTTCATAGGGGCCATCATGACCATGCAGACGCAAATGAACACGGAGAACCCCATCCTTCCCCGGTATACAACCGGTCTGGTTACCCGCGACACCTTGTTGCTTGAATTCTGTTCAAGCATCCTGTGTCTGATCCTGGCCGGCAAGGTTGGATCAAACATCGCCTCGGAAATCGGGACCATGCGCATCACCGAACAAATCGACGCATTGGATATCATGGGGGTGAACTCACCCAACTACCTGATTCTCCCGAAAATTGCCGGATTTGTATTATTCGTACCCGTTTTGGTAATTTACAGCATGTTTTTTGGATTGATTGGAGGGTATGGCGTAAGCTTGTTCACCGATCTGATAACGCCATCAACGTATATTTATGGCATCCAGTATTGGTTTATACCCTGGTATGTGTATTATTCCCTCATAAAGGCCGTTGTCTTTGCGTTTATCATTTCTTCCGTTTCTTCCTATTACGGCTATTACGCCTACGGAGGAGCACTCGATGTAGGTAAGGCAAGTACCAATGCTGTGGTGAACAGCAGTATTCTGATTTTATTGTTCAACCTTATATTGACCAAGTTGTTGTTGACATGATTGAATTGCAGGACATACACAAATCGTTTGATGGACGGGAAGTCATCAAAGGCATAGACGCCACCTTTCAAACGGGTCAAACCAACTTGATCATTGGTCAGAGCGGATCGGGAAAGACGGTCTTGCTAAAATGCGTGGTGGGTTTGTTGAATCCCGATTCGGGTGACATTTTATACGACAACCGCTCGCTTTCAGCCATGAGCAAAACGGAGCGGGTCAAGTTGAGAACCGAAATGGGCATGTTGTTCCAGGGTTCTGCTTTGTTTGACTCCATGACCATTAGTGACAATGTGATGTTTCCTTTGCGTATGTTCTCCGAATTGAGCGAAAAGGAACAGTGGAAACGTACCATGTATTGCCTCGAAAGGGTTGGGTTGGGTGACAGCGCCTCTCTTTTTCCGTCAGAAGTAAGCGGTGGCATGCAGAAAAGAGCGGCCATCGCAAGAGCCATATCGTTGAATCCAAAGTACCTGTTCTGCGATGAACCCAATTCTGGCTTGGATCCGCTGACATCCATCAAAATAGACGAACTCATCACCGATATCACCAAGGAATACGGCATGACCACAGTCATCAATACCCACGATATGAATTCCGTACTGACCATGGGAGAGAAAATAAGTTTCATATACCAAGGTGACAAGGCATGGGAAGGAAGCAGGGATGAGTTGTATGCTTCAACGAATGAACGGTTGAATGAATTTGTATTTGCTACCAAAATGATGCAAAAAAGCAACGTATAATTTTTCTTTATGCGTATCCTATCATACAATCTGAACGGGGTCCGTTCCGCAACAAGCAAGGGGCTGCACGATTACCTGGCGCAAAGTGGGGCTGATGTGGTCTGTTTTCAGGAAACCAAGGCTCAACCTGACCAAATTGACTCATCTCTGTTTTGGGAGGCCGGTTTTCCGCATTGTTACTACCACTCAGCCGTAAAGAAAGGGTACAGTGGTGTGGCTATCTTGTCAAAAGAAAAGCCCGATGCCGTTGTAGTGGGTATGGATAATCATCAATATGACAGCGAAGGGCGTGTTTTGCGGGCTGATTTTGGCGATCTCAGTGTTTTAAGCGTTTACATCCCTTCAGGAACAACAGGAGGTGAACGACAAGCCTTTAAAATGGAGTTTCTGGATGCTTTCCTCCACTTTCTCGACAACCTGATCAAAGAGCGTCCGAACCTTGTGGTTTGCGGTGACTTCAACATTTGCCACAAACCCATCGACATCAACCATCCGGAACGTCACGCCAACGTTTCTGGCTTCTTGCCTGAAGAGCGGGAATGGTTTGACCGGCTTCTTGAACACGGATTTGTCGATTCATTCAGGGTTTTCCATTCTGAACCGGAACAATACAGTTGGTGGAACTACCGTACCTTCGCCAGGGAGCGGAACCTAGGCTGGCGCATTGACTACCATGTGGTCACCTCACCACTGGTACCGCAACTTGTGGCTGCCGACATCCACCAGGATATTGTCCATTCTGACCACTGTCCTATTTCTGTTGAATTAACTCGTTGATTCATGATCAATTTTCGCGACTCATCGGCTCTGATTCGCACCGCATTCTTTGTGGTGGCGGGAGGATTGATTGTGGCCTCCATGTTGTTTTCCAACAAATTGGCAAAGGACCTGGCACTGGAAGAACGCAAAAAAATTGAGCTGTGGGCTGAAGCGGTAAGATTGTTGACCATTGACCTTGAAGAGGGTGTTCAGATGGATTATTCGCTGAATTTTAAAGTCATGGACGGAAACTCGAATATTCCGGTCATCTTGGTTGATTCAGATGGTGTCATTTTGGAAACCAAAAACCTGAAAGCGTCTACCCTTCAAGATGAAAAGGCATTACAAACTGAGGCCGAGAAAATCATCCATAAAAAGAAATTCATCGAGGTTAAGATCAACGAGTCGTATGCACAACGTGTCTATTACGATGATTCCAGTTTGTTGAAAAAATTGACCTATTTTCCTTATATACAGCTGTTTGTTATGTTTATTTTCCTGGCCGTGACGGTATTTGCCCTCAATGCTTCCAGGAAATCGGAACAAAACAGGGTTTGGGTGGGTTTGTCAAAAGAAACTGCCCACCAGTTGGGCACTCCAATTTCATCCTTGTTGGCTTGGGTTGAGTTGCTCAAACTCAAAGAGGTGGATGAAAAACTGCTGACTGAGATTGATAAGGATACGCATCGGTTGAAAACCATTGCTGAACGGTTTTCAAAAATCGGTTCTAAGCCCAGCTTAACACCTGTTGACCTAAAGCCTGCGCTTGAAAATGCGTTGACGTACATGCGGAACCGTAGCTCCAAGAAGATTGGCTTCACGACTTCGTTACCTAAAGAACCGGTACTGGTTAATTTGAATGTGCCTTTATTTGAATGGGTCATAGAGAACTTATGCAAGAATGCCATCGATGCCATGAATGCCGTAGGAAAAATCAGCATCTCTGTTATTCCTGAGGGTCAACATCTACACATTGATGTGACTGATACTGGGAAGGGTATTCCTAAAAGTCACTTTAAAACGGTTTTCAAACCGGGTTTTACTACCAAACAGCGTGGTTGGGGGCTGGGGTTGTCGTTGGTAAAACGCATCATTGAGGAGAACCACGATGGGAAGATTTTTGTCAAGTGGTCTGAGCCGGGGAAGGGTACTACCTTCCGTATTGTGCTGAAACGGGCGTGAACTGAAAAAGCCATTTGGCGTTGTTGAGCAACTCCAAATGGCTTTTATAATTCGATAGGCTGTGGTCAGTTCTTCCTTTACTTGAAGAGCAAGGAGGCAAACTGCTGCAAATCGCGTCTCCAGGTCAACCATTCGTGGGCTGTACCCTGTGATTGATAAAAGGTGTGTTTTACGCCTTGCTTGATGAGCATGTTGCGGAAGGCTCCGACAGAACCGGGAAACGGTGAAGGTTCTTTGGTACCGAGACCTAAGTAAAACACCTTGATTTGTTTGTTCAAAGCCTCACCATCCTTGAATTTACCATTCATGAATGTGGCAGGGTCAAGTTCGTCTGTCCGCGGGTAGTTGGAGGTCCCACTAAAGCCCGCAATGTTGGCAAACTTATCCAAATTGTTCATGGTAATGGTGATGGTCTGGTTGGCTCCCATGGATAGTCCGGCCATGGCGCGGTTGTTGCGGTCAGAAAGGGTCCGGTAGGTGGCATCGATCATCGGAATGACTTCCTTGATCAACACATCCTCGAATGCCGATGCCATACCCCTTGCGGGGGGAACGCCTGCACCCTGGGAACCAGATTGTTGTGCTCTGTTGGCATATCCATTGTCCATGACAATGATCATGGGAACGGCCTTTTTAGCAGCAACCAGGTTGTCGAGAATCAAGTTGGCTTTACCTTGGGTAGGCCATCCCGTTTCATCTTCACCGCTTCCGTGTTGTAAGTACAAAACCGGGTACCGTTTGGTTGGGTTTTGATCATACTCAGCGGGGGTATAGACATAACAGCGACGCCAGGCGTTCGTAATCTTCGAAAAATATAACTTCTGGCGAATCTCACCATGTGGAACATCCTTCAAGGCATAAAAATCCTGGTCGGGAGCGGGTATTTCAATACCGCTACCCCATCGGCTGGTACCATAAAAGTACAGACTACCGGGATCAGGCACCGAAGCACCGTCAATGTTTAATTGGTAGTAGTGAAATCCTTCTACCTGCGGATCGGTTTCGCCCATCCACACGCCGGATTCATTCTTCTTCAGATCGTATTTGACACCAGCTATATCAATCTGCACACGTTGTGCCTGGGGAGCAGACAAACTCGTCCTGACCCTTCCTTGCGAATTGACCTGTGGATACTGCTTGCCACTCTGAGTGACAGAAGACGGTTTAAAATCTTCTGTCACTGTTTGAGCCAGGCAAAGCTGCCCCATAAGGACGGCAGCCAATACGATTCCTATCTTCCGAATCGTCATGTGTCAAATTATTTGAACAACAGTTGTGCAAATTGATGCAGACTGCGTCTCCAAGTATGCCATTCGTGTGCGGTTCCTTCAGAAACATAAGATACGCCCTTCATGCCAATCTTGTTCCATTCTTGAGCAGCCTCTCCAATACGGGCAGCACCACCTTCTTTGCTACCAAAGCTCATGAAGACCACTTTCACTTTCTTCTTGAAGGCATCAATATCAGTGATTTCAGTTGGAACAAACGTACCACTGCTGAACATACCTATATATGAGAATTTGTCGGGAGTAGCAATCACGATTGATTTTGTCTGCATACCACCCATGGAAAGACCTGCCATGGCACGATGAGCCTGATCGGGAATCACGCGGAAGTTGGCTTCAATATAAGGAATCAAGTCTTCCATAAGAATGGTTCCGAATTGACCGGCCATGCCCATGCCTCCGCCAAAACCACCACCTGCAGGACGTCCGGCACCCGGAGCGCCTTGGGGAGCTGCACCTTGAGGTCTAGCAGCCGGAGCACCTTGAGGAGCTGCAGCCGGAGCACCTTGAGGTCTGGCAGCGGGAGCACCTTGAGGAGCTGCACCAGGGGCACCTTGAGGTCTGGCACCACCCATACCACCTTGTCTTCCACCACCACCGCTGTTTTCCATTACAATAATGAAAGGAAGCGCTTTACCTTCAGCAATCAGGTTGTCCATGATGCGGGCGGTGTAACCTTGGCTACCCCAACCGGTTTCATTTTCACCCATACCGTGTTGCAGGTACAAAACAGGGTACTTTTTGGTAGCATCCTTATCATAATTCGGGGGCAGATAAACGTAAGCGCGACGTACGCTGTTAGAGGTTTTTGAGAAGTAAAAGGTTTCGCACATCATACCGTGAGGCACATTTTTCAAGGCAAAGAAATCCAAATCGTTGGAAGGAATTTCAATACCACTTCCCCAACGGCTGGCACCGTAGTAATACAAGCTGTTCGGATCGGGTACAGAAGCACCGTCAATATTCAATTGATAGTAATGGAAACCTACGTCCTGAGGATCTGATTCTCCGGTCCAAACACCGTTTCCATCATTTTTCAAGTCATACTTCTTTCCACCGATATCGATTTGGACTTTTTTTGCCTCGGGAGCAGTAATACTGGTACGGACACGTCCTTCCGAATTCACCTGAGGATAACGTTTGCCTTCCTGAGTGGTCGGCGTGGTTTTGAAATCCTCAACAACGGCCTGAGCCAGGCCAACTTCACTTACAAACACCGTTGCAAGCAAAAGAGCTAATGATTTGTAATTCATTTGATTAGTTTAAGTGATTTATAGATGATTGATATCATTTTATTTGAACACGCGTTGGGCAAAATCGTGCAGCGACTTGCGCCATACCTGCCATTCGTGATCGCCGGGGAATGAATTGTAGGCTACCTTGAGGCCACTATCCTGCAACGTCTTTACTGCTTTCTTTGTAAACTCAACCCGGGGATCCTGTTCGCCTACTGAAATGTAGAACAGAGCCAGTTTGGAATTGAAGGTGGACGATTTGGTCAACAATCCGGGAATTTCCTTCTCGGCATCAAACGAGGCACCGTTGGCACTCGATATGCCACCAAAGATGCCGGAGCTGAATACGCCTATCGATGAGAAAACGTCCAAACTGCCCAAGCCCACATAAAAGGCCTGACCACCTCCCATGGATAACCCACACAACGCACGGTTCTTGGCATTGGGCAAGGTGCGATAGGTTTTGTCGATAAACGGTACGATGTTGGCTGTCATCTCTTCTTTGATGCCGGCCATGCCCGCTGCGCTGTAACCGCCTCCACCTCTTCCGGTACTCACATTGCCATTTGACATGACAATGATCATGGGCTTTGCTTTTCCTGCAGCAATCAGATTGTTCAGGATAATGTCGGTCTTGCCTTGTTCAGCCCAGCCCCTTTCATCTTCGCCACCCCCGTGTTGAATGTACACCACCGGGTAGCGTTGGTTGGGGTTGTTGTCGTAACCGGCGGGCGTATAGACAAACAACCGACGCCAGCTTTTGGTAAAGTTTGAATAATAATACTTGGAACTCAGGGCGCCTTGGGGCACATCTTTGATGTCGTAGAAATCGGTGCCTTTTTCAGGTATTTCTATGGCACTAGACACCTTACTGGTACCATAAAACGATTCGCTGGCCGGATCGGCTACCCTAACACCGTCGATTACCAGTGAATAATAGTGGAAGCCGGGGACTTGAGGAGCGGTTCTGACCGACCAGGTTCCTTGTTCGTCTTTCACCATGTCGTACAGTTTCCCCAAATCGATTTGCACTTTCTGTGCATTCGGAGCCCTCAGCTTGAAAACCACACTGAGATCTTCCATGATGCAGGGACAGTTGTTTTGACTGATGTTGGTACTGGCCGGTTTTCCGTTTTCTACCAACTGGGCCGACACACTGCTAAGCGAAAAGAAAATGTACGCCACTGCAAGCAGTAAGCGTGACAATGATTGTGTGTAAAATCGTTTCATGGCGTCCTGATGAATGAACACAACACCGGCAACTGTTGGGTTACCGGTGTTCGTGCATGTATAGCTAACAACAAATATAGTTACTTCTTAAACAACAACTGGGCAAAGTTGTACAGGCTCTTGCGCCAGGTTTGGAATTCGTGAGCCGTACCGGGTGCTTCGTAATATACGTTCTTGATACCGGCTTGATCCAACTGTTCGTGGATGGAACGACCGGAACTGGCACCTTCCTTGGAACCCATGCTGACAAAGAATACCTTGATTTGCTTGTTGAACTCGGCGGGTTTGGCCAACAGACCATTGTAACCGCTTTCAACGCCAGGGAAACCGAATGGAGCACTAAAGATACCGATGGAAGCAAACTTGTCCATGTTGGCTTGAGAAATCGAGTAGGTTTGGGTACCTCCCAACGAAAGACCGGCAATGGCGCGGTTTTCACGGTCGGTCAGTGTACGGTAATTGGCATCAACCATGGGAATCAAATCGCTGATCATCACACCGGCGATGTCACCGAAAGACATGTTAGCCATGCCTCCCATCATACCACCCATGCCACCACCGGCGGGACGTTGGCCTTGACCAGCACCCTGAGGAGCACCGGCGGGACGAGCACCTTGAGGAGCAGCCATGCCTTGGGGAGCACCCTGAGGTGCGCCTTGGGGTCTACCTTGACCAGCTTGTGCAGGAGCACCTTGAGGTCTGGCACCCATGCCACCCGGACGGCCGCCACCAGGTCCACCAATTCCATTGGCAATACCACCGTCTTCCATGACGATGATAAAGGGCACAGCTTTGCCTTCAGCAATCAGGTTGTCCATGATGAAGTTGGTACGACCTTGATTTGACCATGCACGTCTGTCTTCACCCATCCCGTGTTGCAGGTAAAGAACCGGGTACCTTTTGGTTGTATTCTTTTCGTATTCAGCCGGGGTATAAATATAGGCATGACGGTATTCACCCGTCGATTTGGCCAAATACCATACTGAGCGTACTTCACCGTGGGGTACATCTTTGATGTCGTAGAAATCAACACCGGCTTCAGGCACCTCGATGCCAGACATCAACTTGCTCGAGCCATAGAAGGTTTCACTGTTGGGGTCTGCCACTTCAACGCCGTTTATTCTGAGGCTGTAATAGTGGAAACCGGGGTCCTGAACAGAAGAAACGCCTGTCCAGTAGCCGTCTTCTCCCTTCTTTAGGGCCAGATTGCCCAATGATACCGTCACGCTCTGAGCCTGAGGAGCGCTTATGCGAAAATAAACCTTGCGATCAGCATCAACGCGCGGCCACTGTACACCAACCAAGTTGGTGGATGCTGGTTTGGTGTTGGGCGGAAAATTGGTTTCCTGAGTTGTAGGGCCAAATTGAGCGAACGCACCCCCTACCAGGCATGCTGCAAATAAAGTTAAAATGATTTTTTTCATATTGTTTCGGTTGAAATGTGATAGCAATGATACCTTGTACCCTGAATTGCGCAACCAATCGGAACATGAAGAGTGATTGATGGCATGCTTTGATTCAAGGTTATTTTTCAGTAACAGCGAAGATAAGTAATATTTGTTACTCATTCCACGTTTTGATGCATTTTTCAAATCAGGGTTTAATAGGTATCGGTGTTCGAAACAACCTATTTTCAATAAAAAAGGGCCTCTCGTAATGAGAAGCCCCTTTTCTATAAATTGAAGCAGTTTTAGAAGTCGTCTTCAGGCATTTCCTCCAAGTCCAGGACGGTCTTTTTGGAAGCACTGAGGCGGTCGAAATCTTCTTTGCTACCTACAATGAGTTTGTCCAATTCACGCTGACCGGTACCGGCAGGAATCAAGTGACCACAGATCACATTTTCCTTCAAGCCTTCCAGACGGTCCACCTTGCCTTGGATGGCGGCCTCGTTGAGCACCTTGGTGGTTTCCTGGAAAGATGCGGCCGACATGAAGCTGTTGATTTGCAATGCAGCACGGGTGATACCTTGCAGGATCTGGTTGGAGGTGGCAGGAATGGCATCCCTGGTTTCCACCAACTTCATATCGCGGCGTTTCAACGATGAATTTTCATCGCGCAACTTGCGGGCGGTGACAATCATACCGGGTTTCAAATTGGGAGATTCACCGGCATCAACCACAACCTTCTTGCCCCAGATACGGTCATTTTCTTCAGCAAACTCGTTCTTGTCAACCACTTGTTGTTCCAGGAAGCGGGTATCGCCGGCATCGACAATTTCCACCTTACGCATCATCTGACGAACAATCACTTCAAAGTGCTTGTCGTTGATCTTCACACCCTGTAGACGGTATACATCCTGTACTTCGTTGACGATGTATTCCTGAACGGCAGTAGGACCCTTGATGGCCAAAATATCGGCCGGGGTGATGACACCGTCGGACAAGGGTGTTCCTGCCTTCACAAAGTCGTTCACCTGAACAAGCACCTGTTTGGATAGGGGAACCATGTATTTTTTCGTTTCACCCGTCTTCGACTGGATTACTATTTCACGGTTACCACGTTTCACGCGGCCCAATTCCATGATTTCACCGTCGATTTCAGACACAACGGCAGGATTGGACGGGTTACGGGCTTCGAACAATTCGGTTACACGGGGAAGACCACCGGTGATGTCACCAGCTTTGGCAACGGCACGCGGAATCTTGACCAGAATCTGACCGGCTTCGATGTGTTCACCGTCCTCCTTGAGCAGGTGGGCACCTGCCGGCAAGTTGTAGGTGCGGAGACGTTCGCCGGCATCGTTCAAGACGTGGATGGAAGGCACCTTCGAACGATCCTTGGGTTCGATGATGATCTTTTCCTTCATCTTGGTGGTATCGTCCGTATACGATTGGAAGGTTACTCCATCTTCGATGGATTCAAATTCCAACTTACCGGATTGTTCCGAAATGATGGTGGCGTTATAGGCATCCCATTCGCAGATCTTCTCCCCTTTCTTGACCACCACACCGGGGGCAAAATACAGCTTGGATCCGTAGGGAATATTCTGTGTTGTCAAGACGACCTTGGTTACCGGTTCAATCAAACGAAGTTCACCGTAGCGGCTAACCACAATCTGAATGGATTTGCCGTTTTCGTCGACCACGTCAACCGTACGTAATTCATCTATTTCCAAAAGGGCGTCGTTACCGGCAATAATGGCAGATTCAGCCTTTACGTTACCGGCCACACCACCGACGTGGAACGTACGCAACGTCAACTGGGTACCCGGCTCTCCGATTGACTGTGCGGCAATGACACCCACAGCCTCACCCTTGTTGACGATTTTGCCGTTTGACAGGTTTCGACCGTAGCACTTGGCACAAACACCTTTCTTAGATTCGCAAGTAAGTACCGAGCGGATTTCCACCCGTTCGATGGGAGAATCTTGTATTTTTTGTGCGATGTCCTCCGTGATTTCCTGCCCGGATTCCACCAACAGTTCATTGGTAAGCGGGTGGTAAATGTCGTGAACGGACACGCGTCCCAGAATGCGCTCGTACAGCGTGGCAACCTTCTTGATTTCCGTAGCGATCAAACCGCGCAAGGTACCGCAGTCATCTTCGGTGATGATCACATCGTGCGATACGTCAACCAGACGACGGGTCAGGTAACCTGCGTCTGCCGTCTTCAAGGCGGTATCGGCAAGACCCTTACGGGCACCGTGGGTAGAAATAAAGTATTCCAACACCGAAAGACCTTCCTTGAAGTTTGAAAGAATGGGGTTTTCAATAACCTGACCGCCTTCAGCTCCGGACTTTTGCGGCTTGGCCATCAAACCACGCATACCGCATAACTGACGAATCTGTTCCTTAGAACCACGAGCACCGGAATCAAGCATCATGTAGACGGAATTGAATCCTTGGTTATCGCTTTCCAACTGTTTCATCAGGATGTTCGACAACTTGGTGTTGATGGTACCCCATACGTCAATAATCTTGTTGTAACGTTCGTTGTTGGTAATGGCACCCATGGAGTATTCCATCATGATGGAGTCTACTTCATCGTATCCTTCCTTAACGAGAGCTTCCTTTTCAGTCGGGATAATCACATCCTGCAGATTGAACGACAAACCACCCCTAAAGGCCATTTGATACCCCAAATCTTTGATATCATCCAGGAATTGAGCGGTTCTGGCCACACCACATACGGCAATGATTCGACCGATGATGTCCCTCAACGACTTTTTCGTGAGAATTTCGTTGATATAACCTACTTCGACGGGCACAAATTCGTTGACCATAATACGGCCTACGGATGTTTCAATCAGATGTTCAATGGCTTGGCCGTTTTCATCCATGTCATTGACGCGTACCTTCACTTTGGCGTGCAACGCTACCTTACCTTCGTTGTAAGCAATGGTTGCTTCTTCGGACGAATAAAATGTCAGGCCTTCACCCATCGCACTCTGACGATACTTGGTAATGTAGTACAAACCAAGAACCATGTCCTGAGAAGGCACCGTGATTGGAGCACCATTGGCAGGATTTAGAATGTTATGGGAAGCTAGCATCAGCATTTGGGCTTCCAACACAGCTTCGTTGCCCAACGGGAGGTGGACAGCCATCTGGTCACCGTCAAAGTCGGCGTTAAAAGCCGTACAGGAAAGTGGGTGCAATTGAATGGCCTTACCTTCAATCAATTTAGGCTGGAAGGCTTGTATACCCAGACGGTGCAAGGTCGGAGCACGGTTGAGCAACACAGGGTGGCCCTTCATAACGTACTCGAGAATATCCCAAACGACAGGATCTTTGCGATCAACAATCTTTTTGGCTGATTTCACTGTCTTGACAATGCCGCGTTCGATGAGTTTGCGAATGACAAAAGGCTTGAACAGTTCAGCGGCCATATCCTTTGGCAAACCACATTCGTGCATCTTGAGTTCAGGACCTACGACGATGACGGAACGAGCGGAATAATCCACACGTTTACCGAGCAGGTTCTGACGGAAACGTCCTTGCTTACCTTTCAGCGAGTCGGACAACGACTTGAGCGGACGGTTGGCATCGGTCTTGACGGCACTGGACTTGCGTGAGTTGTCGAACAAGGAGTCTACAGCTTCTTGTAACATACGCTTCTCGTTGCGGAGAATCACTTCAGGAGCCTTGATTTCAATCAGGCGCTTGAGGCGGTTGTTACGGATAATGACACGGCGGTACAAGTCGTTCAAGTCTGATGTTGCGAAACGACCACCATCCAGAGGAACTAGCGGACGCAGTTCCGGGGGAATGACAGGAACGATCTTGATGATCATCCATTCAGGTTTGTTGCGCTGTTTTGCCAAACGGAACGATTCAACCACCTGCAAACGCTTCAATGCTTCGTTTTTGCGCTGCATGGACGTATCTGTGCTGGCACGGTGTCTCAACTCAAAGGAGAGTTCGTCCAGGTCGATGCGTTCCAGAATGTCGTGGATGGCATCAGCACCCATTTTGGCAATAAACTTGTTGGGATCGGAATCTTCGAGCAGCTGGTTCTCACGGGGCAGCGTCTCAATGATATCCAGGTATTCTTCTTCCGACAACAGGTCATCCTTGTTCACCCCATCGGCTTCTTTGATACCGGGTTGGATCACAATATACCGTTCGTAATAAATGACAGAATCCAGTTTTTTGGTTGGCAAGCCAAGCAGGTACCCGATTTTGTTGGGTAAGGAGCGGAAATACCAAATGTGCGCTACAGGCACAACCAGTTGAATGTGGCCCATACGTTCGCGGCGCACTTTCTTCTCGGTCACTTCCACACCGCAACGGTCACAGACAATGCCTTTGTAACGGATGCGTTTGTACTTTCCGCAATGGCATTCGTAGTCTTTTACCGGACCAAAGATGCGTTCGCAAAACAAACCATCCCGTTCGGGTTTATACGTACGGTAGTTGATGGTTTCAGGCTTCAACACCTCGCCACTCGACATTTCAAGGATTTCCTCCGGAGAGGCCAATCCGATAGAAATTTTCGAAAAGTTGCTTTTTGCCTTGGTTTCTTTCTTAAAAGCCATATCGTGTATGAAATGATAAACAGTTAATACTTAGTCCAATTGAATGCTCAAACCCAATCCCCTCAATTCGTGGAGCAATACGTTCAACGATTCAGGAATGCCGGCTTGTGGCATCGGATCACCCTTCACAATGGCTTCGAAAGCCTTGCTTCTACCCACAACATCGTCAGACTTGATGGTCAGGATTTCCTGGAGGATGTGTGCGGCACCGAAAGCTTCCAATGCCCAGACTTCCATTTCTCCAAAACGCTGTCCACCAAACTGAGCCTTACCGCCTAATGGTTGTTGCGTGATGAGCGAGTACGGACCGATGGAGCGTGCATGCATCTTGTCTTCTACCATGTGGCCAAGCTTGAGCATGTAAACGACCCCGACCGTAGCGGGTTGGTCAAATTTCACACCAGTTCCACCATCGTATAATTGGCATTTGCCATAACGTGGAATTCCGGCTTTATCAGACCAGGTATTCAAATCATCAATGCCTGCACCGTCGAAAATGGGAGTCGCATATTTCACACCCAATTCTTTTCCGGCCCAACCAAGTACAGTTTCAAAAATCTGTCCAAGGTTCATACGGGAAGGCACACCCAGCGGATTTAACACAATGTCCACCGGTGTACCGTCTTCGAGGAACGGCATATCTTCCTGACGGACAATGCGTGATACGATACCCTTGTTACCGTGACGACCGGCCATCTTGTCACCCACGCGGATTTTCCGCTTTTTGGCGATGTATACTTTGGCCATTTGTACGATACCGGAGGGTAACTCGTCTCCGATCGTGATGTTGAACTTTTTGCGTTTCATGATTGCATCCAGTTCCTTGTATTTGCGAAGGTAATTCTGAATCAAGTCACGAATCAATTCGTTCTTTGCGTTGTCGGTGGTCCATTTGCTGATTTGAACCGACGAGTAGTTGATCTCGCTCAGGTTCTTGGCAGAGAACTTGGATCCTTTTGCAATGACTTCAGTACCCAGGTTGTCTTTCACGCCCTGTGAGGTTTTGCCATTGGTCAACACCAATAACTTTTCAACCAAGGTTGCCTTCAGTTTTGCTGCTTCTTCTTCGAATTCTTCATCGATGCGAGGCAGCAACGCCTTATCGGTCAACCGTGACTTGCGGTTCTTAACGGCTTTTGAGAACAAACGTTTTCCGATAACTACACCCCTTAGTGAAGGAGTGGCTTTCAGTGAAGCGTCTTTCACATCACCTGCCTTGTCACCGAATATGGCACGTAGCAGTTTTTCTTCCGGTGAAGGATCGGATTCACCCTTAGGCGTTATCTTACCAATCAGGATATCACCCGGTTCGATGTGAGCACCGACGCGGACAATACCGTTCTCATCCAGATTCCGGGTCGCTTCTTCGCTGACGTTGGGGATATCGGAAGTAAGTTCTTCCATACCACGTTTGGTTTCGCGTACTTCAAGCACGTATTCGTCAACGTGGACTGAGGTGAAGATGTCCTCACGAACCAAACGTTCGTTCAGCACGATGGCATCCTCAAAGTTGTATCCCTTCCAAGGCATAAAGGCCACCTTCAGGTTGCGACCCAAAGCGAGTTCACCCTTTTGGGTTGAATAGCCTTCGGTCAGCAGTTGACCTTTAACTACACGGTCGCCTTTGCTGACAATGGGACGCAGGTCAATGGTCGTGCTTTGGTTGGTCTTCTGAAACTTTGGAATCAAATATGTTTTACTGGAATCGTCAAAACTGACAAAGTTCTCTTCTTCGGTACGATCGTAACGGATGCGGATCTGCGTTGCGTCCACAAACTCAACGAAACCATCGCCTTCGGCCATGATTTGTGTACGTGAGTCACGGATCAGTTGACCTTCAAGTCCGGTACCAACAATGGGAGCCTCGCACCGAATCAAGGGCACAGCCTGACGCATCATATTCGAACCCATGAGGGCACGGTTGGCGTCATCGTGTTCCAGGAAGGGAATCAGAGAAGCGGCAATAGAGGCAATTTGGGTTGGCGATACGTCCATCAAGTTGACATCGGTAGGCGGAACCACGGGGAAGTCGGCATCCAGACGTGATTTAACACGGCTCAGGATGAACGTTCCATCTGGATTCAAAGGAGCGTTTCCTTGTGCAATGATCTTTCCTTCTTCCTCTTCGGCCGTCATATAGACAATTTCTTCCAGTTTTACGCGGCTGTCCTCTACCTTACGATAAGGGGTTTCAATGAAACCCAGGTCGTTGATTTTGGCAAACACGCACAGGGATGAAATCAAACCGATGTTCGGACCTTCGGGTGTTTCAATGGGACACAAACGTCCGTAGTGGGTATAGTGTACGTCACGCACCTCAAAACCGGCACGTTCACGGGAAAGACCGCCAGGACCAAGCGCCGACATACGGCGTTTGTGTGTCATTTCTGCCAACGGGTTGGTCTGATCCATGAATTGGGAAAGAGCGTTCGTTCCAAAAAACGAATTGATCACGGATGAAATGGTCTTGGCATTGATCAGTTCGACGGGAGCAAATACTTCATTGTCGCGGACGTTCATGCGTTCGCGGATGGTACGGGCCATACGGGCCAGACCTACGCCGAACTGGTTGTTCAACTGTTCGCCTACGGTACGGACACGACGGTTGCTCAAGTGGTCGATATCATCCACATCGGCATTGGAGTTGACCAGTTCGATGAGGTACTTGATAATCTCGATGATGTCTTCTTTCGTCAACACCTTCACATCCTGAGCGGTGGAAAGGTGCAGTTTCTTATTGATCCGATAACGGCCAACTTCACCCAAGTCATAGCGTTTTTCTGAGAAGAACAAGTTTTGGATGACTTCCCGTGCGCTGGCATCGTCGGCAGGTTCTGCATTACGCAATTGACGGTAGATGTAAAGTACGGCTTCTTTCTCCGAGTTACTTGGATCTTTTTGCAACGTGTTGTAGATGATGCTGAAGTCGGACATGGTCGAATCATCCTTGTGCAAAAGAATGGTCGATGCACCCGATTCCAGGATGGCATCCAGGTGATCATTGTCAATGACCGTTTCGCGGTCGATGATAACCTCGTTGCGTTCAATAGAAACCACCTCACCGGTATCTTCATCCACAAAATCTTCCACCCAACTCTTCAAAACACGGGCAGCCAGTTTGCGGCCTACCAGTTTCTTCAATCCGGTCTTTGTAACCTTGATTTCTTCAGCCAGGTTGAAGATCTCTAAAATATCCTTGTCGGTTTCAAAACCGATGGCCCGTAACAACGTTGTTACAGGTAATTTTTTCTTTCGGTCGATGTACGCGTACATCACGTTGTTGATGTCGGTAGCAAACTCAATCCAGGAGCCCTTGAACGGTATGATACGGGCGGAATAGAGTTTGGAGCCGTTTGCATGTAGGCTTTGGCCGAAAAATACACCAGGTGAACGATGCAACTGGGAAACAATGACACGTTCAGCACCGTTGATGACAAACGTTCCTTTTGGGGTCATGTAAGGAATGGCTCCCAAATACACATCTTGAATTTTCGTTTCAAAATCTTCGTGGTCGGGATCGGTGCAGTATAGTTTTAACCTGGCCTTTAGGGGCACACTGTAGGTCAAACCTCTTTCCAGACATTCGTCAATGGAATAGCGGGGTGGATCAATGTAGTAATCCAAAAATTCGAGTACAAAGTTGTTGCGTGTGTCCGCTATCGGAAAATTCTCGGCAAACACTTTATACAAGCCTTCATTTTTACGTTTTTCGGGAGGAGTATCCAGTTGCAGAAAGTCCTGGAATGACTTCAATTGCACTTCCAGAAAATCAGGATAGTTGATTGCGCTCTGGATGGATGCAAAATTTACACGTTTGGTTTCAGTAGCTGAAGACATTTATGGGTAGTTTAAATGTACGTTTTCGTTGTAGCGACCACTTCTCGTTAGAAGTCGGTTGAATCATGCCGGAAATAGAAAACGATTCGTTGTTGGGGACTTAAATACTAAGACACGAAAAGGTCTAGAACCTCCGTCCCCGGAGGCTCTAAACCAATGTACCTGATAATCAGGCGGTAAGCTTATTTAAGTTCAACTTCAGCGCCAGCTTCTTCCAACGCTTTCTTCAGAGCTTCGGCTTCGTCTTTGCCGGCACCTTCTTTGATTACAGAGGGAGCAGCGTCAACGAGGTCTTTAGCTTCTTTCAAACCAAGACCGCAAGATTCCTTAACAGCCTTAACGACAGCTAATTTAGCAGCACCGGCTGACTTCAGGACAACATCAAAGTTGGTCTTTTCAGCAGCGGCAGCAGCACCTTCGGAAGCAGCAGGAGCAGCTACGGCAACAGCTGCAGCAGCGGGTTCGATACCATATTCTTCCTTCAGGATGGTAGCCAGTTCGTTCACTTCTTTTACGGTCAAGTTTACCAATTGTTCAGCAAAAGCTTTCAAATCTGCCATTGTAGTATGTATTAAATTGTTTTTTGTTACTTGATTGATTGATTAGTTTTCTCTTTCTCCAAGTGTCTTCAAGACGCCATGCAGAATATTCCCTCCGCTTTGAAGGGCAGAAACCACGTTTTTGGCCGGTGATTGCAACAAGGCAATAACTTCTCCGATGAGCTCGCTCTTGCTCTTGATGTGAATCAAGGCTTCCAACTGGTCTGGTCCGATGTAGAAACTTTCTTCTACGTATGCAGCCTTTAAGGCAGGAATCGCTTTGTCCTTACGGAACGTCTTGATAAGTTTTGCAGGAGCATTTGCTACGGTTGAAAACATCAACGCACTGTTACCCTTCAAGGTTTCGTAAATGGGTTCAAAATCGGTATCCAAGCTTTCCAAGGCTTTTTGGAGCAACGTATTCTTGACTACAACTAGCTTGATGTTTTCTTTGAAACAGCTTCTTCTAAGACTGCTGGTTTCAGCTGCATTCAAGGCAGTTATGTCAGTAATGTAAAAGCAACCATATTCTCCAATGGTTGAAGCCAATTGCTCAATGACTATGCTTTTATCTTCCTTCTTCATAATTTTTTCGGATTAATTTTCCTCTGTGGATTTAGGATCAACCTTAATTCCGGGACTCATTGTGCTTGAAAGATAAATGCTCTTGATGTAAGTACCCTTGGCAGCAGACGGTTTGAGTTTGAGCAACGTGGAAATAAATTCCTTTGCGTTACCAAAAACCTGTTCCGGCGTGAACGACACTTTACCGATGGAAGCATGAACGATACCGTTCTTGTCCACCTTGAAGTCAATCTTGCCTTGTTTAACTTCTTGTACAGCCTTGCCAACTTCCATGGTTACGGTACCACTTTTAGGATTGGGCATCAGACCACGAGGTCCGAGCACACGTCCGAGGGCACCGATTTTACCCATAATGGCGGGCATGGTAATGATTACATCAATATCGGTCCAACCACCCTTGATCTTTTCGATATACTCGTCTAGACCTACGTAATCAGCTCCTGCTTCTTTAGCTTCAGCTTCTTTATCGGGGGTACACAATGCCAGAACTCTAACTTGCTTTCCGGTTCCATTTGGCAGTGACACAACGCCACGAACCATTTGGTTGGCTTTTCTGGGGTCAACACCAAGACGAACGTCTATGTCGACAGAGGCATCAAATTTGGTAGAAGTAATTTCTTTCACCAAAGCAGAAGCTTCTTTCAACGTGTAACTCTTTCCAGCTTCAATCTTTTCAAAAGCCAACTTTTGTTTTTTTGTCAGTTTTCCCATTTGAATTGAAGTTTATTGGTTAGAGGGAAATTCCCCCGTAACGGTTATACCCATACTGCGAGCCGTGCCAGCGACCAGGCGCATAGCGGACTCAACGGTGAAGCAATTCAAGTCTTCCATTTTGTCAAGGGCGATAGCCTTTACCTGTTCCCAGGTAACAGACGCAACTTTTTTACGGTTGGGCTCAGCCGAACCGGATTTAGCCTTGGAGGCTTCCAGCAATTGGATAGCTGCGGGCGGGGTCTTGACTATGAAATCGAATGACTTGTCAGAGTAGTAGGTAATAACGACGGGCAATACTTTGCCTGCCTTATCCTGAGTTCTGGCGTTGAATTGCTTGCAAAACTCCATGATGTTGACTCCTTTAGAGCCCAGTGCAGGGCCTACAGGAGGAGAGGGGTTTGCAGCACCTCCCTTGATCTGTAATTTGATTTGTCCAGCAACTTCTTTAGCCATTGCATTTGATTTAAAAAATTTGTGGAATGCGAAAAAGAGCTAGTTCGGGCGCGTAACCACCGACTATTCCTTTTCTACTTGCATGAAACCCAGTTCGAGCGGCGTTTTGCGCCCGAAGATTTTGACCATCACTTTCAACTTTTTCTTTTCGTTGTTGACCTCTTCAATGACGGCACTGAAACCACTGAACGGACCGTGATTTACTTTCACGGATTCACCAACATAATAGGGTATGCTGAAGTCTTCTCCGGTTTCCTGGAGTTCATCCACCTTACCTAAAATACGGTTTACTTCAGATTCCCTGAGGCTTTGGGGATTATCCTTACCACCAAGGAAACCAATCACGTTCGGAATGTTTCTGAGCTCGTGCATGACTTCGCCAACCAAGGTAGCTTCCAGCAAGACGTATCCGGGCAGGTACGAGCGTTCTTTGAGCACTCGTTTACCATTGCGTACCTGATACACCTTTTCTGTCGGAATCAAAACCTGTGATATGTACTCACTAAGTGATGAATTCTTGATTTCTGCTTCAAGATATTCACGCACTTTGTTTTCCTTACCACTCACAGTACGCAGTACGTACCATTTTTTTTGAAGATCAGACATGCGTTGCGGGAATTAAAATACCTTTTCGTAAAGGAAGGTCATGACGGTTTCAAAACCTGAATCGATGACAAAAACAATCAGGGCTATCACGAGGGAAGCTGATAGCACAACGATGGCACTACTGCTCAGCTCTGATGCGGTTGGCCAGCTGACCTTATGCACGAGCTCGTTGTATGACTCTTTACAGTAAGAGGCAATTTTGTTGAAGAATTTTTTCATCTTATCCTGGGTTTTTGCACGGGTCGAGAGACTCGAACTCCCGACACTCGGTTTTGGAGACCGATGCTCTACCAACTGAGCTAGACCCGTGTGTTAAAAAAAGCTTCCCCTTTCAAGTGGAAGCTTTTTTAGGGTTTATCCGAATGTATTATTCAATAATTTCGGTAATCTGACCGGAACCAACCGTACGGCCACCTTCGCGAATAGCGAAACGCAAACCAACGGAGCAAGCTACCGGGTAGATCAGTTCTACATTTATTTCCAAGTTGTCACCGGGCATAACCATTTCCACGCCAGCAGGCAAGGTGATTTCACCGGTAACATCCAAGGTACGGATGTAGAATTGAGGACGATACTTGTTGTGGAACGGAGTGTGGCGACCACCTTCTTCTTTCTTCAGGATATACACGGAAGCTTTGAATTTGGTGTGAGGAGTTACCTTACCCGGGTGGGTGATAACCATACCACGTTTGATTTCGTTTTTGTCGATACCACGGAGCAACAAACCTACGTTGTCACCAGCCTGACCTTCGTCCA